>JANMSI010000168.1:0-27937 GCA_031389115.1 Akkermansiaceae bacterium
TTCCGACTTTCTCTGCTCATGATCCCGGTAAGTGTCTGCATGCCGGTGTCATTCTTTGTGGCGCAACCACCATCCAAAGACTTTTCGCCTTTATCCTCCCCGGTGGCATTTTATTTGGCGCAATGCGATCTGCCGAATTGATCTACTTTCCCGGTTGCCAAACGGCTGTGCGCCGGTTTAGCTTGCGCCCGCCGCAGGCAAAAAGCCTCATAGTGTAATGGTAACACCGCAGATTTTGATTCTGTTATTCAAGGTTCGAGCCCTTGTGAGGCTACTTCTCCAAATCAGGAGACTATCGTGACTCGTCGAACTCAGGACGAGCGGATTTGACCATGCCACGGCGGCCAACCCCCACCGAAAAACCATGTCACGCCCTGTCACACTCTTCACCGGCCAATGGGCCGATCTTCCGCTCGCCGAACTCGCCCCGCTGGCCTATGAAATGGGCTACGACGGCCTTGAACTCGCCTGCTGGGGCGACCACTTCGACGTGGATGCCGCGCTTTCCAGCAAATCCTACGTGAAGGACAAGTGGGAATTATTGGCCGCCCATGGGCTTACCTGTTTTGCGGTTTCCAATCACCTCGTCGGTCAGGCGGTCTGCGACCTCATCGACGAGCGCCACCAGGCGATTCTTTCCCCGGAAGTCTGGGGCGACGGTGATCCGGAAGGTGTCCGCAAGCGCGCGGCGAAGCAAATGATCGCCACCGGCAAGGCCGCCCGCGCCTTTTTCAACGCCAAGCCCGATCGCAACGGTAAGGACGAGTTCCCGGCTGTCGTCAACGGCTTCACCGGTTCTTCGATCTGGCACTCGCTCTACGCCTTCCCGCCGACCTCGCAGGAGTATTATGAAAAAGGCTTCAAGGACTTCGCCAAACGCTGGCTGCCGATCCTCGACGCCTATGACAAGCTCGACGTGAACTTCGCGCTCGAAGTCCATCCGACGGAGATCGCCTTCGACATTGCGTCCGCGCAACGGGCGCTGGCGGCGGTAGGAAACCACAAGCGTTTCGGCTTCAATTACGATCCTTCCCACCTCGGCTATCAGGGCGTGGACTATGT
The DNA here is from genome assembly GCA_031389115.1 of Akkermansiaceae bacterium. GTDB lineage: Bacteria > Verrucomicrobiota > Verrucomicrobiia > Verrucomicrobiales > Akkermansiaceae > Luteolibacter. Next base: position 1,063 of record JANMSI010000168.1, read on the forward strand.
GAAATTCATCCGGGATCTCGGGACTCGGATTTTCCATGTCCACATGAAGGATGTCTGGTGGAATCACGGTGATGGCTCTGTCGGCGTTTTCGGCGGCCATACGAATTTCGGAGATGCCCGACGGTTCTGGGACTTCCGCTCGCTCGGCCACGGCGACATCGAGTTCGAGGATATCATTGTCGCGCTTAACGACGTGGGATACAACGGCCCGCTTTCGGTGGAATGGGAAGACATCCGCATGGACCGCGTGCATGGCGGGGAGGAGGCTGCGGCGTTCGTGAGAAGCGTGGATTTCCCGACGAGCAAGATCGCGTTCGATGCGGCGTTCGATAAGTCGAATCAATAGGGGGCATGGACGTCTCGTCCATGTGAAGGGAGGAGACCTCCCTTCCCCTTCCTTCACTAACATCGTGTCGCGGGATTTTCTCAATCCGGACGCGCCGATAGAGAAACACGATGGGCAGCTTCCCCATTGGTCGCAGGATGAGGTAATGAAATTCGTCACTTTCCGACTCGGCGATGCGTTGCCGAGGGAGAAGGTGATTCATTGGCAAGTTCAGAGTGAGACTTTTCGGAATACCTGGCCCAAGCCGTGGACTCCGGAGGTGGAGGCTGAATATCACCGGGAGTTCACGACGAAATTGGAGCGATGGTTCGACCAGGGGTCGGGCGCGTGTTGGTTCCGGGATGAATTTCACCGGAAAATGCTGGAGGAAATCATCATGCACTTCCAAGGAGAGCGAGTGGAGCATCATGCATGGGTGATCATGCCGAATCATGTGCATCTGTTGTTCAAGCCGATCGCCCCGATTGAGAAGCTGGTTCAGGCATGGAAATCGGTTTCGGCCAAGCGAATCGGGAAGGGGTCGATCTGGCAGCCGAACTATCGGGACACGCTGATTCGGGATGGGCAGCATTTCGCGAATGCGGTGAGGTATATCCGGAGAAATCCGGTAAAGGCGAAGCTGCGGGATGAGGAATTTTCGCTGTGGCAAAGCGAGCGGGCTAGTGGTGTGAAATAGGGGGCATGGACGTCTCGTCCATGCGAAGGGAGGAGACCTCCCTTTTCCCTATGAAGAGCGGGGAGGAGACCTCCCCGCCCCCTATTCCGCCGGGACGTGCGGCTCGAAGGTCATGGCGCGCTCGTGCTCGCGGGCTTTGGCGGCCTTGCGCGCTTGCTGATAGAAATGGTCCTGCACGCGGAACGGCTTCTGGCCTTTGGCGCGGACGAGACGTTGGGAACTGCCGTCCGGCATGAGTCGCGAGGCTTGGGTGTTGTCCTGGAAAAAGGCCTCCAGAATTCTAACGAGCCGACGTTTGAGCGCTGGCTCTTCGATAGGGATCATGAGCTCGATGCGTTTTTCCAGGTTGCGTGTCATCCAGTCCGCCGAGGAGATATAGACTTCGGCATTGCCGCCCTGATGGAAATAGAACAGTCGCGCGTGTTCGAGGAAACGGTCGATCACCGAGATGACTTCGATGTTCTTCGAGTATTTCGGGTCGCCGGGTTTCAGGCAGCAAATGCCGCGGATGTTGAGGCGGATCTCGACCCCCGCCTGGGAGGCCTTGTAGAGGGCGTTGATGATTTCCGGATCCTGCAACGAGTTGACCTTGCCGACGATGCGGGCTGGCAGCCCTTGTTTCGCGCGCTCGGCTTCACTGGCGATAAGATCTAACAAAGTCGGCTTCATCGCGGTGGGGGCGGGAACGAGGCGCTGGAAACGCAGAAGCTTCGAGCGGCCGGTCACGGCGTTGAAGAACAGCGAGGCGTCATTTCCATACTCGGGCTTGCACGTTAGATAGGAGAGATCGGTATAGAGCTTGGAGGTGGTCTCGTTGTAGTTGCCGGTGCCGAGGTGGACGTAGCGGCGCAAGTGGCCGGACTCGCGCCGGACAATCAGGCAGATTTTCGCATGGGTCTTGAGGCCCTTGACGCCATAGACGATCTGGGCACCGGCGCGCTGGAGTTCGTCGGCGCGGTCGAGGTTGCGGGCCTCGTCGAAGCGGGCCTTGAGCTCGACGAGGGCGGTGACGTGCTTGCCGTTTTCCGCGGCTTTGATCAGCGCGTCGATGATCCGGGATTTTCTGGCAGTTCGATAAAGGACCTGTTTGATGGCGATGACCTCCGGGTCCTCGGCGGCTTCCTCGATGAGGCGCAGCACGGGTTCGAAGGATTCGTAGGGATGAAACAGCAGGACGTCGTTCGAGGCGATGGTTTCGAACATCGAAGCGCCGGGGGCGATGGCGGGGGAGTTTTGCGCCGGCCAATCGGGATCGCGGAGGTGATCGAAACCGGAGAGAAACGCGAGTTCCATGAATGACGCCAGTCCGGGCGGGCCATCGACCCGGTAAACTTCCTCCGGCGTCGCGGCGGTGACCTGTTTGATCACGCGGACGAGATCGCGCGGGGCATCCGAGCGCAACTCGAGCCGGACGGTATCGGCAAAGCGGCGGGCGGTTAGAACGTCTTCCATCTCGCCGGCGAGGTCGATGGCATCTTCTTCTTGGACGGCGATGTCGCCATTGCGGGTGACGCGGAACGCCGTGGTGGCAGTGACGATTTCCCCGGGGAAAAGCTGTCCGGCGTGGGTGGCGACAAGATCCTCAATGAGCACGAAGGCATGGCCGCCCCCCTCCACGGTGAGATTGACGCGGCGGCCGAGGGCTTCCGGGATGGGAATGAGCGCATGGCGGATGGTCTGCGTTTCAAGATCTAGCAGACGGCAGGCGACGGTGATCTGCAGCGCGGGAACGACGGGGGGCGCGCCATCGGGAGCGATCGCGAGCGGGGTGAGCAGCGGGAAAATCGAATCTTCAAACGCAGCGGCGACCTGCGCGGTTTGCACGACGGAAAGTTGGCGGGGCTGAAGCGGATGGATGCCGGCTTTCTCAAGCGCGGGGACGATCGTGCGGGTGAGCAGGTCATATTGATCGGCGCACATCTTCAGGATTCGCTGACGCAGCGCGATCAGGTTCCGCGCGGGAGAGTAGCCGGACGCATCCGGCGTCTTGCGTCCGCTGCGGCGCATCAGCATAAGACCGCCCATGCGGACCTGGAAAAATTCGTCGAGGTTGGACGCGGTGATGGCGAGGAACTTCACCCGCTCTAACAAGGGAAGGTCTTCGCGCAGGGCTTCATTAAGCACGCGCTGGTTGAACTCGAGCCAAGAGAGCTCGCGGTTAAGATAAGGGGCGGACATGTTGATCTGTGATCTATGATCGATGAGCTACGAAATTTGAGCGGTGAGGGAAGAGTTAGTTGTCTTCGTCGATGACGACGCCGAGGCCGAAGACCTGTTCGAAGAGGTCGGCCTTGGTGGCCATGGCGAGGCGCTCGACGGCAGCATCGGCGAGGCCGGGCAGACGGATGCGGAGCTTGCCGGACTCGCGGCGGATTTCGAGCTGGCCGACGCGTTGCGCGTGGGTGCGTTCCAGGGCGTCGGCGACACGGAGCAGCGCCGCGAGCTTGCAGACGCGGATGCGGTCATCGGTGCTCAGAGCCGCGTAGCTGGGATGCTCAAGGCGCGGGCCGGAATGCCGGTGATAGCGGGCGACGAGCGCGACGATGGTGACGTCCAACCGGTCCAATCCGAAGACTTCGGAGTTCAGGATCAAATATTCCGAATGCTTGTGGTGGGCGCGGGGGCTGACGTAAGTGCCGACCTCGTGGAGAATGGCAGCCACCTGGAGCAGCAGCGCGTCGTGCGGAGTGAGCTGATGGAGATCGGTTAGCGACTGGAAGAACCGGCCGCACAGATTTCCGACGTGTTCGCCGTGGCTGGGGTCGGACTGATAGCGTTCCGCCAGAATTCGGGCGGAGCGGATGACTTCCTCGGCGAAGGCACCGGTGAGTTCCTGAGAGACCAGCAGGTCATGCAGCAGCCCCTGCTCGTATTCGCTGATAGGGATGTGGACCTTCGTCAGTTTGAGCGTTTCCGCGACGGCGAGGTTGATTTCCAAAGCGGGAATGAGCGCCTCCGCAGTTTGGTAATCGAGTTGGAAACGTTTCACCAGTTCCACGTCGCTGAGGTGGGCGGCGTCGGCGGTGAACTGACGCAAGGCTTTGATCGAGCAGGACTGGCTGGATTTGGTAAGCGGCTTGGCGACCGATTGGATTTCGTAGCCGATGACCACCAAGCCATCGACCGTGACATCCGAGAAGTCGAAACGGATCTGCGCGAGATTCCCGTAAGCATGCTCGCGGATGACCCGCAGCATGGCGGCTCCTTCCGCGTGGGAGCCATCCACGGCTTCGCGAGTGCGGTGGGTGCCCATGCGGTAGCTGGTGTAGCGGGTGATGAGGCCGTTTTGAAATAACAGCGCCCGCGTGTTTCCGGGGCCGACGTGGAGGACCAGCGTCGTGTCCTTGCGCATGGCGGGAAGGTTCAGCAGGCGGCGCCGCGTTTTCAGATAGATGAGCCGGGTCATTTCTCCGTCGTCGATGGTGCCGATCCGCAAGCCGCAGGCGATGCGGATGCGGTTCATGACGGTCTCGTGATTGGCGGCCTCGCTGAGGATGTTAGTCGCCACCGCGCGGGTGACGGCGTGGGGATCGAGCCCGAGCTCGGCCAGCGATTTCTGATAGGCCTTGATGATCGAGACCACCCGTTCGGTGGTGGAGGCGCTGACGACGCCATTGCGGAAAATATCGCGGGCGACCGGTGCGGGTTGTTCGAGGAAATCGACCGGAGTGATCGATCCGTCCTCCTCCCGCTCCGCGACCATCATGGAGACCGAACTTGCGCCGATGTGCAGGGCGGTGAAAAGTTTTTCGGCAACCAATGGTTTTTTCGCGGGCTTGCTGGCGTTCGGCATCGCGCAAGGACAACGCGCAATCGCCGGAGGTTCAATCCCCAATTGGTGACAGGCCCAAGGCGCGAGAGACGGGGCTTGTCATGCGCACTGCCGCCCGCGATAAGACGCCCATGCCGGTCAGTGGAGCATTGGAACGATATTGGGTGAAGCCTGGCACCACCGTGGACCTGGCCAAAATCGATAGCGACGAAAAGGCGTTGTTCCAGGGTGGCGGAAAGGACGATTTCGACCCGCAGTTCGACGACTTGCAGACCCAGCTCCAAGTCCTTCAGAAAAAACTCTACGCGCAGAACAAGCACCGCATCCTGGTGGTGATGCAGGCCATGGACACCGGCGGCAAGGACGGATGCATCAAGCACGTTTTCTCGAGGATCGATCCGCAGGGGATTCACGTCCGGTCCTTTAAAAAACCCACCGAGGAGGAGCTGGCGCATGATTTCCTGTGGCGGGTGCATTCCAAGGTGCCCACGCGGGGCCAACTGGTGATTTTCAACCGCAGCCACTACGAGGACATCATCGCCGTGCGGGTGAAGAAGATTTTTCCCGATGAGGTATGGAAACGCCGCCAGCGGCATGTCATCGAGTTCGAGCGGATGCTGGCGGAAGAGGGCACGACGATCGTGAAAATCTTCCTGCACATTTCCAAGGACGAGCAGAAGCGGCGTTTGGAATCCCGGTTAGAGAATCCGGCGAAGCATTGGAAAATTAATCCCGATGACCTGGTGGACCGGGCGTTGTGGGCCGATTTTATGACCGCCTATGAAGATGTTATCGGGAAGACATCGACCGAGTTCGCGCCGTGGTACGTGGTGCCCGCCGACCGCAAGTGGTATCGCAATCTCTGCGTCGCGAGGATCATGCTCGATACGCTCACGAAACTGAACATGGAATTCCCGCGAATCCACTGGGATCCCAAGTCGATCAAGATCGGGGATTGAGAAACGGGCTGGCATCAGCAGGCGGATTCGCTATCTTCCACCCATGGCAATTTCCGCAAAAGTCGAACGCATCATTCATGAAGTGGAAGCGCTCAGCGATGAGGAGCGCGATGAGTTGATGCGCGCGCTGGAGCCTGATGAGGAGATCGAGGTGAGTGCGGAGTGGCGGGAAGAGATTAACCGGCGTGTGAGTGAAATTGACGAAGGCAAGGTCCAGCTCATCACGGAAGAGGATTTTCTGCGCAAACTCCGGGCGATCTGATGATGCGTTTGCGGTTACACCCCGAGGCATCCTTCGAAGGTATCGAAGCCCGGACTTGGATTGGCGAAAATGATTTTCTCCAAGGAGAGATTTTCGCCGATGCTCTGGAGGCATCATTCCAAAGGATCAAAAGTAACCCGTTGATTTACCGTTGCTTTGATGGGGAATTCCGCAGGATCAAGGTGGGCAAGTTTAGCTACTCAGTGATTTTTCGGATGCGCGGCGACGAAATTCAAGTGATCGCCATCATGCACCAGCATCGCCGCCCGGGCTATTGGAAGGATCGGGCGGATCGGTGGGCGGAATGAAATTTGCCGCCTCAAATCACCCGCGACCACAGCACCTTGAGGTAGCGGGATTCCGGGTAGTTAGACAGCGTCGGATGATCTGGCCCTGCCCCTGTGCGGTCGAAGGTTTGCAATCGCTTGTTCCGGCGATGGGCGGAGGTGATCACGATCTGCTCAAACTCGCCCGCGCCTAACATTCCCGAGCACGAGCACGTCACGAAGAGCCCTTCCGGCGCGACGAGTTGCAGCGCGAGCTTGTTCAAATCCGCGTATTTCGCGGTGCCGATCTCATCCTCGCGGCCGTGGATGAACTTCGGAGGATCGGCGATGACGAGGTCCCAAGTGCGGCCGTTCTCGATCATCGTCCGGGCCCAGGTGAACGCATCGGCGTGGGTGAATTTCACCTTCACGTTGTTTAAATTCGCATTGCGCTTGGCCATCGCGATCGCCGTCTCGTCGAGGTCCACACCGGTGACGTCCCCGGCTCCTGCCAAGGCTGCGGAGATCCCGAAGCCGCCGGTATAACAGCAGAGGTCGAGTACGGTCCGTCCGTCTGCCAGAGCGCCGAATTTCTTCCGGCTGTCGCGCTGGTCGCAGAAGAATCCCGTCTTATGGCCTTCGGAAAAATCCACCTCGTAGCGCACACCGTGCTCGCGGATTTTCACCGAACGCACGTTATCCGACTCCACCCCGCCGCGGCGCGGGATGTTCTCGATCCGCGCCAAATCTTCATCCACGCCGACGACCACACGCTTCGTGTCGAAGCATTCGTGGAGCAGCGGCAGCCATTTCGGCAGGCGCTGCCACGCTGCTAGATTGGTGATTTCCACCGAGAGCACATCCGCGAACTTGTCCGCCACGATGCCCGGCATGAAATCCGCGTCGCCGTGGATGGCCCGGTAGCTGTCGGTTTGCGCGTCCAGTTTCAGCACCTCGCGCCGCAGCTTCGCCGCACGGCGGATCGCATTTTCAAAGAACGGCCCGTCCTCTAACTCCTCCGGCGAATGACTCACCACCCGCAGCGGCATCCTCGATTTAGGATTCCACAAGCCCCAGCCGAAGGGCGTGCCTTCCTTCCCTAACACGAGGACGAACGACCCTGGCGTCGCATCGCGGGAGACTTCCCCGATCATCTTCGGCCAGATCGATGGGTGGAACGTTTGATACTTGAGCTGGACAGTCGGCACGGCGGGAACGAATGCTGAAATCGTCCGGCACTCAAGGAATAAGACCGCCTTACATCGTCCACCGAAGCGCGGATTACAGATTTTTTAACCGCAGACAGCCACTTGGCGGCGTAAGGGGTGAGTCTCGCAAGGCGGAGATGGATTGGCTGTGACCGGGAAGAGTCAGGTCCGGGCGGATCTCGGCCAGCGGCTGGAGCACGAAGCGCCGCTCGCCGATCCGCGGGTGAGGAAGGACCAGGGCCTCGCTATCGATGAACTGATCTCCGAAATAAAGCAGGTCCACATCGATCATTCTGGGGGCGTTGCGCTCAGAAGCGCCGGTGCGGCCTAACTTTTTTTCGATAGATTGCGTCAGATCCAGCAGCTCGAACGCACTTCCCTCGAATGCGATCTCGACGACGGAGTTGTAGAAATCCGGTGAGTTCGGCGGGCATGACAGGGGCCTGGTCCGATAGTTTGCCGCTTCCAGAAACGGCTCGCCGGGCGTGGCAATTTCCCGCAGACAGTCGCGGGCGGCTTGGAGGTTGGCGAGGCGGTCGCCGAGATTCGATCCTAGGGCGATGCCAGCGCGGGGCATGTTAGTCCGCGAGGTTTTGCAGTTGGGTGATGCCGTTTTCCTGCATCCGCTTGTTGGCTCCTTCCACCATGGCGGACGGGATGATGACCGGTCGCTCGGCGTCGAAGAGTTCGATCACGAAGAATTCGGGGACTTCCTTGGGATGAAGCAGCTCGTGGGCCTGGTTGAGGTCGCGGACTTCCACGCCGTTGATTTTGTTCACGGCGAAGCCGGTGAAAGCGGCGAGCTGGCTGGTGACCGGGTCGCTCTCCACGCGTGTTAGAACGACGATGTCCTTGTGCTTTTCGAACAATCCTTTGGGAACGTAGTCGGTGTAGAGGCGGCGCAACGTGACATCGTCGAACTTGGAGGCGGCGAACAGGTTAGTGTCTAACGGTTGAAAAACGAGGCCCGCGAAAACGACGTAGCGCGGCTTTTTCTCGTACTGGACGGCATACATCCGCGCCCAGTTGAGAGGCTTGAGAATGATGTCCACGTCGTTGATCGCGCCGTCCCGGAGGAAGCGGACGGCAACCTTGTCACCAGTGTATTTGCGCTCGACGATTTCGTTGAGGTTCACGTCCTCGCCATCGATGGCGATCATGCCGGCGCTGTCCACGGGCTTGCCATCGAGCGAAATGAGGATGTCGCCGGGCCGCAGGATTCCGTGGCTGGAGCTGGTGGGAACCACGTTGCTGATGAGGACGCCGTTGCCGTCGCCGGGCAGTCCGAGCGCCTTGCGCATCGCCGGGTTGTGGAGCGGGAAATCGCTGACGCCGAGATCGGCATAGTTGTCATAAGTCCCGTCCTCGATGTCCTTGAGGAAGCGCCGGATGACGGGCGTGGGAATGATGTAGCCGGTGTTGTCCGCCTGGCGGAGGCCTTGGAACGCGACGCCCACGACCTTGCCGTCCTGGACGCAGGGTCCGCCGGAATTGCCGGGGTTGATCGCGGCATCGATCTGGACGATCAGATGCGAGTCCGCGCGGGAATGCGAGTAAGGCTGGAAGTCGATGCGGGAAACGACGCCCCGAGTCACTGATAGACGCTCACCGCCGACCGGATAGCCGATGACGCGGACCTGGGATTCAAGGCTCGGGACATTTCCCAGCTCAAAGGTGGGGAACGCTTCGAAGTCCTTGAAATCCTCCACCGAGAGCAGGGCCAGATCGCAATCATGGGCGATGAACTCGACCTTGGCGGCGTACTTTTTCGGACTGCCATAGACGGTGATCAAAACGCGGCGGCCGTTGGAAACGACGTGCGCGTTGGTGAGGATTTTGTTTTTTCCGATGAGAAATCCGGTGCCGATGCCGCCCCCGAAACGTCCAGAATTCCACGGCGTCTGATAGTCGGGAACCTGGGTGGCGACCTCGATGCGCACCACGGACTTGTAAACGTCCGAGGGCAGCGACGGGGTCTGCGCGAGAAGCGGGAACGCGAGCAGGAACGAGGAAAAGAGCAGGCGGATCATGGACTTGGCACGGAGCTTACGGGCGGGAAGGGGAGGGGCAAATGAATTCCCCGAGTGGTGGTTCCGGGATGGTGGACTACCTTCGTAACGTCCTGAAAATCATTCGGAAAACTGCCAGAAGTGCGATGACCAGAGCGATCGCGAGCCACTTAAACCTTGAAGAGTCCGGAGAGAGGCTGTCGTATTTCCCACTAACGGGCGCGGACGTGGTTGCCATTGCTGGAGCGAGGTCGGCGGCGGTTAGAGGCGGCTTCCCGACTTCGCTGCGGAGCGCGGCGACATCGGCGGCGGTTAGAGGCGGGGAGGAGTTCCCAAAGGATGCGCGGACATAGGAAAGAACGGCGGCGATCTGGTCGTCGGTCTGATAGGCAAGCGGGGCCATCCCGGCTGGGAAATTGTAATCGACTCCCTTGACCTTGAGCGGGCCTTGGAGTCCGCGGAGCTGGATGCGGATGAGAGTTTCGGCGGAGCCATTGACCCACTCGGATCCGGCGAGGGGAGGCCCGGCGGCGGTTCCTTCTCCTTGCTGGCCGTGGCACGCGGCGCAGACGATGTATTGCTGCCGACCGATTTTGAGCAGGTCGGATTCGATGTTAGGAGTTCCCGTTTCGGCGGCGGCCGGGTCGAACGTTGTCGGGACGGCAGGTGGTGGGATTTCGCCACCCTGGTCGAGGCTGGCGAGCCAGGCGACGAGGTCGCGAAGTTCGCCCGGATTGAGCGGACCGCCCATGGGCGGCATGGGCGAGGCGGGCGGGGTGACGCTGGCAATGTCGCCGCGGCTGACGCGCAGGGATTTCCCGACGGCGTCGATGTCGAGATGGTCGGGAGTTTCGGCGACCAGGTTGCCAGTTAGAGTAGAGCCATTTTTGAAACTGATGAGCACGGTGCCGAAGCCGGGGGCGATGACGGCACCGGGATGGATCAGCGATTCGAGCAAATACCGGCGGTCCGGGTGGCGCTTTGCGATGCCTGCCAGATTCGGCGCGGTCTCGCCACCGACTGAGTGGCCGCCCTCGGCGCGGTGGCAGCGCTTGCACTCGCCGACAGGGTGCGAGGCATAGAGCGCTGCGCCCGCGGTCGGGTCGCCGCCTTCTAGCGCGCTGGCCCATCTAGCGAGCGGATCCGTGCTTTCCGCAACCGATTTTTCCAATGCGGCGAGGGCGGATTTGACCTCGGGGCTGTTTCGGTTGGCGGCGGCGGCGGTGAGTTCGATGGCGCTTGGGGAAATGCCGCCGGAGGTGCGCAGTTTGTCGAGTTCCCGGATCATCACGGCATCCACGGGTTCGCCCGGCAGGGTTGCAAGAATTTCCCAGGCCTTCTGGGCACGGGGGGCGTTGGTCGATTTGACGGCAGCTTCGAGCGCGGGAAGGGCAGCCTCAGGGGAGCGCTTGGCAACGGCGCGGAGAGCGGTTAGGGCGACCTCATCGGATGGGTCATCGATGATTTCTCCGAGGAAGCTCTCGAGGTTGCTCGGTTTGTGCGCGATGAGCAATTCAAGCGCGATGGCGCGAGCTTCGGCTGGCAGTGCGGCATCCTTGATGATCGTGCGGAGGGCGTTGTCATCGAGGCCGGGGATTTGCAAATCGTAGCGGCCGACCAGTTCCAAGGCGTCAGTTAGAACAAAGCCCTGCTGCTTGAGGAGCGCGGGCAGCGCGGCGGCAAGCGCGGGTCGGACCGTTTCGGGGTCGCGTTTTTCCAAAGGCCGCCAGTGTCCGGTGAGCTGGTCCACGGGGAACGGCTCGGTCCAGAGGGTGAGCAGCCGGAATGCCTCCTGGCGGACGATTTCGGGAATCTCCGGGTTGGCGGCTAGTTTGAGAACGCGCGCGGCGTCCTCTTGAGTGCCGAGGCGGAAGCTGTTATGCACCAGGCGGCGCAGCATGAACGGCGTCCAGGCGCGAGCGGGCAGTTTGTCTAGCAGCGGGGCCACTGCGGGACGTTGCGCGGCGAGGTCGTTGTCGCAGATCGCGCGGATCGCCTCATCGGCGACTTTCGGATCGGGATCGTTGATGAAAGAGGCAATGGCCGGACTCTTCATGCGGCGCAGCCCGACGACGGCGGCCAGGCGCACGGCGGACGACTCGTGCCTAACAAGCGCGCTGAGGATCGCGGGATTCGGCGCCATGTGCTGGAGCGCGTAGATTCCGGCGTGGCGCAGATAGACGTCGCGGTTGTCGTTTTCCTGGAGCATGTCGCAGATCGGGCCGTAGTAGCCGATCATCTTGTGCTTGCCGGCGAGCAGTGCGGCGTAGAAGCGGACGCGCAGTGAGGCGTCGGCCAGCAGGGGGCCGAGCGGGATCGGGACGGTGCCAGTCTTCACATCCCCGAGAGCCCGGAGGGCCTGGGCGCGGATTTCAGGGTCTTTGTCCTTGAGCAAGGAAACGAGTTTGGTTTCCGCCTCGGTGGCAGCTTTCGCGATCGGAATGCTGCCGAATTCCACGAACGGCAGCGGCGACGGACCGCGCCGGGACAGAATGCCGAGGCCCCAAATGCCGTGGATGCGGACCATGAAATTCGACGATTCTGCGGCGGCGGAAAAGCGGGTGAAGGCATCCTGCTTGCGGGTGAGGGCGAGTTGGGCGCGCAGGCGGATGCGGGCGTCGAGGTGTTTGAGGAGGTTGGCGAGTTCGGCGGAACTGCGGTGCTCGAAGCCTTCCTTCATGATCTGGGCGCTGCTGGCGGCATCGGCGGCGTGCCAGGTTTTATCCCCGGCCCCGAGGGAAAACAGGCGGCCGTCCTGGTGGGACGCCCAACCGGTGATGAAGTCGCTGATAAAAATCTGTCCGTCCCAGGAATATTCGACATCGGTGGCGGCGATGCCCCAGGCGAACTGGCGGGAGTCGGTCATCACCATGCCCGCGCCGTTAGGTTTCATCTCAAACGACCAGATGCCCGAAGTCGCCGCGCCGCCGCGATAGTCGCAGACGAGAAAACGGCCGGCCTCGCTTTCCAGGAAGCCGACGCCGGGATGGGCGGTTAGGCCGGATGGGCCGGACGTGAGATGGGCGCTGGGTGGCAGCATGAAGGCGGGCTGCGAGGAGTTTTCCAATTCCCACATTTTTTCATCCATCCAACGGTTAGGCGGACGGTTTTCCAGGCCGATCTGCCGGTGGAACAAATGCATCGCCTGGTGTTCCATCTGCCAGCCCGAGTCGCCGTCCTCGACCAGATAGACGACGCGCGAAGCATCGCCCTGATCGGAATTGTTATCGACGGAGAACGCGTTTCCCAAGGCGTCAAAGGCGATTTCCTTCGGATTGCGCAGGCCGGTGTGGAAAATTTCGAACCCGCTGCCGTCCGGTTCGAAGCGGAACGCCGCGCCTTCATTCGGGTAGTCGTAGGCGACGCCCTCTTTGGTAATAACGCTCAACCCGCGGTCGCCGACGGTGCCGTAAATCCGGCCGTCCGGCCCGAGGGTGAAGCCATTCAAATCGTGGCCGGAAAGCGAAACGCGCACGCCGAATCCTTCCGCCACGACCTTGCGCTCGTCGGCCGAGCCGTCGCCGTTCGAGTCGCGCAGCATGAGAATTTTCGGAATGCAGGCGAAATACAGGCTGCCTTCGTAATAAAACACGCCCGCCGCAGTGCCGTCTAACACGTCGTTGAAACCATCGGCGAACACCTTGGACTCGTCGAGTTTTCCATCGCCGTCCGTATCCGTCAGGCGGCGGATGACTTCGGATTTCTCGGTGACTTTTTCGAGCGGGAGCTTGTCCTTCCACTTTTCATGAAGCGCCCGACGGTCGCTGGTTTTCTTCGCGGCGAGATCGTCGAGATACCAGTAGAGGCGGTCCCGGTCATCCTCGACGCCGGCGCGGAAGCGATGGGTCTCGGCGACGTAGATGCGGCCTTGGTCGTCGAAGGTGATCGCGGTGGGAGAGGTGACCCGATGATCCTTGTGGGTGGCTTCAACCTTGAGGGCGCTGTCGGCGGGGATGTTGACGCCGGCGACGACACTCGTGGGCACCAGGCCTTCGACGAACGCCTTGCCCTCCCGCGTCGTCGGGGGGAATTTCGGATTAGGAACGGCCGAGAAAACGATCTGGTCCACGCCAATGAATCCCCACTCGCCGGACTCGTCGTCCAGCAGGCGGATCCTCGCCCGCCGACCCGCAAACTCACTCACATCCCACAGCGCCGCCTCAAGCCGGAGTCCGCGTTTTCCCACCGCCTCGCGGACGACTTTGCCGTCGATCGTCAACTGGGCGGCCGTTTTTCCCGGCGCGTTTCCACCAGCGATTAGAAAAGCGATGTAGGTCTCCCTGATGGTGAATTCCGGGGATGTTAGGGTGCCTTTCGCCGCATCCCCGCCATGCGTGGACGCGGTCAGACTGTCACCGGAATAAGCGGTGAAGGGTTTCGCCGCGGCGTCCGTTTTTCCCGCGACGGGGGCCAGACCGAACGCAGCGCCCTCGACCTGCCACCCGCTGAAGCCATCGCCCTCGAAAGTCTCGAAGACCTCAGTGGCGGCGGGCAGTGAAGCGGTGAGGACAAGCGAGGCGAGGGTGGTTCGGAACATTTTGAAATGGGCTTAACGCCTAATTATTGACGGGCCATTGCGGGATGCCAACCGCAAAGCAGGTCACCGAGCTTCTCCGGGAAACGATGCTTGCGGGACGCCGCTGGATTTTTCAGATTTCCCCCATCCCCGGATAGAATCCTAACAACCGCCATGCACGTGACCCGCCGACCCTTTCTTAAGACCGCCATCGGAGCCTCGCTCGCAACCCTGTCCGCCCGCGCGCAGGGACCGCCCCCATCCGGGAAAAAGCTCGGCTGGGCGCTGGTCGGGCTCGGCTCGCTGAGCACCAACCAGATCGCCCCGGCTTTCGCGAAATGTCAGCATTCCCAACTCGCCGCCGTGGTCACCGGGACACCGGCGAAGGGCGTCCAGTGGCGTGAGAAATACGGCCTCGCCGCCGACAAGGTCTATTCCTACGAGACCTTCGACAAGATCATCGACGATCCATCTATCGATGTCGTTTACATCGTCCTGCCAAACAGCATGCACCTTGAGTTCACGCTCCGCGCCGCCAAGGCGGGCAAGCATGTTTTCTGCGAGAAGCCGATGGCTAACAGCGCGGAGGATTGCCGGAAAATGATTGCCGCCTGCGAGGCCGCGAAGGTCCAGTTAGGGATCGCCTACCGCTGCCAGTTCGAGCCGCACCACGTGGAGGCCATGCGGTTCGCCCGGGAGAAGGTTTTCGGGCCGCTCCAGCATGTGGACGCAGGGTTCGGCTTTGCCATCGGCGACCCGACACAATGGCGTCTGCGCAAGAGTCTCGCCGGTGGTGGCGCGATGATGGACGTCGGAATTTACGCTCTTCAAGCCTGCCGGTATTTGGCGGGCGAGGAACCGGTGGAAGTCACCGCTCTCGAAACCAAAACCGATCCCGTCAAATTTGCGGAGGTCGATGAAACCGTCGCCTGGACGATGAAATTTGCTTCGGGCGTAACCGCGAACTGCCTGACGACCTACAAGTTCAACGGCCGCGAGGACTTCACCGCATACGGCACGACGGGCCGTTTCGGGATGAAGCCTTGTTACGGCTATGGCGGACTCGCCGGTTGGACCTCCGATCCGAAAATTCCGCTCTCATTTCCTGCGACCGATCATTTCGCGGTGGAAATGGACGCCTTCTCGGCGGCGGTTCTAGCAGGGAAACCCTTCGAACCCTCCGGCGCGGAAGGGCTGCGGGATTTGTTGGTAATCGAGGCGATTTACCGCTCGATCGCCAGCGGGAAAAAGGAGTCTGTCGGCAAGGTTTAATGCCTTGTGGCGGCGGTTTCCAACCGCTAGGCCTCAATCTTGAAGCTAGGCGTGGCGGTTGAAAACCGCCGCCACAGCGAACAGCGCCGCCGCCACCAGAACCGCCAGCGCCACGCTCCCGCCGATCCGGTCAACTACGGTCGAGCGCGGCCGGCTCGGCGACTTGGAAGCGGGGAAAACGATGATCCCGTAGAGCATCCCGGCGAGCAACCCGCCGGCGTGGGCCGCGTTATCGACGTAGCGATATCCCACGATTCCGATCAAGGCGGTGAGCGCCACGCCCGCAGCGAGACGACGCCGTGCTCGGCGGGGGACCAGAGGTTTATGAAGGGTTTCGAAGACCATTAGAAATCCGAGCCAGCCCATCAACCCGCCGGAGGCACCCACCGAGGGAGCCGCGATGAACCTGGCCGAAGCCTCGCCGCCGACGATCGCCGCAAACAGAAATACCAGCGGCAGGTGCGGCCAGCGGGCGAACACTTCCAACCGTTTTCCGAGGTAGGCAAGGGCGGCCGCATTCATCAGGAAATGGACCACGTTGCCATGAAGAAATGGCGCGGTGTAGAGCCGCCACCATTCGCCGCGGAAGTAGCGGTCCTTCATCAGTCCCGCTTCGGCCGTGCCATCCCAGTTGTGGAAAAGCGCCATCAGCGAACCCCAGCCGGCGGTTCTAACATGGATGAGGATCTGGGCCAGCGCGACCATCGCGATCAGCGCCAGCAGAAATTTGGTTAGGGGAGCGCGTTGTCGTTCCAGCCAGGTTTCGAAGCGGATCGTCGGTGCCGCCTCGGCGAATCCGGCCTGCGTCCACCAACCCTGTTCCCGCTGGCGCTTGCGCGCCTGATACCACGGGATGAAGGCGAAAATCACGAACATCAGCAACGCCAGCCCGGACTGCGTGGACTCTAACATCGCGCGCGCGGAAAATTTCAGACGCTGGATGCCATCGATCGTCGTGCCGGATTTTTCCGCCAACTGACCCGCCCAAACGTAGCCGGAGTAAAATGCCCAAGCGCTGAAGCCGGCCAACGCCGCGCCAAACCAGCGTATTTTATAGGCCGCATCCTCCAGGTCGTCCCGGATCCAGCGCGCGCGCGCCGTCCGCAAGGCGTCGCCCATGGCGCCTAACTCTTCCGGCACGATCATCCGCGGGTGGCCGGGCGTCCACACCAGCGTGACGTCCCCGTCCCGGTCATCCCGAATGGCGGCGGTTAGGCATTCAAGGGAATCACAGGCGTGGGCCTTGCCCTTCGCCTCCATCCAGCCCCAAGCGGGCGGAGCTTCAGGAAACGCATCCTCCCGCGCCCACACCGGAGCTTCGGATATTTCCGGATTCGTTTCGTTCACTCGATGAGAGCGTCAAGGCTCTTGCGGCGTTTCCACCGGAGCGGGCGTTAGAGGGGGAGCGATTTCCGCAGGCGGGACGGGCGCGGGTTCCGGCGCGGGAGCGATATTTTGGGGAGCATCCGCAGGGACGTTCGCCGGCGCCAGTGGCTCGGTCGGGACCGGCTCAGGCTGGGGCAGCTCCTCGCTAAGCGACTTGGGAAGCACCTCAACGGCAGGAGGTTCGACCTTCGCAGGTTCGATCTTCGGGGCGGTGTCAGCAGGAGTCACCATGGAAATGGACTTGTTGTTTTGGCCGATCATCACCGCCAGCGCCAAGCTCAGGATGAAGAACATCGACCCGAGATAGACGGTGCCTTTTTGCAGGACATTGGTCGTGCGCGCCCCGAAAACCTGATCGGTCACGCCGCCGCCGAACGCTGCGCCCAGGCCTTCCTGTTTCGGCCGTTGCATCAGGATGAGCAAGGTCATCAGCAGACACACGATCACGAAGATCACCAGGGTGAGATTGATGCTAATTGAGAGCCAATTGATTGCGGCAAAAGTCATGGGCGCGGGACTATGGGTGGCACTTCCGACCTTGTAAAGGGGCGAGTTCCCGGAATTTCCCCGCCCTGAAACCCCGTAGAATCAAGCGCCGGAGCTTATTGGTGGCCAAGATCGCGGCTTCCCCTTAAGCGTAGCCGTCGTTCCCCTGCACATGCACTTCACTCGCTTTTTCACCTGCCTTTTGATCGCCCTCGTTTCCCTGTCGCAGGCGCACGCCCATCAGGTCGCGTCCGTGGAATTGGAGTTTTTAATGACGGACGACCAGTGGCGGTTAGACGGGGAAATGGACATCGCCTACATGCTTCCCGAGACCCGCAATGTCCCGGGCGGCTTACCGCTGAGCCGGGAGGCGGCGATGAAATTCCCGCCCGATGAGATGGCGCGGATCCGCATGGAAACCGAGGCGACCCTGCGGAAACTCATTCGCCTCACCTTCGCCGACACGGAGGTGAAGTGGCGGGTCGAGTTTCCGGATTTCCAAAAGGAACCCTTCGAGCTGCCCCCCGAGGCGGGCGATATCGCGCTGATCTCCACCCGCATCATCGCCGACGCCATTCCCGGACCAGGCGAGCTCCTCGCGCACTGGTCCGGCGAGCAGGAGACGGAACTCATCGTTCTAACCGAGCAAGGGGACGACCCGCGCGTGGTCAGCACCCTGCCCGGCGGAAACCTCATGCTTTTGAAGCAAACCGCATCAGGAGAGTCAGCACCCGTCGAGCAGCCGCTGACCGGAGGCTGGGTGCAAATGGGCTTCCACCACGTCCTGCCGGAGGGCCGGGATCACATTCTTTTCATCCTCGGACTTTTCCTGCTAGTCCCGCGTTGGAAGCCTTTGTTAGGCCAATCGCTGCTGTTCACGCTTGCCCACTCGATCACGCTTGGACTCGCGGTTTTCTCGGTGGTGCAAATTCCCTCGAAACTATGGGGCGTCGCCAATCCGGTGGAAGTCCTGATCGCACTGAGCATCGCGTGGGTCGGAATCGAAAATCTGCTCATCCGCAAGTTGGGCAAACAACGGCTCATCCTGATTTTTTGCTTCGGGCTTATCCATGGCCTCGGCTTCGCCAGTTCGATCGGCGATAAAATGGACGGCGTCTCCCGCGACAAACTGACGGGGCCGTTGTTAGGATTTAACGTCGGCGTTGAGCTGGCCCAGATCAGCGTGCTTGCCGCGGCGTTCCTGCTGTTCTGGCCGTTGAGAAAATGGACCCTGCAGGTGCAGACCATCGGCTCCGCGCTGGTCGCGATCGCCGGGATCTGTTGGGCCATTCAGCGGGTGTTTTTCCCGGACTCGCCGATTTTTTAAAAGCCGCCGCCACTTGCGAACATTTCCTCAAGCGACCGGCCCGCCGCGAGCACGGCGTAGTCGTCGTAGGTTACTTTTTCCGAAGGAGGCCAGAAGACTCTCGCAGCGATCTGCTCCGCCACCCATGCAGCGCAATGTTGCGCGGCTTCGAGATCGGCCGGTTCGAATTCCTCCCATCTCAGCACCGCCACTTCCACTTCGGTGGATCGCAGCTTGAAATAACAGGGCGTCGGCAGAGCTTCACCGCGATCCACTAGGGCGGCGGCGTAGAGTGGGAGTTGGAGGTTTTGCCACTGGAAAGCGGAAGGCTTTCCCTTTTCAAAGCCTTCGTAAAAGGCCGGGCAATTCATAGGTAAGTGTGCCGACAATCTGGTGTTATCAGACAATTTCTTACGATTTTGCGCCCAATGGCTCCAGCGCACCCGAGTTTCATCGGGCAAGGTGGTGCCGTTAAATTCCTGTTGATAGTTTTGCGAATAGAGAAAGTTCATCCATGTCCTCCGGAACATTGTTGCGGAACTGCTAAGTTTTTTCCGGTGGGCCTTCGCCACGTCCCCGACCTTGCCGGTTTTATAATCGAGCACCCGCAGCCTGCCGGTGTCCCGGTGGCGGTCGATGCGGTCGATCATCGCGACGATATGCGCCCCGCCGACCGGCAGCTCGACCTTGCGCTCCACATCGACGATCTCCCAGCCTTCCACCCGGTGGACCGCCTGCACCCGTGACAACCACGCGAAGCGCTGCCGTAGCGCCTCGGTCTGGATGCGCACGGCCAGCGGGACGCGTTTGCCGAACCATTCTCTAACGACCCGGTCGAGTTCGGCCGAGAGCCAGCCGTGGATCGCCTCGGTTTTCTCAAACTCGCGAGCCTCGGTGTCGCGGCCCCAGCGCTCCAGCACCTCATGCGCCACCGTGCCGAAATCGCGGGCGTTCCACTCGGACCGGCCTGCTTCCGAGCCCTGCATTTTCACCACGTGTTTCAGATAGTATCGGAACGGGCACGTTAGATAGTCGCCCAGCGAGGTGACGTTCAGGCGCAACGGCGGCTCCGCCACCCGCGGGGTCCATTGCCAGTCCGCGTGCCAGCGCAGGCCCGCCTCCGGTGGATCGACCGCTTCGAAAAGCCTTCTCACCCGGTCCGGCAGCTCTTCGCGATTCGCGGCTAACAACAAGCGCGATGGCAGCAACGACTCGCCGCCACAGCCCGATTTCCCGCAAATCACATCGACCCGTCCGCCGTCGCGGCGCGCCTCGACCATGGCCTGATAGAGAAACGCGTCCCGCGCCGCGCGGTCCGCGTCCGTGATCAGGCCTAGCTTTTCCCGGCTTGCCTCGCTCAGCCACGGCTCGCCGCCGCCGCGCGCGGGGACTTTGCCTTCGTTCATCCCGCACAACATGAGGTGGCGGCCGGGCTCGTGAAACAATTCAAGCCAGCCCTGCACGTCGAGCACCCGTCCCTCCGGCGGCAGCACGGCCGGGGAGGGAAGTTCGGAAAGCATCAGTTCGATCCAGAAACCTGGGCTTCGATCCACTCTCCCCATCAGGGGAGCCGCGCCGGCCAGCCACTCCGCCATGGCGATGGATGCTTCTTCGGTGGCCGGACCGGTTCGCGCCAGCGCGCCTAACAACCGCTCCATCGCTTCACGGAATTTCCCGCCGAGGAAACCGGCACGCCAGCTTTCGAGGCTCTCGGCGGCCTTGCAAACTTCTTCCGCAGACTCCTTCTCCCGGTCGTTGCGGAAATTTTCTCCTGTGATCCGTCGCTGCAAGTCTTCGGTCCGCACGACCATCCAGCGGTCGCGCAATTCTGCCAGACGTTTCGCCTTTTGCGCGCGCCTGCCAGCGACCAATACGCCCGTTTCCGGAAGTGATAGAAGGTCCGCCATGGTGGAGAGGGTCGGGTCGGCCAACCATTCGCCCCAGATCTTGAACCAGCGGGAGAGCCCTCCGGTGACCCGTGCCGCGCCGGGATGAAACGCCGGCCAACCTTCCCGCGTGAAGGCCCGCGCCAGTTCGTCGCCGACCTCGCTGTCCGCCGATCCCAGCGCGACTTCGCTGGACGGCGTCTTCATCGCCCCGATGAGCCGCAGCGCCTCGACCGCCTGTTGCCGTGGGTCGGCCACCACTTGGATCGAACCGTCCGGCCATGGCAGCGCGCGCCGGGACCACGATGTTAGAGGGCGTCCGATGGCGGAGAAATCGCCCGCCTCGCTCTCCGGCGCACCGATCAACGCCGTCACCCGCCCTTCCCATGCCAGCCATGCGCGCTCTACCAGCGGCGGCATTTCCGCAACTCCCGCCAGCACGATCCTCGAAATCCCGACAGGAATTTGCAAACCCGCGGCCAGCAACCGGCTGCGGCTTGTTAGCCCCCATGACTGCAGCTTCCTCTCGACGAGATCCTCCAGCCTTCCCAGCGCCTCCCAGCGCCCGCCCTCCACCGTGTCGTGCAGCTTTCGAGCAGCGATGGAAAGCGACAGCCCGTTTTCCTGAAGCGAGCGGCGAAGTGCGACCATTTCCTGAGCGAGTCCGCCCGCCCAATTCCCGCCCTCCCCCGGCGGCGCGGGAAAGAGCGCCTCGTATTCCGCCCAGTCCGTGACGTTTTCCATGACCTCCGTCCATGCGACGCGCTCCATCCAGTCCGCCGCCGTCTCGTCGTCGCGGGATTGTAGAAACGATCCCGGAGTGACGACTTTCGGCGATAGCAAGGCGCCCGCTTGCTCCGCCAGCGCCTCGCGCAACCGGCGTCCGCTTTGCGCGGTGGGGACCACGACTAACAAACCTGGGAGCTCGTCCCGCCGCTCCAGCAGCCAATCCACCGCTGGCCCCAAAAACGGCCGGTCCCATCCGAGAAATATGCGCTCCACCATGTGCGGCAGCATTGGCGGACCACTTCCCGGAGAAAACCAAATTCGCCGCGATCCATGGGCACAAAAAAACGGGTGCCGCGTGGCACCCGTTTCTCACCCAGTTTGCGGAACCGGAAAAATTACTCGGCGGCTTCGGAGCGATCGACGGCAGCGGTGCCGCTCGTGTAGCGCCAGCGGATCTTGTTGCGCTTGGAAGCGGAACGCAGCTTGCGTTGCTTGCGCTCGGTCGGTGTCTCAAATGCGCGGCGGCGGCGCATTTCTTCGAGGATTCCCTCGCTATCAAGTTTTGTCTTGAGGCGTTTCAATGCCCGGTCCACGGGCTCGCCTTTCTTCATGATCACTCCACGCATGCGATGATTGTTGGTTGGTTTGGTTTGGTTCCGCAGGTTGTCCGGGGCGCGGTAAATGCGCGCTGGACCCCGGTTTGTCAACCCAGAACCTGCCTCGATGTTTGAAAAAACGGGCGCTTGCTATGGCTAGGTAATTGGCATATTGACCGCCGTCCTTTGGCTATCGGTGCGCTATTGTGCCGACCGTTCGGTTAAACATCCGGCTGTCAACGGCTTCTAAAACCATAAATCATGCACCGCATTCCCTTCGATCGGGTGAACTGGATCACCAGCTCATTCCTCATCGGCACCGCCATCACCGCCCTCATCGGGGTTCCCATCTATCTGTTTAAAGTCGGCATCGACTGGTTCCAGTTTTCGATGTTCTTCTTTTATCTAACCGCCACCATGATGAGTATCACGGTCGGCTACCACCGCCTGTTCTCGCACCTGTCGTTCAAGGCGAAAATGCCGGTCAAGCTGTTCACCCTCATTTTCGGAGCCTGCGCTTTTGAAAACTCCTGCCTCAACTGGGCCTCCGACCATCGCCTCCATCATAAGCATGTCGATCATGACGAGGATCCCTACGATATCTCCAAAGGCTTCTTCTGGGCGCACATCGGCTGGCTGTTATTCAAACTCAATCCCGAGCCGGCGATGGACAACGTCGCCGACCTGCGGAAGGACAAGCTCGTCATGTGGCAGCACAAGTATGTGCACTGGATCGGCTTCGTCGTCGGCGTGCTCATCCCGATCGCACTCGGCTATCTTTGGAATTCCGCCATGGGCCTGAACCCTTGGACCGGTGCGCTCGGTGGATTTCTGATCGCCGGTGTCTGCCGCATCGTCGTCGCCCAGCATTGCACGTTTTTCATCAACTCGTTCTGCCACATGCTCGGCCGCCAGCCTTACTCGACCAGCCACAGTGCCCGTGACAGCGCGGTCATGGCCTTCTTCACCTTCGGCGAGGGCTATCACAACTATCACCACGAGTTCCAGCACGACTACCGCAACGGCGTGAAGCCATGGCAGTGGGATCCGAGCAAATGGACGATCTGGTCGCTTTCGAAGCTCGGACTGGTCGATGGCCTGCGCCGCGTGCCGGACGGTCGCATCCTCCTCGCGGAAATGGGCGAAGCCCGCCGCAAGGCGCAGAAGCACTTGGCGGAAATGCGCGAGCACCCGCATCACTCGCCCGCTCACCGCGCCGCCGACGCCCTCCA
Source organism: Akkermansiaceae bacterium (assembly GCA_031389115.1). Taxonomy (GTDB): domain Bacteria; phylum Verrucomicrobiota; class Verrucomicrobiia; order Verrucomicrobiales; family Akkermansiaceae; genus Luteolibacter. Next base: position 23,970 of record JANMSI010000168.1, read on the forward strand.
CGAACTCGTCGAAAAACTCTCCGCTAATTATCACGAGCTTGAAAAAGCCGTAACCGATCGCGTGCAACTTTCCCGCGAGGTTCTCAAAGGCTGGCAGGACGAAACTCGCAGCCTGATGCGCGAACTCCGCCGCACCTGTTCCTCGGTTTCCGCCTGATCGTTTTTCCTAACTTCACGAACGCCCCGCGGCCGCAAGGTCACGGGGCGTTTTTTTGCTCCTCGAACGGCCCGCAAATTCATTTCGCCAGTGTCCTCCCCGCAAATCCGTCACTCCCTCCTTGTCCCATCAGTCACAACGCCCTAGGAACTAACACCAGCAATGCCCGCGAAACACAAACCCGCTTCCGATGCTCAGACCACACTGGCGGTTAGCACCGACTACCGACGGTTCGTCGAGGAACTGAAGTCTCGCGTCGCCACCGCCCGTCTTTCCGCCTCACGGAGGATCAATCACGAAATGATCTTCCTGTATTGGGACATCGGGCGTGGGATCGTGGAGAAACAGAAGGCGCTCGGTTGGGGGGAGTCCGTGGTGGAAATGGTCGCCGGGGATCTACGGAAGGCTTTCCCCTCCATGAGCGGGTTTTCGCCTCGGAATGTGCGTGATATGAAGCGTTTCTATCTCGCTTACTGCGACGAAGCAATTTGGCGACAGCTTGTCGCCAAATTGACCAAAGAAGCAAAAGGCCCGGCAATTTGGCCACAAGCTGTGGCCAAATTGGAGGCCGATGAGATGCCCTCGGATATTCTGCGACAGCCTGTCGCAGAATCGGGTGAAGCCGCAATTTGGCGACAAGCTGTCGCCAAATTGGACGACGGGGACGCCATTCAGTTTCTGCAGCAACTTGCTGCAGAAATTCCATGGGGCCAAAACCTCCTCATCCTGAACAAGCTCACGGAGCCCGCCGCCCGCCTCTGGTATCTCCGCGCCACCGCCCGCTTCGGCTGGTCGCGCAATGTCCTGCTCAATCAGATCAAGGCCGGTGCCTACGAGCGCGCCGTCACGGAAAAAAAAACGCACAACTTCGACCTCGCCCTGCCCGAGCACTTCGCCGAGCAGGCCGACGAAATGCTCAAGAGTTCCTACAACCTGGAGTTCCTGGGCCTGCGCCGCGCCGTGCGGGAACGCGAACTCGAAGACCGTCTCGTCACGCGCCTGCAATCCTTCCTGCTAGAACTCGGCTACGGCTTCTGTTTCGTCGGCCGCCAGCACCGGATCGCCCTCGGGAAAAAGGAGTATTTCATCGATCTCCTGTTCTATCACCGCTTCCTCAAGGCCCTCGTCGCCTTCGATCTCAAGGTCAGTCCCTTCGAGCCGGAGTTCACCGGCAAGATGGATTTCTACCTAAATCTGCTCAACGACAAGGAGCGCGGCCCCGGCGACCAGCCCTCCATCGGCATCATCCTCTGCGCGGAAAAGGACGACGTGGAAGTCGAGTATGCCCTCCGCACCAAAGCCAACCCCATCGGCGTCGCCGCCTACGCCTTGCAGTCGAAACTGCCCGGTGAACTGAAAGGAAAACTCCCCACCGCCAAACAGCTCGCCGACATCGTCCGCGCGGAAATGGAGGGAGGGAAATGAGCAAGTTCGAACTTCCCAAGAACATTGATCGGCACCTTGCTGCGCTCTCGAAGCTTTACGCCCAAGAAGGGAAGCGTCAGCTCGAAGAGCTGATAGTAAACGCCCAGACTCGTATTCACGAAGAGTGGAGCAGCGACAATTGGAACGGCGGCACCTACGGGCACGCGCTCTACCTGGTTCTTCCCGAGACACTTTTCTTGAGTTCGGTAAAGCAAAAGAACGACATTCAAACCCAGATCAGGGAAGATTTGAACAAGGTTCACAACGTCCAAAATGAGTTCATCGAGGAGGTTTTCTTGGAAATGGAAATCGGAGAAGACCACGAGTGGCGTAAGGACTCTGGGTTGCTCATGGTCGGGAAGCGCACAGTCGCGCCTGACGCGACAAAGCGTATTTGGGGAGACGAAGGCTTCCGTGTTTTCCTGAGTCACAAGTCAGAAGTTAAGAAGGAAACCGCTGAACTAAAGGAGCGACTACTGCTGTTTGGCATATCGTGTTTCGTGGCGCACGAGGACATTCATCCGACTAAGGCGTGGCAAGATGAGATCGAGAACGCACTGGCAACCATGGACGGGTTTGTTGCGCTGATGACCCCGGACTTCCATAATAGTGACTGGACGGACCAAGAGGTCGGTTTTGCTTTTGCGCGGGGTGTTCCGATAATCTCCGTGCGACTTGGCAAGGACCCATATGGATTCATCGGGAAATTTCAGGGTCTTTCGAGCACATGGCTAATGGCGGCCGAAGACATCATCAGGATACTTATCAAGAACGACAGAATGATTAGTGCATACGTCCAAGCACTGCGGAAATGTCCGAGTTGGGGTGATGGTAATACGATTGGCAAAGCGTTGCCCGGAATTGAAGCGCTCACCTCACAGCAGATTGATGAACTGATTGCGGCTTACAATGAGACGCGAGAGCTGCGCGGTAGCTTCGCCTTTAACGGCTCAAAGTCGAGTTTGTATGGGCCGGGGTTGGTATCTCAATTGAATAGGCTCGGCAACAGTCAGTACAGGTTTTCACATAGCGGGCTGATTGAACCGGCAACATGAGCGAAGAACCTTCACCCCAATCCGACATCATCCTCTACCAGACGGAGGACGGCGCTACCCGTTTGCAGGTGAGACTGGACGGCCAGACGGTGTGGCTGTCGCTCAACCAACTGGCTGACCTGTTCCAGCGGGACAAGTCGGTCATTTCCCGCCACATTAAGAACGTGTTCGAGGAGGGGGAACTGGGTCGGGAGGCAACTGTTGCGAAATCTGCAACAGTTCAAACCGAGGGGGAAAAGCAGGTCACGCGGGACATCGAGTTCTTCAACCTAGATATCATCATCTCCGTGGGCTACCGGGTGAAATCGCTGCGGGGCACGCAGTTCCGGATCTGGGCGACGCAGCGGCTTCGGGAATACATCGTGAAGGGCTTCACGATGGACGACGAGCGGCTGAAGCAATCGGGCGGCGGAGCCTATTTCGACGAGTTGCTAGAGCGCATCCGCGACATCAGGTCGTCGGAGAAAGTGTTTTGGCGCAAGGTGCTGGATATCTATGCGACGAGCGCTGACTACGATCCACGGGCGGAGGCGTCGCAGCTTTTCTTCGCCACGGTTCAGAACAAGATGCACTGGGCGGCGCACGGGCACACGGCGGCGGAATTGATTGCCGAGCGCGCGGATGCGGGCAAGCCGAACATGGGGCTGAAGACCTGGCCGGGAAGCCGTCCGCGGAAAGCCGACGCGGCGGTGGCGAAGAACTATCTCAACGAGCAGGAACTCGGCGATTTGAACCTGATCGTGTCGCTCTACCTCGACTTCGCGGAACTCCAGGCCCGCGGCCGCCGGGTGATGACGATGGGCGACTGGATCGCCAAGCTGGACGATTTCATGCGGATCAGTGACCGGGAGATTCTCACTCACGCGGGGAAGGTGAGTCACGAGACGGCGCTGGCACGGGCGGAGGCGGAGTTCGAGAAATTCCGCCGGATCGAGGATGCGAAACCGTCGCCGGTGGAGGAGCATTTCCTAGAGGCCATCGAGCAGGTGAAGCAGTTGGAGAAAGACAAACCCGCCAAGAAGAAAAAGCCGTGAGCTTCATTTCTTCGCTATTAGCCGTTGCGCTGCCCAGACGGCGAGGAACGTTCCTATCAGCAGCAGGGTGCTCAGTGCGTTGATCACCGGAAACTCGCGGCTCTTTTTGATCATGCTGTAGATGACCACCGGCAGCGTGTCCGCGCCGGGGCCTTTGACGAAAAAGGTGACCACGAAGTCGTCGATGGACAGCGTGAACGCCAACAGACCGCCCGCAAGAATGCCGGGGGCTAACAGGGGCAGGGTGATTTTCCGGAACGCCTGCATTCGCGTGGCTCCGAGGTCACGCGCGGCATC
>JANMSI010000138.1:0-15784 GCA_031389115.1 Akkermansiaceae bacterium
GCTAACAGGGTCGCAGCTTCACGCAGCTTCTTCACGATTTCTTCAGGCTTGTGTCTCTTGCGTTTCATGGGGTTCTTCAGCGCCTTTCTCGCGCTTGAGAACTCTCATAGCAGATGGATCAATTCTTGGGGAGCATTCCACGGCAACGGTCTTGGATTTTAGAATCATGGCGGGACGCTAGCAGGCGACGTTACGCGCACAAGGCCGATTGGGACGGGATTTCTCAGAAACAGTCACGGTTCCGAGGCAGTCTTTTGATCAGATCCACCATTCCTTCCGCGGCCTTGGATAGCGGCACCGCGCGCCGCTTCATCAGACTGATCGTGCGCTCGGCCGGTTCTTGAAATTGACAGAATGCGAGACCGGGCAGCGGGCGCGACCGGATCGCCAGTTCGGGGACCACCGCGAGTCCTAATCCTGCGGCGACCATGGCCAGCGCGGTTTCTAACTGTTCACATTCCAGCCGGGGATCGAGCCGTTCAATGCGGCATACCTTCACGGTCCGGTCCGTTAGGCAATGCCCTTCCCGCAGGTGAATCAGGCTTTCGGCTTGGAGCTGGTCTGGCTTGGGAGCTTCGGCCGCACGGGCCAGGGGATGGCAAACCGGCATGGCCAGAAGCAGCGGTTCGCGGAACAGTTCGCGGATATGCAGCGACCATTTTTTTTGCTCCTGCGGCGTCACGTCGCTGAGGATTGCGAACTCGATCGTTCCATCCACCACGAGCTGGATCAGGCCGCTCGTCCGTGCCTCGCGGACCTGCACGTCGATTTTCGGAAATGCCTCACGAAAGGGAGCTAACAATCTTGGCAGGAGATACGGCGCAATGGTGGGTATCATCCCGAAAATGACGGCACCTTCCTGCGAATCCCGGCGCTGGGCGAAACGCTCGCGCAGCAGCCTCGCCTCATCCAGGACTCTCTCCGCATGCTTCAGCAGAATCCGTCCGGCCGCGGTGGGCTCCACGCCACGCGGTTTGCGATGCACCAAGGCTTCCCCCAGTTCGTCTTCGAGCGCGCGCAGTTGCTGGCTTAGCGAGGGCTGCGCGACCCTGCACCGTTTGGCCGCTCCTGTTAGCGATCCCTCCTTGACGATGGCCGTGAAATACTCGAGCTGGCGCAAATCCATGACCCAGTCCTCCCATAGGCATTGCCAATCGCAAGCATTTAGAGCGAAGTCTTTACCGATGGCAGATTCCGCCTCACGAATACATGCCTATTTAGACCGCCCCTGGTAATCAGCAAATTTTATCCCAACCAAAAGAACAGATATGACAACCGAAGCCCCACTCTCCGCAGCAGATTCATCCGCAGCTCCGTCAGGCAAATGCCCGTTCCATCACGCTCCCAGCAGTGGCACGACCAACCGGGATTGGTGGCCGAAACACCTGAAAGTCGAACTCCTGCACCAGCATTCCTCCAAGTCCGATCCGATGGGCGGGGACTTCAACTACGCGGAAGAATTCAAGAGCCTCGACCTGGAGGCGTTGAAGGCGGATCTCGCCGTGCTGATGACTGACTCGCAGGACTGGTGGCCGGCGGATTTCGGCCACTATGGCGGGCTGTTCGTCCGCATGGCATGGCACAGCGCCGGCACCTACCGCACCGCTGACGGTCGTGGCGGCGGCGGGCGGGGCCAGCAACGGTATGCGCCGCTTAACAGTTGGCCGGACAACGTGAGCTTGGACAAAGCGCGTCGCCTGCTCTGGCCGATCAAACAAAAATACGGCCGAAAAATTTCCTGGGCCGACCTTATGATTCTCACGGGGAACGTTGCGATGGAAACGATGGGCTTCAAAACCTTCGGCTTCGCCGGCGGTCGCGAAGACACCTGGGAGCCCGATCATGACGTTTATTGGGGCCGTGAAACGAAGTGGCTTGGTGGCGACGAGCGCTACGCCCACGGTTCCGAAGGCGTCGCCAAGGAGGGCGGGGTGCTCGTGTCCGATGACGACGCGGATGGAGACATCCACGGACGCAATTTGGAAAATCCGCTCGCCGCCGTGCAGATGGGGCTGATTTACGTTAATCCGGAAGGACCGGACGGCAATCCCGACCCGCTGGCCTCGGCGCGGGACATCCGCGAGACCTTCGGCCGCATGGCGATGAATGACGAGGAAACGGTGGCGCTCATCGCCGGCGGACATAGTTTCGGCAAAACCCACGGCGCAGGACCGGCAGACCATGTGGGCGATGAACCGGAGGCAGCGAGTCTCGCCGCGCAGGGCTTCGGTTGGAAAAACAGTTTCGGCACCGGCAAGGGCGGCGACACGATCACCAGCGGCCTGGAGGTCACTTGGACCACCACGCCCACGCAGTGGAGCAACAATTACTTCGAGAACCTCTTCGGCTACGAATGGGAACTCACCAAAAGCCCTGCCGGGGCGCATCAATGGAAGCCGCAAAACGGCGGCGGTGAAGGCACAGTCCCGCATGCCCACGACGCTTCCAAGCAGATCGCCCCTGGCATGTTGACCACAGACATTGCCCTGCGCGCGGATCCGGCTTACGAAAAAATTTCCCGCCGCTTCCTTGAAAATCCGGATCAGTTTGCCGACGCGTTTGCCCGCGCCTGGTTCAAGCTAACGCACCGCGACATGGGTCCGCGCCCGCGCTATCTCGGCCCGGAGGTTCCTGCGGAGGTCCTCATCTGGCAGGATCCCATCCCGGCGGTCGATCATCCATTGATCGACTCGCAGGACGAGGCCGCGCTCAAAACCCGGATCCTGGCGTCGGGTCTAACCGTATCCGAAGTGGTGTCAACCGCTTGGGCGTCCGCGTCCACCTTCCGCGGCTCCGACAAACGCGGTGGGGCGAACGGCGCACGCATTCGTCTGGCTCCGCAAAAAGATTGGGAGGTCAACCAACCTGCCCGGTTGGCCAAAGTGCTTGAGGTGTTAGAAGGAATCCAAACCGACTTCAACGGTGCCCAGTCCGGCGGAAAAAAAGTCTCCCTCGCCGACCTCATCGTTTTGGCGGGTTGCGCGGGCATTGAGCAAGCGGCGCAGAATGCCGGTCACGAGGTCACGGTCCCGTTCACTGCGGGCCGCATGGACGCCTCGCAGGAGCAGACGGATGTGGAATCCTTCGGTTTCCTCGAACCTCACGCGGATGGATTCCGGAGCTATCTCAAGACCCGATACACGGTTTCCGCTGAAGAGTTGCTGTTGGACAAGGCGCAACTGCTAACGCTAACCGCACCGGAAATGACGGTGCTTATCGGTGGCATGCGCGTCCTGAAAACCAACGCCCTCGAAGCGCAAACCGGCGTGCTTACCACACGCCCTGAAGCCCTTACTAACGACTTCTTTGTAAACCTGCTCGACATGAGCACCGAGTGGAAGTCGCTCACCAAGGATGATGCCGCCTTCGAAGGCCGCGATCGCAAATCCGGCGAACTCAAGTGGACCGGCACGCGTGTCGATCTGGTCTTCGGCTCCAACTCCCAGCTTCGCGCCTTGGCAGAAGTTTATGGAACGGCGGACTCGCAGACCAAGTTCGTGCAGGACTTCATCGCAGCTTGGAACAAAGTGATGAACTTGGACCGCTTCGATCTCCATCACCGATGAATCTGCCGGACGCCATCGACCATTTTCTATCCAAACCCGGAGCCGAGGAATCGACCCCTTTCGGACCGGACGTTCTTGTTTATAAGGTGGGCGGAAAAGTGTTCGGCCTTACCGTGCCGGGTGATTTTCCGCCGCGCCTCAACCTGAAATGCGATCCCGAGCGCGCCCTCGCCCTGCGCGACGCCCATGAAGCCATCATCCCGGGCTATCACATGAACAAACGCCATTGGAACTCCCTCATTCTGGACGGTTCACTCACCGAAAAACTCGTGGGGGAACTCATCGATCACTCCTATGACCTGGTCGTCGCTTCGTTACCGAAGTCGTGGCGGAGTAAAGCGTGATAATCTGAGGTCATCCGCTCCAAGGTGTAATGACGGCGGATGTGTTTGCGAAGATCATCATGGACAGATCACATACCTGATAAAATTCTGTTAGTTTGTGGATTTTTCCCAGACACTTCTGCGGACTGATCCGCGCGGCGGTGCCGAAAATGACCCCGGAGACCAGTTACACGCCGAGAGGCGCGCAAAATAAGCGCGGGGGGAGAGACGTTCCCCCCAGAAACCAACGATCTTCCGACATTTGTTAGAAGGTGACAAAGTCATCGATGAATTACGTCATGGCAAAAATCGCCGCTACCCAGTGACAGAATCGTGACACCAACAGAAATAGTTTTGATTAAATTGAGTCCCCAATCCGGCCAAAGAAAAATGTGATCCTTTCGGAGCATGGGTTTGCCGGAAATGAACTCTAACACTGCCGATTTGGTTTATTGACGGATTCATGACAATGCCCGCAGATTTCCCCGATTGGTCTTCCGGCAAATCTGTTGCCGCTACAATCATGTCGCCATTTCCCTCTATCTCCCTCCATGAAATCAGTCCATCCAGTTGTTCGAGTGCAATCGCAAGTCTTGCGCCAATCGTGGATGCCATCAGTTTGCCGTGGCAGGCTTCCCTTGCGAGGCGGCGCTTTGATCGGCTGTTTGCTGGCGAGTCAAATTCTGTCCCCAGCCGCTGTTACCGATGCGGTGGTGTCGAAAAACGCCCCGCAACTCAATCAGGGCCAAGTGAAAGGAAGTGTCCGGGTGATGACGGGCGACGCTTTCAATTTGAACTCGGGACTCACCATCGACGGCGCCTTGATCGTGGCGGGAACACCTGAGATTAGAGTGAATGGTGGCGGAACATCTCCCGCGATTGTGAATGGCAGCGGCTCGGTTCAGCCATCCGGCTACCGCCTCACCATCAACAACGGCGCAACCCTCGCCGGTGGCATCCGGCAAAAAGTCGATCCCGAATCCCTGCCGACGGCCATCGCTCCCGCTGCCGGTACCGGGACTCGCAACGTCAACATCAACCAGCCGGGCGGCAGCCCGGGGAATTTCGCCACCATCCGCTCGCTCACCATCAGCGCACAAGGTGGCGCGGTCACCTTGCCGCCCGGGCGCTACGAGCGAATCACTCTCAATGGATCCAGCACCCTCAATCTCCAAGCAGGGAGCGTCACCAGCCCGGCGCTGTATGAAATCCAGCAGCTCGATATCAATGGCGGTTCCCACGTCAGCGTTTCCGGGCCGGTCGCCCTGCGCCTCAAAAATTCGCTGAACCTCAATGGTTACATCGGTAATCCGGCGCATCCAGAGTGGCTCGAAATGAGTCTGGCCGGCAGCAGTTTCACCCTTAACAGCCAGAGTGCCTTTCATGGCAAGGCGCTCGTGCCGGCGGGATCGCTGACCGTGAATTCCAGCTCGCTGCTTCATGGTCTCGCCTTCACCGACCGCCTTGTTCTCAACGGCGGCGGCGTGATCGAGTGTGAGGGAAGCGGCGGCACGCCGAATCTCCCGCCCATCGCCACCGCCGGGGAAACCTCCACTTCCATCGCCACGCCCGTGGTCGTCCCACTCGTGGCTTCCGACCCGGAAAACGCGCCGCTGATCTATCAGATCATTAGCCGTCCAGCCAATGGCTCGGTTTCCTTGGCTGGTGCCCTCGCCACTTACACGCCGAATGTGAACTTCACAGGCGATGACACCTTCTTTTTCAAGGCTTCGGATGGCACGCTGGATTCCGCGCCCGCCGCCTTCGTGATTCACGTTTTCCAACCAAATCGCGCACCCGTGGCGGTGAGTCCGGTCTTCGTCATCAATCAAGGCGAGACCAACGCGCCGGTGGTCCTCAGCGGCAGCGATCCGGACGACGACGCCCTTACCTATCAAATCGCCACCCAGCCTGCGTTGGGCACCATCTCGGGAAATCCGCCCACGCTTATCTATTGCCACACCGGCCCGCGATCCACTGCGGTCGTCGAGGACGCCTTCACCTATACCGCCACCGATTCAAAAGGCGCGGTCTCGGTGATTGCCACAGTGAAACTGCAACTCCAACCGGTGAATCGCCCGCCAACCGCTTCCACTCTAACTTCGAGTGGCAATGAGGACTCCATCATCACCCTTTCCCTCGCCGGAGAGGACCCGGACGACGATGCGCTCGACTACGAGATCGTTGCCGATCCCGCCAATCCATCAGCCACGGTAGGTCCGCTTCACGGCACCCTGTCAGGAGTTGCTCCCCGGCTCACCTACCAGCCCGCTGCGAATTTTCATGGCGCGGATCGCTTCTATTTCCGTGTCAGCGACTCCGTTCTCTCATCGGCTATGACCGAAGTCTCGATCACCGTGCTGCCGGTCAATGACGAGCCCGTTGCCGTGGCAAAATCCCTCACCGGTCTCGAAGATGGAACCATCACCATCGCTTTCGATGCCACGGATGTGGATGGCGATGCCTTGTCCTACACCACCACGCTGCCCGATGGATTTCCCTGCACCGTTACTTTGTCAGGTGCCAGTGCAATCTTCACCCCTGAAGCGAACTTTAACGGCCCGGCTGTTTTCACTTACACCGCCGCCGATTCCTCCGGCGGCGCTGCTACTGCCGAAGTCAGCCTCGCGGTCACACCCGTCAACGATGTGCCCGTCGTTACGGCGAATCCTGCGCCACTCACGCTCGCGGAGGATGGCTCGCTAACATTCATACCTGTCGGTTCGGACAGTGATGGTGACGCTCTGACTTACGAAATTTCCACCCAGCCAGACCACGGCACGCTGATCGGCAATCCAGATGGTACGTTCCTCTATACGCCAATGGCGAACTACAATGGCAGCGATAATTTCACTTATATCGCCAAAGACGCATCGCTTTATTCAGCGCCTGCGACCGTTAGCCTCACCATCGACGCCATCGATGATCAACCTATTGCCAGCGCCGCCAGCTACACTCTGGATGAAGAAAGCTCTGTCAATTTCACCCTCGTCGGAAATGACGCCGATGGAGATGCGCTCGCTTTTAAGATCGTGACCCAGCCCACGCACGGAGTCGTCGCTGGTACCGCGTCAAACCTTACTTATACCCCAGCAGCGAACTTCAATGGCGAGGATGCCCTAACCTTTAAAATTACCTCTGCCGCCGCCGAGTCTGCCATCGCTACCGTTTCCTTCACCGTCGCTCCGCAAAACGACGCTCCAGTTGCCATCGGCCGTTCCCTAACTACCGACGAAGACACGGCAATCCCTATAACGCTCACTGCGACCGATGAGGACAATGAAGCCCTCACCTTCGAAATTTCCACCCAGCCTCATCACGGCACGATTTCCGGCACAGTGCCGAATGTGACTTACACGCCTTCGCCAAATTTTAATGGCGCTGACCGTTTCGCCTTCGTTGCCAAAGACGCCGCTTCCATTTCGCCGCCTACGAACATAGCGATCGCCGTTCGCCCGGTGAATGATTCGCCTGTGGGACAGATTGTCAGTGTCTCGACCACTGAGGATCATCCTTTGCCGTTGATTCTCGCAGGTTCGGATGTCGATGGAGATGAACTTTTCTTCGAGATTGCCACCCAACCAAGCCATGGATATTTGCAAGGTTCAGGCCAGAACCGCATTTACACGCCTGCTGCCAATTTTTTCGGATCCGACTCGTTCAGTTACCGGGTGTATGACGGCTCTGCATTTTCAACGAACCACGTGGTATCCATCCAAGTGGTTTCCGATGGAATTGCAGAAAACCACATCCCGGTGGTGACCAGTGTGCCTCGAACCAAGGTTTATTCTACACCGGACCCATCCACATTGAAGTTTACCGAGAATGGAGACTGGCAAACATCCCAGTTGGTCCTCAGCCAAACACCTGAAGCGGAGCTTGTGGTGAGATCCGGTGATATTGACAACTTTGGCTTCGGATGGCCCGCAGGGTTCGATCCGTTTGCAGGAGCAAACAGACCGGTTCATCCGTGGCCATTTGCCGCCGAGGCTTCTGATCCATCTGGCACTGACCGCATCATGATCGGCTCTGGTGGGAATCCACCATCTCCCAGAGACGGCTACAGTTTCACAACTTCACGACCCAATAATCTTCCCGTTCCTGTTTCCCTCCGCTACTCGCCCGTCGCGGACCCAATCCAGTCCGCAAGGTTTCTGATTTTTACAGACGATTTCCAAGGGCCTGTGTGGGGTTCCAAGTTTACAGCAACCCTCGACGGGCAAAGATTTCCCAAGTTGGAAGTTCAAATCAACCGGTTGCTCCAGACCGGCCCGACCGGCAGGATGGTATCTGTCGATGTGCCGGATAACCTGCTTCCCCTGTTACAAGATAGCAGCGTCGACCTCCTCATCGACGACGCCACGACAGGTCTGGGTGATGGTTATGTCGTCGATTTCGTAAAGCTGCTTATCAATCCGACGAACCGGACCAGATACTTTGAATACACCCTTGCCGCAGAGGATGCTGATGGAGATCCCCTCAGCTACCGGGTGATCAGCGCTCCTGCCGGGGCGGAATGGGATGCTCAACTGCGTATGATCCGCTGGACGCCAGCTCCGGGTTTCAGGGGAGACGTCATCTTCGCGTTCGAAGTCGCGGACAACCGGGGCGGAATCGCCCGCCAGGATTTCAAGGTTTCTGCATTTCCCGAGGACCGCCCGCCGGTGGTAAGCTTGCAGTCAGGTCAGAACCCCTGCCGGGTTGGCAGACCGTTAGTCCTTTCTGTCAGCACGGCGGATGACTTTGATGTCATCCAGGTCAATCTCGAAGTGAATGGCAGCCCTGTGGCTCTCGATGAAACTGGGGTTGGGAGCGTGACATTCGATGAAGTTGGTTTGGCGGAAGCGGTCGCCACTGTCGAGGATAGCGCAGGGCAGAAGTCCACCGCCGTTTTGAAATTGCTGGTAGCCTCGGAAACGACCCAATTGTCTCCCATTGCCGATCCGTCACCCGCACTAACCGTGACGCCACTCGCTGCAGGGCAGGCGCCGCCGACCACTCCACCGGTTGCCATTCCATTTCTCCAGCCTTCACCCGGCTCGGTGATCAGTGGCACGATTCTTGCCAAAACACTGGTGGAGAACCCCTCGAGTGCTTCGCTGGACTGGTTTGCGTATTTGATCCCCATTGCGTCGTTGCCTTCGACCGCGCCTCTGTCCCTGAGGCCTGATGCGCGGTTTGTCGCCGATTCCGGAAATCTTTTGGCGACCGCGCAGGATCTAACCGCTCGGATTGCGACCGCCGGGCTGCCGGACGGAGCATACTGGATCGTCATCGAAACCCTCAGTCCGACATCGGGAACTACCCGAACTGGCATTCAGGTCGAGTTGAAAAACAGCCAGGATGAAACGCGGGTGGTCGTCCCTCCCGCTGTTACAGGCTTGCCGCCAACCGCAGTGCTGCATAGTCCTGACTCGGGTGCGTCCCTATCAGGTCCGGCTGAGATTTTCGCATCTGCCAGCGCGGGAGATCATCCTGTCGTTCGCTGGTCTCTCTCTCTTGCGCTAGCTTCCGCAGCCGCAGTGGACGCCTTTCCTTCCGGAAATAGTCCCTTTCACGAGATTGCATCCGGCACCGGACCTCGCGATCATAGTTTGATTTCGACGATCCCCGGGTCAGATCTATCGACTGGAGCATGGCTGTTGAGACTGGAGGTGGTTGACTCGCAGGGAGCGAAGAGCTTCACGCTTCGCTCGTTTGTTTTCGTAAGACGAACGGAGGCAGGCCCGGTGGTCAATGCTGGGCCGGATCAAACGGTGTCTGGATATTCGACCGCACGCTTGACGGCCACCATCGTTTCAGGGCAAGCCGAACATCACGACACCTCTTGGACGGCCGAGTCGTGGCCTGAGTCCGCAGCACCAGTCGTCGTCTCTCCGGGAAGCCTCGTCTCGGATGTCCGCGTCGCCGGGCCTGGAGTTTACACATTTGTGGTTCGCATCGTCGATCCCTCCGGGCGCATCGGAACGGATCGTGTATCCCTCACTGCAAGTGCTGGGGCAAATACGGATCTTATCTGGCCTCAGGATGGTGCGGTCATCAGCGGTACGTCTCCGCTCAACCTTGTCGGCCAGATTTCCGGAGGATTATCCCCCGTCGTTTCCGTGAATTTCTTTTTGGATGGGCAATCTGTCGGCGCGGCCTCTGAGGATCCAACCAGGGCGGGAGGCTGGAAAAAAGAGCTGCCGGTCCCGACGGATGGACTCCATTCGGTCTATTTCGAAGTGAATTTCTCTAATGGGCAGCAGATTGTTTCCCGAACCTCATCGTTCACAACATTCGGAGCGGTCGATACCGTCCAGCAGGGCTTCGCACTGGATATCACGTCCCCCCTTGAGGGGGATTCGATCACTGCTCCCACGGCGATCATCGGCAGTGCGTATTCGACCCGGCTGGCGTCGTGGAGCCTATCGGTTTCCCCGCTGGTGGCGGATGGAGATCCCATCCCGCCTGCTACCGTCATCGCCTCGGGAAATCGTCCGGTCCTCGACGGGGTGCTTGGTGTTTTCGACCCGACCCTGCAGCAGAACGGCGCCTATCAGCTCACGCTCTCCGTCACAACCACGGCGGGAGTGACTTCCGTTTACCGCAGCCCGGTGGTGGTGGAAGGCGCAATGAAAGTGGGGCAATTCTCACTCGCATTCCAGGATTTGACGATCCCCCTTGGCGGCCTGCCTCTGACGGTGACCCGCACCTACGACAGCCGGGATGCGAAAACCGGCGACTTCGGCCCGGGATGGAATGTCGGCCTGAGTTCGATCCGCGTCCGTAAGGCGGGCCGTATCGGCGAAGGTTGGGAGCAGGAGCAGATTTTCTCTGGATTTCAGCCGATCTTTTCGGTGAACCCGACGACGCGGAAAAAAGTCATCATCGTCTTCCCGGACGGACGCACCGAGACATTCGAGCCGGTGTTCCGGGCGAATTCGCCCATTGCACCCACCCAACCGAACGTCCAGAAATTTGCCGAGATCTCCTCGGGAACCTTGGATTTCAAAGCGCTGGATGGCTCGAAAGGGACGCTGGCGGTGGCCGGCGGAACTACCGATGTCATCTGGAACGGCCCGATCCCCGGCCGTGGGACGATGATCGACATCTCCTTCGCTCCGGCGAATCCGACGCGTTTCCGCTACACCGAGCCGGGTGGCACCTCCTACCTCATCGACGAGAAACTCGGCTTGCTCTCGATCTCGGAACCGAATGGCAACACTCTGACCATCAATCGCAGCGGCCTGTTCCACTCGACCGGGGAAAACGTCCTTTTCACCCGCGACCCAAGCGGTCGCATCACCATCGTCACCGATCCCGCCGGCGGGGAAATCCACTACGGCTACGATGCCGCCGGCCGCCTTCACACGGTCACCGACCGGGTCGGCCAGATCACCCGTTTTTACTACGAAAACAGCCGTTTCCCGAACTACGTCACCCGCATCACCGATCCACGCGGCAGCAATGCCATCCGCACGGAATTCGGGGCTGACGGTCGCCTGGCCCGCCAGATCGACGCCGCCGGAAATGCCGTGGAATTCGAGCACGACATCGCCGACAACCAGGAAATCATCCGCGACCGCCTCGGCCATGTCACCGTCCACGAATACGACGATCACGGCAACGTCACCCGCACCACCGACGCCCTCGGCGGCGTGACCCGCCACAGCTACGACGGCAACGACAACGAAACTTCCATCACCAGCCCGCTCGGCCTGACCACCACGCGAAGTTATGACAGTAAGGATAACTTGCTAACGGAAACTGATCCGGCGGGCCACGTCACCCGCTATTCCTATGATGCGGGCAGGCGCCCCCTCACCATCAGCGACGCGCTCGGCCACGTTACCGGCCTCAGCTACAGCACCAATGGGAACCTCACCGCCATGCGCGATCCCGCCGGGACCGAGACGGGTTTCGATTACAGCTTGAGCGGAAATTTACAGTCACTCGCCGACGCCGCCGGCACCACCACGTCCTACAGCCACGACGACCAGGGCCGTGAACTCACGATGACCCTGCGGAGTGCCGCCGGAATCACGCTTCGTTCCGAGGCCTACGCCCATGACACCAACGGCAACCGTCTAACCACCACCCTCGCCACCGAAAACGGCCCGCTCACCACCGCCTTCGAGTATGATGCCGATGGCCGCGTGACCAAAACCACCCAGCCGGACGGCAGCACCGCCCGCACCATTTACAATGCCATCGGGAAGCCGGAAAAATCCATCGACTCCGCCGGGCGCGAGACCCTCAGCGAGTATGACGCCCGCGGCCATTTGGTGAAAACCACCTTCCCGGACGGCACCTTCACCACCAGCACCTACGACGTGGAGGGCCGCATGACCGCCGCCACCGATGCCGCCGGAGTGACCCGCTACACCCTCTACGATGCGCTGGGCCGCGCAACCGTTAGCATCCTGCCGGATGATACCATGCCCGCCACCGTCCTCACGGAAGTCGCCGCCATCGCCGCCGCACCCGCTCTGGCGGACAACCCCCGCACCCTCACCACCTACGATGCCGACGGTCGCGTTACCGCCACCACCGATCCGTTAGGCAACAGCACCACCTTTGAGTACGACGACGCGGGCCGCCGCACCGCCGCCCTCGGCCACCGCATGAGCTACTCCTACGATGCCGCCGGCCACCAGACCTCCAGCACCGATGCCAAGGGCAACGTCACCACCTTCACCTACGATTCCGCCGGTCGCCTCACCCGCACCGACCTCCCCGATGGAAATCACACCCTCACGGGCTACGACTCGTTAGGTCGCCGCATTTCGTCCACCGATGCCGAAGGAAATCTCACCCGATTCGCCTACGATCCACAGGGCCTCCTCCTGGCCGTCACCGATGCCCTCGGCGGCGTCACCCGCTACGGTTACGACCAGCGCGGCCTTCAAACCGCCCAGACCGACGCCCTCGGCCGCACCACCACCTATGAATACGACGCGATGGGCCGCCGCACCGCCCGCATCCTGCCCCAGGGCCAGCGCGAGGAAATGACCTATAACACCCTCGGCCAGCTCACCGCCCACAAGGACTTCAACGGCCAGACCGTCACCCGGAGCTACGAGGCCTCCACGCAGAACCTCCTTAGCATCGTCGCGCCGTCCGCCCACCCGTCGCTCACCCTCAGCCATGCGCCTGCGAGATATGATTTTACCTACGATGTGCTCGGGCGCCGTAAGACTGCCACCGCCAAGAACAAGCTCGGCAGCGTCTTAAGCAGCGAAGGCTACAGCTACGACATCCGCTCCCAGCTCACCGGCTACACCGGGCCGAATGGCAGCATTGGCTACGGCTATGACCTCGCCGGAAACCTCGCTGGCGCGAAATCCAGCACCTCCGGCGGCTACGATGTTTCCTACGATTACGACACCCTCAACCGCCTCATCGACGTTTATCGAGGCCAGGAAGGCATCGATCCCGCCGCCACCGGACTCGCCGCCTACAACTACGACCTGAACGGCAACCTCAACGGAGTCGGCTATACCAACGGCGTCCAGCACGCCTACACCTACAACGCCCTCAACCGCCTCACGGACCTCGCCATAAAGAGGGTGGATATTCTGTCCACCTCTTCATCCCCCGTCCCCCTCCAAGGCTACGCCTACACCCTCAACAAAAACGGCCACCGCACCACTATCAGTGAACTCTCCGGCCGCACCATCACCAACACCTTCGACGCCCTCCACCGCCTCACCGCGGAAAGCATCACACGAAGTGGCCCGGGCATGCTGCCCGGAGCTCTCACCCACCCGGCAGGAACCTTGGCTTATGGTTACGACCTCGTCGGAAACCGCCAGTCCCGCTCCACCACCGGCAATACCGCCCTCACCAGCCTGCTGCCAAATCAAACTCAATCCTTCACCCCCAACGACCGCCTCACCAGCGACACCTACGACGCCAACGGCAACACCACCCAAAGTGTCCCCGCTGTCTCAGCGGGATCTTCCTTCACCGCCACCGACATTTACTCCTTCGACAACAAACTCATCCGCCGCACCACGTCTGACGGAAAGACCATCGACCTCACCTACAACCCCGACGGCCACCGCCTCGCCAAACTCATTGCCCAAGGCGGCCTCACCCAACGCCTCCACCACTACCTGACCGACGCGAACAACCCCACCGGCTACGCGCAGGTCATCGAGGAAAAGGACCTGTTCGCCCCCAGTGGCCAACAGCTCAAGAAAGTTCACCTCTACGGCCACGACCTGGTTTCTTCCTCTGTCTATCAACCATCCACTCCCAACTCTCAACAATTCTTCTACTCTTACGACGGCCTAGGCAGCGTCCGCAGCATCACCAACGCGTTGGGAGAGGTGGAAGAAGCCTTCGACTACGATGCTTACGGCACCCTCATCGGACTCGCCAAACGCAATCCAACCAGCGGGAATCTGGAATCTTCCCCAATAACCAATAACGAATCACCAATAACAAAATCGGAGTTCTTGTTTACCGGTGAACAGTTTGACTCCGATTTAGGCCTCTACTTCCTCCGCGCCCGCTACCTCAACACCCAGACCGGCCGCTTCCACACCCAGGACACCTACGAAGGCAGCAACGGCGAACCGATTAGTTTGCATAAGTATCTGTATGCCCACGCGAACCCGGTGGTTTTCACCGATCCGAGCGGGAATATGTCTTTGCAAGAGCAGTCGGTAGTCATTGAGCAGGAAACAAGCTTAGTTAATTTAGCATTCGCCAACGTGCGAGCGGGTTTCGCAATCTCAAGACAAATGGGGGGAAGCGCTTTGAGAGTGCTAGGTACCAAAGTTCAAGAAGCAGTTGGTCGCGTGCTTGGGCAATACGGTATCAACGCTTCAACAAATGTTCGTCTTGCACAGACAAGCAAGCATACCATCGATTTTGTATTCAAAATCAAAGACACATTGTTTCAATTGGAAGTGAAATCTGGTGTGCCTCGCATTGGAAGTGAGGCTTTGGGTCGACTGCTCACTCAAATGGAACTGGCAACCGCAAAGGAGGGGGGGAAGACCGTATTGTTTTTCTTTCGAGAGGCATCAGCTAAGGAGCTTCAGGTTGTTGCGAATCAACTTGCGCAAGCGGGAGTCAAAGAGGGAGGCGTTCAGATAATCAATGGCTTGACAAGCTTGGTGAGGTGGCTTGAGATTATGGCTTTATAAATCATACTAGAATGTCATGAAAAAGGAGTTGAATAGCGCATTGCTTCATTGCGTAGATGAGATCTTACCGGTTACTATGGTGCATTATAAGTGCAAGAGTAAAACACGTTCGAGAATTGTTTTTTGCAATACAGACAATGAGGGATCTAAACTATGGCTATTTGTGATTGTATCTCCAGACAGCAAGACGGATTCTATCAATATTCATTTGGGGTGGTCGTCTGATGGGAAGGTTCCTGAGAATTTTATTAATGATGTTCGATCATTGGATATAAGGGGTTTAGAAGTTCAGCTTCAAGAACATTGCATGCTATTGCCTCGATTATATTCAAATACGATCAAGAGCTATAAAGTTTTACCTATTCCAGATACTCTGGAAGAGTTGGCTGAATCTATAGAAAAAATAGATAGCGAGCGAGCTTTGTTGCTCGTAAGGTCAACACTCGTGAAAGTTAGGATTGATTTGAAAGAATATGCGATTCCATATTTCGATTGGGTTGTTGAAATGAAGAAGTAAACCCCACAGGCCAACCATGAGCCTTGGTCGTGCCAAACTTTTGCAATTTTGAGTTAGGAATGGCTTCTCGGCGGTTGAACTCCTTTAGAATCGAAGAGAAAGTAATTTAAATGGGATCAGGCCTCGCGGTGTAAATGGGGTCATGTAAACACAAATGGGGTCACACAAATGGGGTCACACAAATGGGGTCACACAAATGGGGTCACACAAATGGGGTCACACAAATGGGGTCACACA
>JANMSI010000141.1:0-57724 GCA_031389115.1 Akkermansiaceae bacterium
GCTAACAGGGTCGCAGCTTCACGCAGCTTCTTCACGATTTCTTCAGGCTTGTGTCTCTTGCGTTTCATGGGGTTCTTCAGCGCCTTTCTCGCGCTTGAGAACTCTCATAGCAGATGGATCAATTCTTGGGGAGCATTCCACAGTCGCTTCTCCCGATCCCCGAATTCTTGCGGTGGAACGCGAACCGTTTCCGCGATGGCGAACGAGGCGATGAGGCCGAAGAAAATCAGGCGACGCATGAGAAAATTTCCCCGATCATTTCGGCTCGTCTCCAGCCAGAATTTTTTCCGCCTGATAGACCGGAAGGCGGGGGGCGAGACGCGGCTCTGCATCAAGCGTGGCGTGCGACCAATCGTCGGACGCGTCCCAGGATGGCGCGGCGAGTTTCAGCCGCACGCGGCGCGAATTGTCCTGATGGGTGCCGGGGTGGAGGACTTCGTCTGGCCAGGAGACCTCGACAAAGCGTTGGCCGTTAGGCGCGGTTAGCACGGCGCTGACCTTCGCTTTGCCGGCATCTGAAAGCGTGACGGCGACATCGCCCACGTGGGTGAAATAGTAGCGAAAGCTGAGCGCAGCGGTCGGGCGCGAAGGCCAGCGGCTGCGGTTCCAGATCGTCGTCTCGAGCTCCGAGGCGTCCGTGGAGGGGTTGAGGATTTTAGCGGAAACGAAGAATTCCCGATCCGTCTTCAAGAGATCGAGCGATTCGTTGCGCTCGTCCTTCGGCGGGAAGCCCGAGTCTGGCAGCGCTTTGCCCGTGCCAAGGTCATGGGCGCAAAGCCACGCGAGGCTTGCGGTGAACCCCGCGTTGTAGTCGAGCGCCACTTCATTGAACTGCGAATCCATCACGTCCTGAATCGGCTGGTCCGCCGGATCGAAGACATATCCTTCGGTCCGCACCGGCTGATCGCGGTTGGGAAATTTGTAGAAAAAATCGTGGGACTTCCCGTCTGCGAGCGGGAGGTAGGGCCGGTTTTCTTTCCCGCAGACGAAGACGTCGTTGTGGTCCGGTCCGGCGACGAGCGCGCCATAGAGAATGTGCCGGTTTTCCCCGCGCAGTTCGGGTTTGCCCGGGATGAAATGCTCGAAGCCCGCCCACGGCCCGTGTGCTCCGCGGTGATGGACGTGGTTAAACGGCTTGTTGCCAAAGCCGACTAGATAACTCCGCTTGTATGGATTTGCGCCAAGCGCGTAGTCCACGGGCCTGCGGGCTTCCCGGATGAAGAGTTCCTTGAGTTCCGCGTTCGTTTTCGTGCCTTTCCACCAAGTATTGCCAGTGAGCGCCGGCGATTGCTCCACGAGGTCGCTGTAGTAGAGCGCGATGGCGGCGGCGTTGTTCGCATGGCGCAGACTGCCGTATTCGTGCGAGTGCCACTCGCGCAGCCGCAAGCCGCCGGGCGTGGCTTTGTAGTCGGTGAAACGCACCGCGTAGTATTGCAGCTCGGAGTGATATTTCTCCGTCGTTGGATTAAGCCGCAGCATGTTGAGCGCACCGATCCTGCCGAAATTCGTTAGGCCCGAGTCCTGCCACCAATCGTGGTAGTTCTCGCTTTTGTAGGGTCCTTCGTAAATTTCCTCCGCGAGCGCCATCCAACGCTCGCGCTCCGGCCCGGCTGCATTGGCGCGGGCGAGCCAGGTGGCGGCGGCAAATACTTGAGGCGTAGGCGGGGCGCGGTAGCCGATTTCGACGATCTTGCCGTCGCTGCGCATTGCCTGGAGCCGCTGCTTGCGAATGGCGGCCTTTTCCTCCTCGGTGGCCTTGTCCTGCACGACCGGTCCCATGTTAGATTTCGCGAAAAGTATGAGTTTTTCAGCACGGTCAAGAAGCGTCTTCACGAAGGCAGGCGCGTCAAATTCTTCGTAACCCCGCTTGCCCTTCAGCACTGCCGCGTGGTCGCGAATGATCATCGCGCTCGCCGTCATCGCCGCGGCCATCGCCGCGGGGACATCGCCGCCGGGAGCGGCCTTGTTCAGGCGGAAGGTCGGGCGATCCGTCATGAGGTGGGCCAGCTCCGCCGCCGCCCACATCGAGTGGACGTTGCGCGGCTCCACGCCCTCGCGTCCGCCGCAGCCGATCGCCACTTCGAGATCTTTCGCCGGGTCTGCGCATTCGGGATTCAGCACGCACTTCACGAAATATTGATTCACGTAGATGAGCGACTCCAGCAGCTCGTCCATCTGGCCCGTTTTCAGCCACCCCTCCGGCTGCTCCACCGCGCTCCAAGCCAGCGACATCGCGGCGAAGGACATCGTGAGGTTCGCCGTCCAGTGATCGCCCGCATCGAACCACCCGCCCGCCAGGTCGCGCCCGATATCTTTTCCGTCCGTTAGGCCTGAAGGTCCGCGCCACGCCACGCGATTGTTCGGCGAGAGCGGCCCGTTTTGCTGCGCCTCGTAAAAGTAGAGCGACTTTTGGAGGGCCTCCGCATAGTTGAAATTTTCGGCCCCGGCTGGGGAGGCGAGGAAGGCTGAAACGGCGGCGGCAAAGCAGTGGAGATGTCTCATGGGCATCGGAGTTTGTGTCACATGCTGCCGCACTCCTGCGAACCTTAACTTGCAAAACACGTTTTGCATCGGCGCTGTTCGCAGCGTTATCTGCGGAACGACTTGCACATGGGTGAGCGGCCGCCCCCGTTCATTTCACTGCCGGAATCTTGGGCGTCAGTCGAAACGATCGGGTCACGTATCCATAGTATTCGCGCTTCGGGTAATGATTTTGCTCCCAATCTCCGGAATAGAGCATCCAACCGGTTAGACCGTCTTTGCCAAGCCACTTGGCGGGAAGATGGGGAAGATAACAAGCATGGTCCGGGCCACCCCAAGGCTCTTCACGATAGACCAATGCCCACGGACCCCACGGCGTCGGTCCTTCATAGATTTGTAGCTCCGTGCGTTTCTCCCATGTCTTGGTATCCTCGACAGTCGCGGTCTCCAGATGCGGCACGGTATCGCTAAAAACCGATAGCAGATACCGTTTCAAACCTGCATTGTAAGTCATGTCAGAATGGCCAACATGTCCGGGATCTTTGAAGACGGGCTTGGCGGCATCCTCCTCTTTGGACCACTTTGGAGCGGAGGGATCGCCCGAGAAAAACTCCCACGCCGTGCGCTCCAGAATCTTGTCGCGCGGGACCCGGGTGAGGTAAAGATGATTTCCGCTCTCCCAGTTAGAGTCGTTCGAGATGGCATAAACATAGTCCCCGAGTTCCGCCGGCACCCGCGTGTAGCCGGGGCCGAAGCCGATGAACTGAAGGTTACCGAAGTTTGGTCCCAGAAACCGCGGCGTATCCTTGCGGGGCGCATCGCTCCAGGTCTTGCCGCCATCGCGGGATAGGATGATCCCCGGAATGCCGCCGAGTTTCGAGTAACGATCCACCGCCAGCATTTCCTCTTTTTTGCTCACGTCCTTGCCCGCGATGCGCCAATCGTAATCATACAGGCAAACGTAGAGGTCGGTGCCGACAGCGACGGGCCCGCAAAGATAGCGCTGCATCCCGGCAGGGGCCTGCTCGCGGATGCGGAGTTCCTTAAACTGCGTGACCAGCTCGATGCGATGCTCGGGCGGCATGCCGGTGATGCGGGAGAGGCTGGCGAAATGAAATCCAGGTCCCCGGAACTCACCATCGCCATCCACGGAATACAGCGCGTCATCCGTCCCCCACGTCTGCCAGTGCATGTCGGACTCGATGTCAGGGTAAACCCGTGGCTCACTGGTCCACTCCAAGCCCGCGATGACCTCGCTGCGGGGATATGGCAATGGCCGCAATTCCGCCGCTTGGACGGGACATAGAAGAGAGCACAAAACGTGAAGGGAGAAAGCGGGAAATAGATATTTCATGGCACAGGGATTCATGCATGAGTTTGGGTGATAGAGTCGATCCATTTTCTTGGGCGCACGCCCTGACATTGGCGCAGCAAGTCGGCGGAGCGCGACGCGCCTAGGGAGGAAGGGGACCGAATGCGACCGCCATCAATGGTTGAGTTGGTGATGGTCTCGTTGCTGGCGGAGACAGGTGGTTCCGCGACCTAGCGGGAGATGATCGCAACGTTCTCGAAAGTCGCGGTGGATGATGCTACGGGATTGCCAGAGCAAACGAAGAGGCCAATCCGGCTTTCTTCGCCGAATTTCGCGGAGTGCGTGATGCGCGGCCCGCCCCAATCCTTGCCATCCGTTGAGGTGAACACTTGGATGTCGTCGCCATTTCGGTTCAACCTTACGTGGGCTGGCAGCGACACCTTCCCGAGTTGCTTGGTCTCGTTGTCATCCTGATCGCCCGCTTTGCTGCGCCAGCGACAAACCAAATTACCTGACGCTTCCACCTGGACCAGAAAGTATCGGCTCGCCGCATCGCTCAGTGATTCGCGGATCATGAGACCGGATGCAGTTGGTGGCCGGTTATCCCCTTGGTAGGTTCGCCCGCCAACATGAGGGGCAAGGCTTGTCAGTTGCGCGGTGAGCTGGTTCTCGCCAGTGACAGGCTTGCTCACAAAGACACCCTGGTCGCGGATTCGCTCCCACCATGATGTCATGGCATGACCAGCCCCGGTTAGACTAAACGTCGTGCCGGAGATGAGCACTGCGCCCGGGATCGGCGGCGCGTTCAATTCATTGTAGCTCCAGCCTTCGGGCAGGGTTGATCTGGTGACTGTAATCGCGCAGGAGGTCTTTTGATTGTCCACCACTCCGGTGACGGAACAGGTGCCGGCCTTTTTGCCGATGACCATCGCCGTCTGTTCACCAATCTGCCGGACCTCAGCGACGGTAGGATCGCTGCTGACCCACTTGATTTGACGCTCAAAGGTTGTTCCGAGCGGTGCGAGCGTCGCGTTGAGCGTCGCCCGGCTATTTGCGGGCAGGGTTAGTGATTGATGATCCAGACTGACCGAGGCGACTTTCACTCCCGGTGTGGAGTGGATCGCTTCCAGAAGCTCGACCGAGTCGATCTGGATACCTTCCTTCTCGTCTGCGGCCTTCACATTCAGCCGGTAAAGATTCCATTTGGATGGCTTGGCAATTGTGTACTCGCGGCGAAGTGCTTGTTCGCTGAAGCCGGCCACTTCCTGAAGATCCAAGCGGGTCCAAGTGGTGCCACTATCGTTGGATCCAGAGAGTTCCAGCGACTTGGGGAAATGGTGTTTGTTCGTGCAGGTGATCGCGTAAGAGGTGACAAGGCGCTTTCTCCCATCGACATGCTGATACTGAACCCAGCTAGTAGGAGACTTATCCCTCCATAGGCCTTTCTGGTCTCGCTCACCGGAATGTGTCACCTGGCACATCCCTGCATTTGCGTAATAAAGAGTATCAAACTTCAGGTTAGTTGGCCGGGGCTTGCCGCTTGTTTGCATATCTTCCAGCGCTTTCTCCACCTCATTCTTTCGGCTCTTGAGCACGAGATAAGAATGCCCGCGATCTTGGCCCGTCACCCATTTGTTAATGCCAGTCATGGGATCCGTCACGTTGGTGCCGCCACTGACAATTTCATACCAAGGTGCTGCTCCACGGGTGGCAACCAATACGGAAACCGGGTCCCAACTGAGACGATCCGCCGCAAAGCCGACATCCGCAGAGACGCGGAAGGCCATCGTGAGCGGATTGTGCTCGGGCATTTCATAAGTCACGCGACGCCCGGAGCAGGTCGAGCCGCCCTCGCCGTTGAAGAGGATTGGCGTCGGCCAGGTGGAGCAAACAAACGCCGATGCCACAGGATCCTGTTTGAAATTCCACTCTCCCTCTTTGATATTCGTCGCCGGAGGATAAGTTCCGCCCATCACCTCCAAGCGCCGCACCTTCCTGGCGATGAGCGCCGGGCCATCCAGCGGACTGGCTTTGTCCGGACCCGATTTCAGCAGATTGGCAATATTCCGCAGCGGACCCACCGCGAGCACGACCACACTCCCGTCGGGCTGCCGGGCCAGAGTCTCCCGATAGAGGGCTGTCGCATCGGGGTAGTCCTTGCCGCTTCTAAACTTACTTGGATAGTGCGCGATGAGTTCGCGAGCAAAGCCCTTGTGGTCGAGAAAGCCTTTGTCCTTGAGCGTGCCAACGGGAATTTCAGGGCGACCGAACCAAGTATTGATCGCATCCAAAGCCGGCGCGATCTCGTCCGTCGAAGTGCAGCCGATGGTGGCCAACAGCTTAGCTTCGCCCCGTTCGACCGCGGCGTGCAGCATGAAGAGAGCGGCAATATCGTCGCAGTCGTGGTCCACATCGGTATCGAAGATGATGTTCACCGGCGCAGCGGCTAAGGCGAGAGGTGAAGTTCCGAGGAGGGCTAGGGAGGCGAACTGGAAGAGGGCGGTTTTAAAAGAATTCATGAAACAGGCATTTTGTTAGGCGCGGTGTTTTCGCGAATAAACCAACACTACACAGGTTCCGGCGATTAGGTATCACTCGATAAGCGATTCTGGCGCTGCTGGAATCGCGGAGGGCATGTCGAGCTAGCCAATATCGTCTCCGTCACTCCGGGTCTCGGAAGAAGATGGCGGTTTGCAAAACACGTTTTGCACTTGCTCAGCCGGGAGTGAAAAAGAAAGAGTGCCAACATGGACCACGTCGTTTCCCTCCAGCAAATCGCGGATCATCTTGGGGTTTCCAAAGGAACGGTCTCGCTCGCCCTTCGCAATCACCCGGGGATATCCGCTGCCACCCGCGCCCGCGTGCAGACCGCTGCGGAAGAACTCGCCTACCGGCCAAATCCTGCGGTCGCCGCGTGGATGTCCCACCGCCGCCGGGTAAAGCCGGACGCGGGCGGTGCGTCCATCGCCTTTCTGAATTCCTGGCCGGATCCGGTGGAATGGCGCGCATCGCCATGGTTCACGCGCTTCGAGGAAGGTGTGAAAAACCGCGCAAAGGTGCTCGGATATGGCTTCGAGGATTACTGGCTGGCGGAACCGGGGATGACCCCGGAGCGGATGTCGAAAATACTGCGCGTCCGCGGCGTGCGTGGAGTGGTCATCGGATCGCTGCCGGTAAGTGGGATCAATCTCGAACTCGACTGGCCGAACTTCGCCGCAGTGGCGGAAAGTCTCACGCTGCCGCATCCTGCCGTCTCTTGCGCGGTGAGCGACTATGCCCACACGATGCAACTCGCGCTCCGCGAAATGTCCGCGCTGGGTTACCGGCGGATCGGCTACGCCATGGCACCTAACTTGGAGGATCGGACCCAGCATCTATATCTCAGTGCCTATCTCGGCTATCAACATTCGCGGCCGAAACGAGATTGGCTGCCCCCGCTGGATTGGACGGAGAAATCTCCATCGGATCTCCGTCACTGGATCGAGCGGACGAAGCCCGACGCGATCCTTTCCCATGACGTCCTCATGCAGAAGGCCGTGAGGAGCTTGGGCTTGCGGGTGCCGGAAAATCTCGGCATCGCCGTTTTATGTCTCCATCCTGGCGCAAGCCCGCGCGGCCTTGCTGGAATCGATCAGCAACTGGAGCGCTGCGGTGCGGTCGCGGTGGATCTTCTGGTTTCCCAACTTCACCACAACGAACTCGGTCCACCCGCTCAGCCGGTCATCGCCCTCACCCGCGGCGTATTTGTCGCGGGCGACACGCTTCTGCGGAGGCGAGGTTAGCTTGGTCCTCTCGTTAAAATTCTGGAATCTCTAACGTTGTTCCCAACGCGCTCGCGAATGACATTTTTCTCGCCGCTTCGACCAAAATAGCCTGCCCGCCCAGTGCCGCGACTGAATTGGCATTCGCTAAAGTGGCGCGGCTCCGATGTGGAGGATGTGCATAACACCTCCAGCACCGAAGCCGCTTCCAACAATGCGGGCACCCGGCCTAATCGCCAAGATCCCTGCACTCTCAACTTCGTGACCTCATTCGTTAAGCCGACAAAGGCAACTTTGCATAACCGCTAAATTCCGGTTCGTCGGTTGTTCCGAGCGACAATCAGGGATTGATGAGAGTCGCGGTCGTCCGCAGGAACAGACGACCCGGGGATGTCCCCGAGGTGGTGGCAGTTACCAGCACCTGATCCACCTGGGGAGCGGCGGCCGGGCCTGTTATCGCAGCGGTAATGTTCACCAACGTGCCGCCGGGACCGGCTACCCCGCTGGCATACCAGTCGGTTAGGTTGGTGGACCATTGATAGCTTATACCCACGGCGCGGGCTGGCAGCCTGAGCTGATCGTGACTGAAGGTTACTTGATTCCCGACCGTCGATACCGTCCGCAGACCGCCGGATGCCAGACTGGGATTCGTTCCGAAACCGTTTTCCAAGCCGTTGGAGATGCCGTCGCCATCGGCGTCGTCGTTGAACGCACTCAAAGCACCCACTGCGGGGAACCCGGCGATCCAGGCTGCGTAACCAGCGACCGGCTCCACACCGGGGAATGCGGCCAAGGCTGTCCATTCCCGCCCGACAATGACGTTGTCCCAAGTGGAAACGCCGCCCGAATAGACACGCATGGCGGTCGTCCAGAAGTTCCGTATCGGCGTGAGGGGAGCGGAAGCGAGAGGGGCAGGCTCTGCACCCGTCAGCACGGGATTCACGAAAAAGCTGATGAGATCGGCAGTGTAATCGACCTTCAGCACCAGCGTGTATTTTTGTCCGGTGACGGGTTGAAGGCCCGTGTAAACATTGGGAAGGCCCGCGCCTCCAAACGAGAACTCGCGATTTCCACTGACGGGATTCACGTCGTTAAGCACGCCGGCATACAGACGTTCCTCGCCGTTATCGAAGGTGCTGATGCCGGAGGTGGTGGCATCGGCCCCACGGGTCAGGTCTGCCCGCAGATACACGACATTGTGATTGGAGAGGTCCGCATTGACCCGTCCCGCTGCCTCTCCGCCGAAAAAGGCGTCGATTCCGTGGAATTTCCTCAACGCCCCGCCGTTTTCCGTAACCAGTTGTCCGGCAGAAACCACGGAAGCGGCGCCGCCCTGGTCTTCCCAAGGCGCCGTGCGCGTGGTGTGCCCGACAAAGGGACCGTTACCGGCCGATTGACTGTCGAAGTCGAAGCCGAAGCCGCCGTTTCTTCCTGCCAGAGGACCATCCGGGTAGGCGTCGAGGGAATCGCGCCCGATCGTGGTCAGGTCGCCCGGTGGCGGGACGGAGCCGATGTCCACCGGATTGGTGCCGAGGGTAACTTCCAGTCCGTCCGGCATCCCGTCCGCATCGGTGTCCGCGTTGAGAGGGTTGGAGCCCGTATTCGTGGCGCTGACAAATGTTCCAGTGTTAGTTTCACGGCCATCCAACAAGCCATCCCCGTCGGAGTCGGGATTCACCGGATCGGTGCCAAGGGCAATCTCTTGCGGGTCGGTGGAAAAATCGGAGTCGGTATCCGCCAGCTTGGGATTGGTGAAATTCGTGTATTCCTCCAGATTGGTGAGTCCGTCCAAGTCCACGTCTCCGGCCGAATCATTAATCCCGATAACCAAACCATTGGGGTTGGGATAGCGCGCTTCCCAAGAGTCAGGCATCCCGTCAAGATCGGAATCCTCCGTGAGATCCACCGTGGAGATGGCCTCGGCGTAGGTGTCGGAGACGCGCACCTGATCCACGTCGAAGGACTGACCGTTGTTCCCGGAAGCGAGGCGGATGTGGGTGAAATTTTGAAAAGCCCCGGCGGGAGCGACTTTCGTAAAGGCGGGAGCTGCCGGGAGGGGATCGCCCGGGTTGACGAACATGTCGATCGTATCCGCGCCTGAAGTGAACGTGACCCGGAAGACAAGCAGGGTTTCCGCCTGGTTCACCGGCACGGTGGAGGCTTGCGGGCCGCCTGCGCCGGTGACTTCCAGCCCGTAGTTGGGCGCGTTGAACGGTTTCCCCAGGAAAAGTTCTTCTACCCGGCCGCTGCCGTTCGGTCCGCTGAAAAACGAAAAGCCTGCGAATTCGGGCGGAGTTGCTGAGGCCGCCGAGGTGATGTAGCGGATGAATACGGTTCTAGGTGAGCTTGGGTTGACGGCGATGGGAGCAGTGAACTGCCGGAAGGCTGGCTGCCCCGATGTGGAACTGAAGCCGTTTCCCGTGGAAGTGATGGTCGGGTGGGACTGCCCGGGATCCACCACTGTGCCATTTCCGGACCATGGTCCGGAAAAGCCGAAGCCGCCGCCTGTCAGACCGGGCAGGGCCGGGGCTCCCACCAGACTGCCGGGTTGGTAGTTAAAGGGTTCGTCAAGGATGATTCCCGCCGGAGCGGTGGCTGTTGCCAGAACGAGAATACAGCCAAGTCTGACGGGAGTGAACGATGATAAAACGGGTTGGGTTTTCATGATGGTGGAGGAGGCGCGATAATCGCCAAGGCTGCAAGTTACGGAATGCAATTGTGGGATTCCATCCCCAATTTGCGGTAGAGCGAATATCCTGAACCCGATCGTGCGTCTCGCCCGTTTGCGGTATGGCGCCTCCCGTCCAGAATTTTTACGGTCACTCCGCCGCCTTGCTGGCGGACTCAAAAAATACCTAAAAAACCATCATGAAAATGTACCCTGTCAATCATCTCGCTGCCGCCACCCTGGTGGCGAATTTCCTCATCCAGTCAGCCTCCGCCGCCGTGATCGGCACGGACTCCTTCGACTATCCGGACGGCACGATCAACGGCCAGACCGGGGGGGCTGGGTGGAATGTGAGTGGCGGCACCGCTGACTGGTCCGGCAGCGGCTCGGTCGTTTCCGGCACATTCGTGATCGGCGGCGGTAACAACGGCTTCCGGGAATACGGTGGCGACGAAGGGGCGTCCGCCATCCCAGGTACTGGTCAGGCATTTTTTCGGATACAGGTGACCACTGGAGTCGATCAGCCTGACTATTTCGGACTCAGTTCCTTCGACTTCGGAAATGAGCGCGTTTTCTTCGGCAGGACTTATCAGAATAATTTCGGTATCGATGTATCCGGCTCCGGGGCCTTCCCGACTGGCACTCTCCCCGCACCCAACACGACCTACACGATCACAGGGGTGATCGATTTCACGAACGATAAGGTGGCGTTTTTCCTGGATCCTGACGGCAGTGATTTCTACAACGCCAGCAATGGCACCAACAGCGCCGACGTCGAGACGGCTTACACTTCAAACAACTTCTCCTCGCGCATCCGTCTCCAGGGCGGGGACGGCCCTCCCGGCTCCACCGTCGCCTGGGACAATCTAACGGTGGGCACCGAGGCGGGCGATGTGCTCCTGGCCGTGCCGGAGCCTAGCTCCGCATTGCTACTCGCAGGATCGCTTGGCGTGCTCATGCGCCGCCGCCGCGCCTGACCGTCCCGCGCCTGACCGGCGCTGGCGATTCCGCAACGTGCCGTCTTCCGTTTTGCCAAAGGCACCGGAAGGCGGCATTCTGCGTGCGTCCGGCGGAACGCATGAAAACTCTCCTTTGCCTATTGTTGTTTTGGATGCTCCTCCCGCCGACTGCGGCGGCGGAATCTCCCCTGCCGTTTCTGACCCTGCGCCAGATCCGGCAGTTGCCGCCGGAAATTCTGCGTCAGAAGCCTCAGGTGCGCACCGAGGGGATTGTCGTCTATCATGAACCCGACCGCTACAGCACCTTCATCGCCGATGGGGAGGATGCGTTGTATATTTTAGTTCGCCCGACTCTAGGCGCAGCTGTTTTAAAGCCGGGCACCCGCGTCTCCGTGGAAGGCCTGGCGGTTGCCGGAGAATTTAGCACCTGCCTGGAGGGACCGGGCCGGACCAGTGTCAGCCTCCGCGTCCTCGGCAGTGCGCCCTTGCCGCCTGCCACGCCCATGACGCCCGCGGCTCTGGCCGAGCCGATTCACGATTCCCGCTGGATCGAGACCCCCGCGGTGGTCCGCTCGGTCACCCTTTCCGGCGGCCGCGCCCTGTTGGAAGTGACGGTGGAGCAGCATCGATTCAAAGCCTTGCTGCTGGAGGACCGGCCCGCGACGGCGGACACCCTGCCTTGGCATTTGCTGGAGAAAAAAGTCAGGTTGCGGGCCGTTACCGCCAGCCTCTTCAACAGCGAGCGCCAGATGACAGGCCGCATTTTTTACATCCACTCACCCAAGGAAATCACCTTGCTGGAAAAACCCGCCGACCCCGCTCTACCTCCCTTGCGGCCTCTGAATACCTTGCTGCGAGCCGACCGCGCGGACGCCTACGGGTCGTCCCGCGTCACCGGCATCGTCACCTACGCCCTGGCCGGGGAAGGCATCTATCTGCGGGGTGAAGGTGGCGGACTTTGGGTGCAGACCGCCCAGCCGGTCAAAGCGGTCCCCGGCAGCGTGGTCGCCGTCACCGGATTTCCCGCCCTCGCGTCTTTCCGACCTTTCCTGCGCGGCACCGCCGTGGAAATCGTCTCCACGCAAGCTCCGCCCGCTGCCCTGCCGATCACGCCGGAACAAGCGCTGACCGCCCGGCACCAGGCGGATCTCGTCTCGATGGAAGGGACTCTCGTCAAGCTCCAGCCCGCCACCGGTCACACCATCCTGCACCTCGACCGGGATGCAAAACTCTTCCAAGCCCTGCTCCCCACCGCCCCTAAAGAGTCGCCGCTGCCCCAACTTGGTAGCCGGCTGCGGCTGCAGGGCATCTGTATCGTCAGGACCGAAAATGAAACCCAAGTCCCTCAGGCAGCCAGCTCCTTCCAAATCCATCTGCGCGGTCCGGCGGACATCACGATCCTGCAGAAACCTTCTTGGTGGAATCTGCCCCGAGTCCTTACGGCCCTCTCCGTTGTCGGAGTCATTGCCGCAGCCGGTCTCGTCCAAGCGGGGCTGCTGCGCCGCCGAGTCGCGACCCTGAGCGCCCGACTGAAGGAAGAAGCCGTCCACAATGAACGCCTCCGCATCGCGCGCGATCTGCATGACGATCTCGGCTCGCGCGTCACCCACTTGGGATCTCTCGCGTCGTTCGGGGAGGAGGACGCACGCCACCCCGAGTCACGCGGACAATTTTCCGTCATCCGGCAAACCGCGCGGGAGATCGTGCAAGCGCTTGACGCTGCGGTCTGGGCCGTCAATCCCGCCTCGAATTCCCTAGCCGATCTCGCTTCTTATCTTTGCCAATGGGCCGGTGATTTTTTCCAGCCTACCGCCATCCGCTGCCGGTTCGAGGTTGCCGACCAGCTCCCGCCCCACCACTTCCCACCCACCGTTCGGCACACCATTTTCCTCTCGGTCAAGGAAGCCCTGAACAATGCGGCACGCCATTCTCAAGCTTCCGAAGTCTGGCTGCGAATCCACGCGGACGGTGCAACACTGAACATACTCATTGAAGACAACGGCAGCGGATTTACAGGGCCAAATCGTCAAGGTCAGGGTCTCCGAAATCTGCGCGAGCGGCTCTCCGGCATCGGCGGACAAATCCATTTTTCCACCCCGCCGAACGGCGGCACCCACCTCCGCATCAGCCTCCCTTTGCTATGAATCCCATCCCAATCGCCATCGTGGAGGACGATCCTCTGTATCGGCAAACCCTGCGGCACATCCTCGGGCGCAGCGGAACCTATCAATGCACCGCCGCCTATCCGAGTGCGGAGGACGCGCTCGCGGCCATCTCGTCGGCCAAAAAAGCTCCTGCGGTCGTGCTCATGGACATCAACCTGCCGGAAATGTCAGGCATCGCTTGCACTGCCCGGCTTAAAACACTCGTTCCCGCGCCGCAGGTCCTGATGCTCACGGTTTACGAGGACACCGAGCGCATTTTCAGCGCCCTTAAAGCCGGAGCCAGTGGCTATCTCCTCAAGCGCTCAACGCCTGCGGAGATCCTCGAAGCTCTCGAAGACGTCCTCCAAGGCGGCTCGCCCATGACCAGCCAGATCGCCCGGAAAGTCGTGCAAAGCTTCCGCGCATCCCCGGACAACGCCGGCGATGCGACCCTCACCGCCCGCGAGGAGGAAATCCTGAAACTCGCCAGCCAAGGCTACGTCCCCAAGGAAATCGCAGCTCACCTGACCATCAGCCTGCACACCGCCCGCACCCACCTGAAGAATATTTACGAAAAACTCCACGTCCGCTCCCGCACCGAAGCGGTTATCAAATATCTAAAGTGATCCGATGCAAGGGCCGCGCTGAGCTAAGCGGAGAATTTCTGGAAATTTATCGTCAGGAAGTGCGCGCCTGAGTGTCTTATTTCTACGATGAGTTTTCTGCCGCAGAACGATATTGTCCGCACGCTGCTGGGCGCCCGAGCGCGGCTGAGTGCGGGATTTTATCTAATACTGCGGGATGTGCATCTGGTTGAGGACGTTTTCCAAGAGGTGATGGTCAAGGCGTTGGCGCAGACGGATTTGTTTAACAACGAGGCGCAACTGCTCTCATGGGCGAAGGCGGTGGGGCGCAACGCCGGATTGAATCTGGTGCGGAAACTCAGTCGGGTGAGCGTGGGACTGCCGAACGAGCTGCTGGATTTACTGGAGCATGAGGCCGAGGGGGAGGCAGGCAGCGGGCGCGAGGAGGCATTGGCGCATTGTGTGGAACGACTGCCGGCGGCAGCGCGTGAATTGCTCGATCTACGCTATTTCCACTCCTTGCCGTGCAAGGAAGTGGCGGCGCGGACCGGCGCGAGCGTGGATGCCGTCTATCAGAAAATCTCGCGCTTGCATCTCGCGCTCCGCGAGTGCGTGGAGCGGCAACTTCTCACCCCAACCCAACTCACATGAGCGCGCCGAAGAACGAGCTGGACGAAAGGTTGGTGCGATATCTGGATGGCACGCTGGAGGCCGAGGAGGTGTCGCAGTTGATCGCAGAACTTACGACAAATCCTGCGGCCCGGGCCCAATTGCGCGGCATGGCGGCGCACGCGGTGGCAATTGCCGAGGCTGGGCGCTGCGCGGAGGCCCAGCAGACGAGTAGCGCGCCAACCACGCGGTTGGCTCCATTGCCCACCGCACGACCGGGCGCTCAGTGGTGCTGGAGAAATGTTGTAAGATGGGCGGCCGTTTTTCTGGTGGCGGCGACCGGCGCGGGCTGGTGGGCCAACACTGCGGGGCGGCCACCATCACTGGAAATCACACAATCGCGCGGCGTGGTGAACTGGAGCGAGTCGGATGGCGAAAGCGTCTCGCAGCCGGTCACGGGGCAGACATTTTCGTCCGGCACGCTGGACTTGATCGGCAACGACTCGTTGGTGACCGTGCGGGCGAAAGACGGCACCACACTTACGCTGCACGGGCAGAGCGAGGCGTTTTTCTGTTATGAAGGCGGCTGGAAAGTCCGGCTGCGTGAGGGCAGCTTCGAGGCCGCAGTGCAGCCGCAACCGACCGGCGAGCCGTTGCGGGTGCTCACGCCCACGGCGGAAATCGTGGTGAAAGGCACCAAGTTTTCCATGCAGGCGCAGGCCCAGGAGACCCGTTTGGAGGTGGCCGAGGGGCTTGTAACAATGCGTCGCCTCGCGGATGGCCGCGTCGCTTCCGTCGGCGGCCAAGAGCAGCTTGTGGTCACGCTTGATCCGAAGATTGAGCTGTCACCGCAACGGCGGGTGTCGCCGCCAGCGGGGTGGCAGGCGAATTTCGGCCAGTATCCCGCCACTTCCGACGGCGCATGGATGCCCCCGAATGCAGTTTTCCCATCGGGTGCGCTCGCCTCCCAGCCCTTTGTTGCAGGCCGCAGGGACGATGGCGGAGTGCTGGTGCACCACGGAGTATTCATCCGCAGCCATGGCGGTCTCGCAAGTGTGCAGAACGCATCCGAGCTGCGCCTCAAGGTGCGGATGGCAGATCCGCAGAGCCTGCAAATCATGCTCGTCACCACCCGCGCGGGCGGCGGCTTCGGCGGAAATTATGAAGTGAATGTGCAACCTGAGGAGGGTGAGTTGCGTGGCGGCTGGCGTGAGCTGCGAGTGCCGTTGAAGACATTCCAAACCAAGGTTCCTGCCACTTCGGCCCTGCCACCGGGCCACATCATCGATTCCATTCTCATCAATTCTTACACTTGGTCCGCTGGCTTGGAAGTCGCGGGCCTCGCCATTTCTCCGCCTTAATCATCCACCGATTCTGTCTCCGTCATCATGTTGAACCGTCCGCCTATCCTGCTCCTCGCCTCTTTCGCCACGATCTGCTCCGCGAAAGAGGATCTGACCTATCAAGAAAAGGTCCTGCCTTTCATTGAAAACCATTGCATCGACTGTCATGACGATACCACGGCGCGGGCAGGCTTCCGCATCGATCTACTTTCGAAGGATTTCACAGAAGGCAATCATGCGGGTCTCTGGAAGGAGGTGATGGACAACATCAACTCCGGTGAAATGCCGCCGAAAAAGAAGAAGCGCCCGGACGCTGCAGAGGCCCTCGAGGTCGCTACATGGGTCGCGAAGCAACTCGATGAATCCACCAAACTGGCGCAGGGCGCTGGCGGCCGCGTCCCGCTGCGGCGCATGAACCGTGTGGAGTATGCCAACACGGTTCGCGATCTGTTTTCCTTGGATGAAAATTACGTCCGCCGCATCGAGAAAGAACTGCCTGCAGACGGTAAGGTCGGCGGTTTCGACCGAGGTGCGGCCGGACTTTTCATGGATGAGGGGCAGCTCGGACAGTACATGTCGGTGGCCGACCTGGTCCTTGGCGAGGCGGTCTTTCTCGACAAGCCTGAGGTGGTGAAACTGGAGTGGGATTCGGCCAAGGGTAAACACATCCATGGCATCGGGGTCTCGTGGAAGAACGAAAAAGGGGAAATAGTGGACGATAACCCACCCCCCGAATTTGCCTACAATCTCAAGGAGCCGCTGGTTGGCATTCGTCTCGAGGATCCGGACAGACCGGATGCGAAAAACTACGTGCCGCACGGGCCGCTGCCTTTTGCGATAAAAAATGGTGGCGTGGAATATCTATCGGGCGGCAGCAATCACCGGCACGTTGGCAATCGAAGAGGTATCTTCCACAATGTGGAATGGGCGAAAAAGGGCGTGACCCGGGACGGGTGGTATCGCTTGCGGGTGCAGGCGGGTGCTTTCGCCGGCGCTGGGGCGGAGGCGCGGGAAGAAGTGAAACTCGTGATGGAATACTGCTATGGGAGCCCGATTGAAGTGACCAAAGGCGTCGTGATCGACGCTCCGTTGAATGCCCCGAAGACCTATGAATTTTTGGTTTACCTGCTACAGGGACCTCCGGGAATGGACCGAGGTTGGGATCTTGGCTGGGACAACGGAAACAAGAATGTAACAGAGGTAAATCCCGAGTTTCACGAGGTTAATTTTGAACCTGTCGGAGTCGCTGGTGAATTGGAGAGAGCCAACAAGGAGGGAAAGCCCCCGGAAGTGATCGACGGTCTTAAAAAACGGTCGGCGGATGCCTTGGTGGCTGCGAAGGCAATGAGGGAGAATTTCAAAGGCCCTTATTGGATTTGGGATCCAAAGCTCGATATCTCGAAACGCCCGCGTCTGTGGGTTGGAAAAATGGAGTGGGAGGGACCGATCGTCCAGTGGCCTCCAAAAGCCCGTGCAACGGTTTTCTTCGATGGCGAGAAACGCAACGACGATACCTATCTCCGGGAGATCTTCACTCGGTTTTTGCCTCGTGCGTATCGCCGCCATACGACCCCGGATGAGGTCGAGCGGGTCGTGAGCTGGACGTTGAAAGCCAAGGCCGAGCGCAATATGGATTTCACCACGGCCGTGCGCGAGGGTATCAAGAACGTCCTTTGCTCGCCTGCATTCCTCTATTTAGGCAGCGAAAGCCCTCATGTGGCTGCCGCCGATGCCAAACCCGCGACCGGGCCGCAGCAGGTGGACGGTTGGCAAATGGCGAGCCGCCTGTCGTATTTCCTCTGGAGCAGCGCGCCGGATGCCACCCTTTATTCACTCGCCGCCAAGGACGCCTTGCGGAAACCGGACGTGCTCCGGGCCCAGGTGAAGCGGATGATCGCCGATCCGAAGGCGGATGAGTTCGTCCGCAGCTTCGCCGGACAATGGCTGGGAGTGCGGAACTTCGACAACGGGACACCGCCGAACCGCGACTTTTATAACCGTTATGACGACACGCTCCGGGATAGCTCGAAGCGCGAGCCATTGGAGTTCTTCCGCGAAGTCCTCCGCAGCAATTTGCCGCTCACGTCTTTCCTGGACAGTCAATTTCTCGTCGTAAATGAACGACTCGCCAAGCATTACGAGATCCCGGGCGTGGAGGGTGACAACTTCCGCCGGGTCGCCGCGCCCGCCGATGGCAAGCGCGGGGGCGTGCTCGGGATGGCGGGCATCCTGACGTACCTGGCCGACGGCACCCGCACGCTTCCGGTGCGGCGGGCGACGTGGGTGCTCGACACTCTTTGGAACAAACCTGTCCCGCCGCCGCCGCCGAATGCCGGCGACCTTCCGGCAATCAAGGACAAGAACCTGAGCGTGCGGGATCGGCTGGAAATGCACAAATTGTCCGAGAACTGCGCGAGCTGCCACGTCCGCGTGGACCCGTTTGGTCTCGCGTTGGAAAACTACGATGCGACCGGCCACTGGCGCGAACGCCAGAACGGCGAGGGGATGGACGGCAGTGACGATGACCCTGTTCTCGATGTGAGTGGCAAGCTGCCCAGTGGTCGCGAGTTCAAGACCGTGCAAGAATTCAAAGCCGCGCTCCTCGAGGAAAACAGCGCTTTTGCCAATGGCTTCGCTGAAAAGCTCCTCTGCTACGCGCTCGGCCGACCGATCGGATTTTCCGACCATCTCGCAGTGGAGCAAATCGTCGTCCGCGCCAAAAAAGACAATTTTGCGTTGCAAGAATTCATCCAAGCGACCGTTTCGAGTCCCTTTTTCCAAACCAAGTAACCCTCACAGACCCTTATGAATATTCAGAAAAACAACTGGGGCGTCCATCGCCGCACATTTCTCAAAGGCCTCGGCGCAAGCGTCGCCCTGCCTTGGCTGGAAGTGATGAGTGCGAATGCAAAAAGCCTCACCACGGCGGGCTCGATGGCCGCCAGCGAAATCCCCCGGCGGACGATGTTCACCAACTGGGGACTGGGCCTGGAGATCCGCGGCTTCACCCCGCAAAATACCGGCCGCGATTACACCCTGACGAATTCGCTCCAGCCGCTGGCCCCATATAAAGACGACTGCACCGTACTCACCGGCCTGAGCGCATACAGCGGTGGCCATGGCTCGTGCTCGTGCCTGCTCACCGGGATGAACACGACGAGGAACGCCCAGACGCTCACATCCATGGACCAGCAGCTCGCTGCATTTCACGGCAGCGTGACGCGGTTTCCTTCGCTAGTCCTCGGGACGGCGCGCGAGACGGGATTCGGCGGACCAAATCCGGCGACGCTCTCCTGGAGCAAAAACAAAACGCCGATCACTCCCGAAAACCGGCCGGAAGTCTTGTTCGAGAAACTCTTCGGTGAGGAAACTCCCGACAGCATCGCCCAAGCCAAGATCGCCCTCGCGCAGCGCGGCAGCCTCCTCGATTCCATCCGGGAGCAAGCCGCCGCGCTCCAGCGCCGCGTGGGCACCGCCGACCGTGAGCGGCTCGACCAATATTTCACGTCCATCCGCGATCTCGAGGACCGCATCAAGGTCGAATCCGAATGGATCGACCGGCCGAAGCCCAAGGTCGCCAAGCCCGACTTCGGTCAAGGCTCGCCGCGCGACCGCATCGCCGGCGACGGACGTGGCTACAGCGAATACACGCGGCTCATGTTCGACATCGTCGCGCTCGCTTTCCAGACCGACAGCACGCGTGTCGTCAGTCACATCCCACGGAGCGAAGGAGATGAGGCGAAATGCTACAGCTACCTCACCAAAAGCAAATGGGACCTGCATACCCTCACGCACCACAACGAGCAGGAGGACAAACTGGTTTTCTGGCGGGAACTCGACGCCCTTTACATGGCCGAGTGGGCTTATTTCCTCGGCAAACTGAAAGGCGTGTCGGAAGGCTCGGGCACGCTGCTAGACAACACCATCGCCGCATGGGCCACAACCAACGGCGGACTGGGCGCGCATGATTCAACCATGCTGCCGCTCATCCTTTGCGGCGGGTCTGCGCTTGGCATCAAACACCAGGGCCATCTCGTTCAGAAGGACGTGCCGGTCGCCAACGTATGGCGCACGGTGGTGGAAAAAGTGGGCATGCCACTGCCCGATAATTTCCAAGGCGGCCTGTCGAAGGGCGTCATCAAGGAAATCGTCTAACCACTCACCACCCGCACACCTCTTGAAAACCAAATACTACCAAATCGCCTTCATCACCGCCCTCCACTTCGCCGCACCATTCTCGCAAGCGGAAGATTCATCACCGCACGCGGCCGCGCTGCAGGCAGCGGGCTACAAAGTCTCCAACGCCAACGGCGGAGGCCGTAACGTGGATTGGGGCGATGTGAAAGTAATCGATGACGCGAGCATCGGGCACATCGCCGGACTTGGTGACGTGCGCCAGCTTTCCGGCTCGGGCGATGGGGTGGACGATGCGGTTCTCGCGAAATTCGTCAAAGCGGCACCGGAGCTTGAGCAATTTTTTATCAATGGTTCCACAATTACCGACGAAGGTCTAACTGTCATGGGCAAGCTACCGAAGCTCAAGCATATCGGCATCCACCACGGCCGGAAAGAACTCAAAGGCAAAGGTTTGCTCGCGCTCAAAGGAAACCGGAACTTCACCTCCATCGAGTTCGGCGGCATGCAGGGCATCGATGACGAGACCGTCGGCTATCTCGCTGAACTCCCTCATTTGCGCGCGATCAACATCTATCACACCATGAACACGCGCGCCTCGCTGCCGCTTCTCGTGAAGAAGAATCCGCTGCTAGAGAAGTTCGCACTGAACCCGCACTTCGACCCGACGCGCTTTTCCGCCGCGGACATCGCCATGCTCGCACCGCTGAAGAATCTGCGGGAGCTTGGTCTGAATGACATGGTGCTTCCGTACGAGGGTGGGCTGGTCCATCTCAAACAACTCAAAGGATTGAAGAAGCTTGATATCGAATGGAGCATCTACACAGATGAAGACCTCGCCAAACTCCGGACCGACCTGCCCGGCGTGGAAATCAAAGCCGGCAATCGGGCCAAGGAGGAGGAACTGGCAAAGTGGAATGAGCGGGTGGCCGAGATGAAAAAAGTAAATACGAAGAAACCCTAAATGTACGGGCCGGTGATTGGCGGCTCTTTTTAGATCTTCACTTTTCCAAATGCGCGGGGTCGAGCGTCAACACTTGTGGCGAATCGTAATCCTTCGTCTCGCCCAAAACCCCAGCACGACCGTGGGGGAAATTGAAATCATAGGTATTACTTGAAACCAGCTTTTCATCTATAAACGCAATCAGATGCTCGCCGATGGAATCTAACCGCAGCCGGATTCGCGCCTGAACGGGTGCAGTGCCTTCATCCAAAACCGTGAATGATTCAGCACTTTTCCTTACCAGTTGCCACTTGATCTCGTCATTTTCGTGACGGGCCATGAAACGATAATCTCCGGCACTCGTGAGGCGCGCCACAACTCCTCTCGCAGTTTGGTTTGGCGTAAATGTCGCGGCGACGACGGTGTTTCCGAGTTCAAATTCGCGCCCGATCAGGGACAATCCGTTTTCGCTCGCGAATTGAGATTGCAGCTCGCGCGGCGGGTGAGCGGAATCTGCGGCAACAAGCCATAAATTCTCTCGAACCGGACGATCATGAATTGGAATCGGCGTGGTGACGTGCGCAACAGTCTTTCCAGCGCGTTCGATCTGTGCGCTCTGTGTTCCGAGTTCAAACGGAATATACACGGCATGGATACCCGCATTGAGGTTGTGACGCGTGGTTTTTTCTCCAGTCTTTACGACGAGCGTTGCGGGTTCGCTGAGGAAGGTAAGCGCCTCGACCTCGTCCGCAGGGATCGTTACGTTATCTCCGGAAACGCGCTTTTTGATCTCCGTTGGTTCCGCCCGGTAGGGGTGTTGGCGATGGAATAGCGCCAACCAATCGTGTTCAATTTTCGGCTCAATGCCAGTCTTGTACCAGGTCGCGTAATAGCGTGTGAGCGGTGCAAATGCTTGGAAATGGTGAACCGTCGGCGCAATCGCGCTTTCTCCCAGGTCATTCCAAGTTAGCAATTGCATCCACGGTGCGCGATCCCGGTTTTTGATCGCGAAATCCCAGAATTTACGATAGGTATGTGTCCCTCTGTCGCCAGTATAGAACCATTTGTGATTGTAATACATCACTCGGTTTTCGGCCATTTTAGGAATGTTCGCGGGGAAATAGTTGAGATGGCGCTCGAAGAGTTCGGTGGTCATCATCCCAGGTGTGAAAGTGCCCATCACGAACGCTTGTGACGGGTAGCCATTTTCCGAATCACGCGCCATCTCGCCTTTGTAAAGCGGCCAATCGGCACCTAAAACCGCGCCATACGCGACCGGTTTCCCCTGCGCGGACATCCAGTCGAGAAACTGAGCTTTGACTTGGGGAATCGTGCCTTTGGCGTCCGGATAGCCGTTTCCATATTCCACAATTGCGGGTTTGCCGTCGTGCCGCAAGAGCGCAGATGAGTCGCCGGCAATATCGAGCCAGCGGCGGATTTTTTCGCGTTTGCTGCCGTATTTTTGATTGCCGCCATTGATGTAATCTCCATCCAGCGTCGCAGCATCTGGCATCAGGCCAATTTTGAAAGCGCCTTCAAGTTCGGCTGCTTTGATCAGACACGTCCACGCCAAGCGGTAGGAATTTTCGTCCTCAAGAAAATCGACAA
This sequence comes from Akkermansiaceae bacterium, assembly GCA_031389115.1. GTDB lineage: Bacteria > Verrucomicrobiota > Verrucomicrobiia > Verrucomicrobiales > Akkermansiaceae > Luteolibacter. Next base: position 22,547 of record JANMSI010000141.1, read on the forward strand.
AAAATCCGTCGATGCCATAAGACTTAGCGAGGCGGATTTCGTCACGATAAGCCGCCAAATCAATATCGGAGGATCCTAGACGTGGCGTGAGAATCGGACGTGTGAGCAAATTGTCGGATTTCGTGTCATAGGGGACGCGATACCAATAGGTGTTTTGGGGATGAAACGCGAGCGGCGGCGTCGAGGGCATATAATGCGCAAAAACCATCGGCCGCAAAGTCGCTTGCAGCGCTGAAGTTTCACTATATGCGGGCAAAGCCGTGCCGAAAATCAGTGCGCTCGCAACAAATCGAACAATAGGAATGGGCATGGGCATGGGCATTATGGCTGGATGGCTAGATGGCTGGATGGCTGGATGGCTGGCGAGTAGGTGTAGGGCGGCAGGCCACAGTGAGCGAGGTGTTAGGCGTTTTATTTCGCGGGAATTTTGCCGGGTTTCCAGCCATCCACGGTTAGCTTGCCGTTCACGCCGCATTTGAATTTCAACGGCTGCTCCAGACCGGGCCGCGCATCGGTGGGTTGGTTGGAGCAGCGCGTGGTGTCGGTCACGTCGGTGAGTCGATTGTTCTCAATCACCGCGCTGCCGCCCGCGTCGTTCCGGAAGGGCGGACGCGCGGTGCCGATGCACTCGATGATGTTGCCGGTGAAACGAAATGTCGTGAAGTCGCTCTTTTCGCTCCGTGCGCGGGGTCGCCGTGGTGCGGGCGACGTTGCGGTTGATTCGCACCTCGAGCTGCGCGGAGGGTCGTTCATCCACATCACGCTCCGGGCGGGGTTGTTCACGAGGTTGTTGTGAAACTTCGCGGTGCCGATGCCATCCTCGCCGCCCGTGTGCTGGATCGACTTGCCGGACCTATCTCACGAGTAACCTGGTCCAAGTTACTCGTGAGGTTTAGTTAGATCGGAAGTTCTGAATTGCGCACTGTATCGAAGTTACGATTCCCCTCCGCTTGGGGGCATTTCCCCATCTTGGAAAATCCGGCTCAGGGTTGCGTTTCGATTCTGTAAAATTCTTTCGGCTCGCTCGCCTCGGTGGCGGGAACGATGGCCTGGCCGACTCCGGCGCCATCGGTTCCAGCGGTCAAAGGAATGGTCAAGGGACCAAAGGGCACGACGAGATCCGGCGACTTGGTCACGTTGTAAGTCGTCGAGGGCGCCCCTGTGAAGTCGATGACGATGGCTCCCAAGGGTGTACGTGTGACGGCGGTGACCTTGAGCGCGGGAGGCGCGGCGGCCATGACTTGCTGAGTCACCGCACTGAGGTGCGGACCATTGTTATCATCCAGAGTCTTCAATGTGATCGTTGCGCTGCTGCTAGCGGCGGTGTAAGTCACATCCACGTAAAAAGCGCGTTGATCCATGGTGTTATCGCCGTCCGGATCGTTCCATTCGACATTGGAGGTCCCGGCATCCACGCTTGTGCTGAACTAGATGGTGCGTCCGGTAGGAGCCGGGTCGTTCCATGCATAGCCATAAAAACGGGCGGAATAGGTTGTTCCAGGAGTGAGGCCGTTGAAGGTAAAGTTCCAAGCCGTATCGGCAGGTACAAAACCACCGATGATCGCGAAACTATCAAGGAATGTGAATGTGTCGCCGTCAGCCAGCGGATCGGGGCTGATATTCAATGGGGTGAATTTCCCACCAGCCGAGCGGTTGAAATCCAAGGTATTGCTGGTCACGTCGTCCGTCAGGGTAATGACAGCGGGTGCTTCGCCATCAAAAGTCTCGGCAGCGAGAGCCGGCGTGAAATTCACGCTGTTGACCGTGGTGGAGCTGCCTGATGCGAGGTCGAAGGCGTGCGTGTAGATATTCGAGGAGGAGATTCCCGATGCGGCATCCGTCCCGGTGGTCGGCAGGACATTCACGGAAAAAGTGGATGCTTGCGCGGTGATCAAGGAGAAGCACGCAGCGCCGAGAAACATGGAGCAGCCTGAAACATTGGTGGTTTTTTTAGTCGATTTCATGGTGGTTTTGGATGGAGAGGTCGTTTTGGAGGAAGATGATTTCACAGTGTTCTGGTTGTGGCGATTTCAGGGGGCTACTTTGACGCGGTAAAACCCGCGGATGGAGTTTGGCTGATTGTTGTGGTTGAAAACGAGGTTTGCACCCTGGCCGGATTGTGCGGCTCCGAGGTCGGCCCAATTGCTGGGGCTGAGGGAATCCGAGCGTTGCAGCTGGTAGATGTGGCCCTCATAACCGATGATGGTGAGGGAAAAATTCCGGCCATTCATCGAAAAGGCTTCGAGTTTGACCGCGCTGCGATCAAGTACCACGCCGGAGTTCACAAAGTTCGCCGGCAAGGTTTCATTCCACGTCATGATGTCGAGCACGCCGGTATGGGTGAATGCGCCGCTGACGGAAAACGAGGCATCGCCAGTCAGGCGCAGGGTGCCGGCATTGCTTGCGTTCCCAGACACGTTTAAACCGCCGCCCGTTCCAATCGACACGGTGCCTTGCGCAATATTCAATCCCGTGGTGGTGAGCGACGATGCGCCGAGGTCAAGCGTGCCATTTCCGGTTTTAGAAATGGGGCTGCTGCTGGTGACTGCGGAGTCCAGCCGCGCACTGCCGTCCGAGAGGTTGATTTCCGCAGGTGAAACGGTTTCATCCAAAGTGGCGGTGGCTCCTCCCGTCACGGTTAGAGTCGCCGCGGCCAAGGCTCCGCCTGCTGGCAGGATCAAACGTCCGGTGCTGGCAGCCGGCACTCGCACCGAGACCTGGTGGTTTGCTCCATTGCGGCTGAGACCGATGCGGATGAGTCCATGCCGGGATGGCACGTCCAGATCCGCATGGGTGAGCGTGGTGCCGAGTGATGGCTTCACATCAAAGGTCGCGAAGCCGGGGGAGGTGGGAATGATGCCGACGACATTTTCCGCGAGCAGGGTGAGCGGGCCGCCACTCCAGGCGTGATTATACGTGCCGCCTGCGGGAAAAAGCTCCCAGAGCGTGCTCGCGCTGCTAGAAATCATGGCGCTGTAGCGGGAGCGCATCCGGTTGAGCGCATCGTCGGGGTGGCCGAGGGAGAAGAGTGCTTCGAGCACGTATTTTTCCATGTAAGGGCTGGCGTGGTGCTGGCTGGTCAGCACGCTGCGCAAGGCGGTGGTCTGGCTGGCATCGGTCAGTCCGGCCAGCACGGCCATGGCATTCCCGCGATCATCGGTGTCGCCGGAGTAGCCGGGAGAGCGGTAGGCGCTGCCGTTCCAGAAGGTGGAGTTGTAGCGGCTGCGGATGCCTTGTGCCCGGCTGGTGAAGGCGGCGATATCGGCCTCCGTCTCGCCTGCGAGCGGGGCGATTTCCGCCGCCGTCTCACAGGCGATGAGATACCAAGCGTTATCCAGCAAAGCGGTGTCGATATTGCCCCCCCAGTCCGCCCAATCCCAGCCGCCAGCGCGATGGATGACGAGCCCCTGCACATCCATCTGCCAGACGTTGAGCAGGTAATCCCGCATCGCCGGATAGATTTTGGTGAGAAAGGGGGTGTCGCCAGTGTTCTCAAAATATCGCAGCACGCCATATTTCCCTAACGTCGCTAAAATTTGTAGGGGCAACTCGACGTTCCAGTTAGAGGCCGGTACGGGCGAATACATCGTGGAATCCGCCCGCTGCCAGCGAATCACATCGAGAATGCTTTTGCGGGTGGTCAATTCGGCGCGTGAATCGAAGACATAGGGCGTCTGGCTCAGATCGACGACCGCATCGCCGATCCAGTTGCCGCGCTCGCGATCCGGGCAGTCGGACCAGGTATCCATCATGTTCACGCCCAGGGTATTGACCGCCTTGTTCCACAGCGTGACCAGCCCGGCGTCATTGCAACTGAAGCGGCCGATCACGTCGGTATCGCTCTCATGGGCACGATATTTCAGGCCATGCACGGTGATGCCGGCGGGGATGTTGAGGCGCGCTTCCTGGCCGTTGAGCCATGCGGGAAATTCAAACGCTTGGCGACCGGCGCGGGTGACGTATTCGTGGGATAGGGGTGCCTCGCCGCCGCCACTGGCATCAGTCCTGACGGTGATGACCTGCCCGGCGGGAGCCTCCACATCGAGCCACTGGGTGAAACGAATGTTCACCGGAATGTGGCAGGTCCAATCCGTACCGCTGCTCGTCGTCGTGCTGAAATCCAGTAATGCAGTATTTTTCCAAAGTGGCAGCGGGCGCCGCCAGAGTTTGCCGAATGGCGCGCCTCCGACGCCGCCATGATCCGTGGGCACACTCCACGTGCTGTCATCGAAATCACTCTCCGTCCACGCGCCGGGATCGAGCCGGGCATCGTAGCGCAGGCTGGACTCGGGCAAGCGGAAGTTCGGCTGCGCGACGACGGTGGCGGAGCTGAATGCCGGGTGCGAGATCATGCGCCAGCCCGCGTCACTCTGGATCAAAGTACCCGCGGCATCCATTTCAAAAATCAGGCCCGCCGTGCCACTGCCCTTGTGGCTGAAGCCTTCTTTACCGAAATACCAATGCTGGATGGCGAGGGTATTCGAGCCGGCGCGGAGCAATGGCGCCAGATCGATCTCGTCATACCATGAGTCCGCCGGGGTGGGACCGCGCTTGAGACCGCCTTCGCGAACGGCGGGCTGGCCGTTGACCCACAGCCAGTATTTTGAATCCGCAGCAATGCGGGCGATGGCGCTGCCCGGCTTTGCGGCGAGGGCGAACGACTTGCGATAGCAGAGCCATTGGTTCGCGCTGCTGGCTGCCGGGCCGATCCAATGCGCGGACCAGTTCGTGGTTGCCTGATTGGCGTCCGCAGAGGTCATCAATGACTCGGCGGTGGCGGTGGCGGTGAGCAGGGCGGCATCAATGGGCGCGATCGGAGTATTCAGCACCTGGACATGGGCCACTGCGCTCGTCACCGTATCCGCAGTGTTGGTGACGGTGACGTGGTAGTCGCCGCTGTCGCTGGGTTTGAGGTAGTTGAAATGGAGATCTGCGCTCACTGCGCCAGGGATGATGGCCGAGTTTTTATACCACTGATAGGCCAGAGGCGCTGAACCGCTCGCGTCCACACTCAAGATGCGGCTGGCGGCAAAAGTTGCGGTGAAGCCCGCCGGCTGGGTGTTGATGACAGGCGGCACGATCACCGGCGGCAAGCTGGACTGCAGCGTCGCGGCGTAAATGTGCGGGCCATTGCCAGCATTTTTCACGGTCATTTGGATGCTCACGCCGTTGCTGGCCGCCGTGAAGGCGTATTGGATATAACCCGCACCCCCGGCATCCAGATCTAGCGGGTTTTCCGAAAATGCTTCTGCCGTACCTTCGCCATTGAACACAAAATCTATCGGGCGACGCGGAAAACTGCCGCCGGTATCCCATTGGCGGTAATAAAAACGCGACGCATAACTTGCGCCCGGCGTCAGACCGCCAAACGTGAGCGTGGCGGTGTCATTGACGGCGACTCCTGACCCTGAGAGAAAGGTGAAATCGCTCAGCAACCCTTGCATTGCCCCATCTGCCTGCGACGCAGCGCCGGCGTTTGAGATGCCAGCCAGCCCGTTCGAGCCATCGGAGAAATCGGCGGTCAGCGTCCAGGTTCCGCCATAGTTTGCATCCGTACCGCTGAACACGGGATGTCTGTTATCCACTCCGCTGCCTTTTCCGGTCAAAGAAAGCTGCTGGAATGGCACGCCCGCGACCGAAATCGCCGAGGTGTTGTTGCCAAAATCCAGCGCACAAAGGTAGTTGACGCTGGTGCTGATCCCGCTGGCGGCATCGCTGCCGGTTGCGGGGAGCGACACCTGGGTAATGCTGCCAGCATGGGTGCCCGCAGTGGCCGCGAGCAAGAAAATGGCCTTGAGTTTGAAAGTCATCGTCATGGCTTGGCCACGTGAAAATCGCCCACGCTGAGTTCTTGGTGACGGGTGCGAAAGCCGATGGTGCCCGACGCGGGTTCCGGCGCGGGAACCTTGCTGAACAAAACTTCCGTTTGCCCGCCGTCGGACGCGCGGACGGTGATGGCACCGGTGGCGTCGCGGGTGATTTCCACATCGCTGGAATTCCAGCCTTTTCGCTCGGCGAGTGTTTTGCTCTCGCCGTTCGTGGTGTGATGCAGGCTCACCGCCGCGTCCGGACCCTTTCCGCGGATCTCCAGCCAACTTGTGTTTTGCTCGTCGCGGTGGTTGAAGCCGACAATTGATACGTTAGATGAGGCGGAGCCGGTGATATCAAGCCGGCAGCGGAGCGTGAATGGCGCGGCCCATGCCGGGGCGGTCAGCATGGCGGAAGCCTCGCCCTGCCAGTTTTGTAACAGAAGGCGTCCAGATTCGGCTTTGGCGTTCTCCAATTTCCAGACCGTGAGGTCGCCGCGGAAATCGTCCTCAAAGGTGCCCGCCGGCAAGGGCGGTGTGGTCACCGCGAGTGGTTTGGACAGGGGCGAAACGTTCATCGAACTATCCCGCGTGCGGATGGCGATGGAATGGGTGGTCGCCGGGGAGAGGCCGGCGATTTCGAGGCTGGGGCGACCAGCGCTGCGGCCGACAAGCTTGCCATTGGCGAAAACTTCGTAGGCCATCACCCGGACGTCATCGCGCGAGGGAGTCCACGTCAGGGCGACGCTGCGGGAGGCGATTTTACCAGCAGCCAAGCCTTCCGGGACGCTGGGCGGCATGTGATCGTATTCGCCGAGGTCCGGTGCCGCGGGTGCGCGGCGTTTGCCGCCACCGCCCACGGTTTCTTGGGCGCTGTTATCCACCACGCTCAGCGCGGTGCAGAGGGCGCGCTGATCGGCAAGCCAATCGGCCGCAGCACCTGTGGCTCCGCTGCGTGCGTCGAAGTCGTAGCCGAAGACCTCGCGGAATTCGTCGATGGCATGGGACTCGATGCAGATCGCCGTGGCGTCCGAGGCGGTGTCATCCACCAGATAGCCGCCGTAGTTCTGGAGCGCATGGAACATTTTCCGGCCTGGTGCGGTTTTCAGCTTCAGCGAAGCCTCGGTGTGTTTGGGGGCGATGGCGAGCAGCGCACCCATTTCGAGGGGCGGATTGTTTCCGCCATACCCGCCGTTTTCCGCACCATTTCCGGCGTAGCCATCCGCCATGTCCGCTGGCCAGCGGAAGCCGGGGGTGGGATCGGCCTTGTCAAAGTGGAGATATTTTTTCCCCCAGATTTCGAGCTTCAACGCATGGCGGATCGGCTCGGTGCCGGTGAGTTCACCATGGCGGAGCGAGCCGCCGAATGCCGACATTCCGCTGCCCCAGTGTGTTCCGACGATGCCCGGTCCGAAGATGTCGGTGCCGCCGAAAAACGGTTTGGGAATGCCGTACGCCGGTCCACCCGCTTTTGGCCGGGCAAAGGGCTCGAGTTGTTCCAAAGTTTTGCCGTCCGGCATGAGCAGGGCGGTGGCATTGTTCGGGGTGAAGCCGGGGCGCGAGTTGTCGAGCACGATGTCATCCGGCAGCCGGAGTTTGCGGAGTTCACGGGTCTGGCCGGTGCGGTTTTCCCAACCACCGGGTTCGAGCAACGGGCGCTCGGGATCGGAATCGGCGACTTTGTAGAAATACTCCGGATCTGAAATGATCTCCGGCGGGGCTGGCAGGAAACCCTCATCCGTGTAGCGCGCGCCATCGCCGATGGGCGTGTTCCAAATGCTGTCCACCGCAAACGGCCATAGCCACGGGTCGCGCTTGCCGTCTGCCGGGCGGGAGGCTGCGAGCGGTGGCAGTTTTACCAGCTCCCCGACCACAGGATTGATCGCCTCGGCAATGACCTCGTAACCTTTCGCCGCGAGGTGGAGGCGGTCTTCGGAATAGCGATCCGCAAGCAGATCGCCCTTGCCGGGTGTCGTTTGAAAACGCGGGCCAAGGTCCAGGTAGTGGATGGCCTTGCCGTCATCGAGTCTGGCTGCGAGAGCATTGATGGCGGCGATGCGACCGGAAAAATAGTCGTTTTGGCGCGGTAGGATCCCGAGCAAAAGCACTCGGGACATCGGGAGCTTTTCCCGCACGGATTTCACCACGGCCTCGATGCCCCGCGCGATTTCCTCGTCGGTGCCGGCATTGCCATCTCCGTAAAGATTGTTGGTCCCAATTTTAATCACCACGAGTTTTGGGGCGATGCCGACGAACAAGCCCTGCCGGATGCGCCAAAGGACTTGCCGGGTTGAGTCGCCGCCAATCCCGTAGTTCACGGCGTTGAGGGGTTCAAAATCGCGCGTCCAGCTTTCTTTGCCGGTGTCGCCCCAGCCTTGGGTGATCGAGTCGCCGAGAAATACGACATCCACTCCGCCATTTTTTGACCGGTCGATCTGGCTCTGGAAGTGACCCTGCCACGCGGTCGGAAATTGCCCGTAGTATCCCCAGCCCGGCTCCCACGGTTTGCCGGTCGGTGGCGGGCCGCTGATTGCGCGGTCCTGTTCGGTCATCGGCTCGCCCTTGTCCACCGGTTGCGATGCTTCCCGGACTTCATCGAGCCAGGCATTGCCTTTCCCTTCCACCATCAGGCCGATGCGGAAAAACGCCGTCCATTCCGGCAGCACGATCTCCTTGTCGATTTCCGCCCAATCCCCATCGCCCGCCGCATAGCGGACCTGCATGAACTGGTTATTCTTAAAGCCGTCCGAGAACGCATGAATGAAAACCTGTGCCTTCACGTCGCCGCTGGTTTTCATCCAACCTGCGACCTTGAAGGTTAGGCCAGCTCCGCCGGAAATCTGTTGGAAGGCGTTCGTGGAATCGCCCCCGGCAGTGACTCGCAACGATGCCGGCCCGACCTTGAAAGTCGTGGTGTCCCGTGCCAGTTCCCCCGGCCCTTCCTTTTGCCAATTCGCGGGAGAATCATAGCCCTGTGTCATCCCTCCGTTCTTAACGATGAGCTTGTCCGCCCCTTTGACCGGCAGCGTGCAGATAGAGAAGAATAGGAGGAGGATGGGGACGGGAAGTTTCATGGATTGGAATGGAATTGGGATGCGACCGAGCGGCTATTTTGAATGGAAATTCCAAATCTCCGGGATGATGAGAATGTTCAGATAATTGCCGGGGCAGGGGACCTGATACGAAAAAATGCGCCGGGTTCCGATGAACCCGGCGCACTAAACCGGCCGGGTTGTTAGGCGGCGAGCTTTCGGCGGCGAAGACCAAGGAACATGCCAGCGCCGCCGAGCAGCATAACGGCTGAGGAAGGCTCCGGCACTGCGTCCAGAGTAAAGTTATCCACAGTGCCGGTGACATTCCCGGCCCCGACAAATACCGAACCTATCGAAGGGTTGCCGCCGGAATAGGTGTAGGTTCCGCTGGCAACGTTGTTGATGAATAGCGAAACGGTCCAGTCGGCGGGCGTGGTATCAAGCGTAAGTTTCAGGTTATCCACGGCACCCGTTCCAGTGCCGGTGCTGAACTGATTCGAAACATTGTTGGAGAACGCTTCGACAGCGCCGCCCAACTTCAGCAAAGCCCAGGCACCGGAGGAACTTGTCGGATCCGAAGGAGTAGTCCCATCGAAGCCAATCGCCAGCCAATCTCCGCCGCTCGTCGCATCCAGATCTGCCGAAAGGGTGTAAACCATCCCTACTGTCGGAGTGAACGAGATATAGCCCTCCCGGTAAGAAGTGGAAATATTCAAAAGCGAGCCGTCAGTCGTAAATGTCGCGCCATTGGTCGTCCAGGTACTTCCCACATCTGGGGAGGAGCTATTTAGATCTCCGGTTCTGGTGAAAGTATCCGAAATGACAAGAGCGGCTGGGAGAGTGCCGGCGCCGGCGATGATGAGCCCCAGTGCTAGAGCAACGGTTTTGAGAGTGCTTGGTTTTGTTTTCATCCTGATTGATGGGTTGATTGATTTGTTCCGAGGATATATCCGCCCGAGCGGGTCTAGCGGCATCCTGTTCCCCGACCGCCAGGGTGTCTACTGGCCACATGGCCAATTCTGTGTGGTGGCGCGGAAGATTGACGACGTTAGCATGGGCGCTCGTGAGACTTTCCCTTGCTTTGTTTCTGGCTCTATCACTCGCCGTCCCCGCACTCGCGGCTACCTTGCCGCTTGTGGCGATCCGCGAAGTGCGTGCACTTTCTCCAGAGAAGGCTGCGGAAAATCCCGCGGTCAGGATTGAGGTGGTGGTGACCTGTTTCGTGCCTGGCTGGAATCATCTTTTCGTCCACGATGGAAGCGACGGCATTGCCGTGGCGATGAGCGTGAAACTTTGCCAAAGCCTGCCGCCACTACCGCCCGGCACCCGCGTAAGAGTTGATGGTCTGGCTGAAGCGCAACCGCGACCTTCCGCCGGGCTACCGCCCGGCACCCGCGTAAGAGTTGATGGCGTGGCCCAGCCAGGCGGGTTCGCTCCAAGTGTGACCGCCACCGGGATCGAAGTGCTCGGGGTCGGAGCCAGTCCATCGCCGCGTCCTCTAACCGCTGCCGAGCTTTACTCCCCGGCGCTGGATTGCCAATGGGTGGAGGCAAACATCGTGGTGAGAACGATCGGCCGGGAGGAAGGTCGCCTGGTTTGCGATGTGGAGATCGAAGGCGCCCGGGCACAGGTTTTTGTCTGGCAGACGGAGCCGTTCGAGGTGCCCGAGTGGCTGGCCGTCGAACGTTCGCTTCGTCTGCGCGGGGTGGCTGCGACGGTCTTCAACGGACGCAGGCAAATGACCGGACGCTATTTTCACGTGCCCGGTTTTGCCTCGCTCCACCCGGCAGCCGAGCTCACACAGGAAAGTGCCGCGCCGTTGCACGGCATCGATGAACTTCTGCGCTGGGGCGAAGGAACGCAGCGTCAGCGCGTGCGGGTCCGCGGTGCGGTCACGGCCGTCTTCGGGGGAGCCGGCATCTTTCTGCGCGGGGCCGGCGGGTCGCTCTTCGTGCGTTCCGCAAAACCGCCCGCCCTGGCAGTGGGGGATCTGATCGAGGTCGAGGGCTACCCAGAGCTGGCAGAATTCGCGCCGAATCTCCGGGCCGTAGCCATCAGCAAACTGGCTGCGGGCCTACCGTCCGGGCCGAGTTCGATGTCCGCCGAGACTGTGTTGGCAAGCCAGGCTCATCACGATCTCCTGCAGGTGGAAGGAGAGCTGATCGAAATCATCGGCGGTCGCGGGCGCACCACGTTTGTCTGCCGCAGCGGCCGGAATCTCTTCGAAGCGGCATTGGAAAATCCCCTGATGCCACCCGGCCTTATTCCCGGTATGACACTCCGGCTCACTGGGATCTGCACGATGGCCCCGGACCCGCTGGGTTACATTTTCACCCCGATTCGCCTCTTCACGCTCCAGCTTCGATCGCCTGCCGATCTCGAAGTCATCAGCCGTCCGCCCTGGTGGACGGCACGGCGCATCCTTTGGCTGCTCGCCGCCACGGCCAGCGTCGCGGCGTTCGCCGCCTTCTGGGCGCTCGCACTTCGCCGACAGGTCAACGCGCAGACCGCCCTCATCCGCACGAAGGTCAAACGGGAAAGCATCCTCGAAGAACGCGGTCGAATCGCCCGTGAATTGCACGATACGCTCGAGCAGGAGTTGCTTGGCGTGAACATGCTGGTCGATCACGCCGCCGCGCGTCTCACGTCCGCCCCTGGCGAAAAGGGAGTCGCGCACACCCTCACTCTCGCAGCCGGCATGCTGCGCCACTGCCGCGAGGAATCACGCACCAGCATCCGTGATCTTCGCTCCGTCGCGCTGGAAAAACTCGGGCTGCCCGCGGCCCTCGATGAATTGCTCCGTCCGCTCGCCGTCCTCGGCCATGCCCAATACTCGGTCACCGTATCCGGCTCGCCGCGCCCACTCGGACACCTCGTCGAGACCGCGCTTCTGCGTCTCGCCCACGAAGCCGTGGCCAACGCCGCGCGCCATTCCCACGCCGACCACATCGGTCTCGATATCGCCTACGAGGAAGGCACCGTGAGTCTCCGCGTGCGCGACGACGGCTGCGGCTTCACCCCGCACGAAGCGGAAGCCGCCGCCGGGCATTTCGGCCTGCGCGGGATGCGCGAACGCGTGCGAAAGATCGGTGCCGAAATGATCATTGAAAGCGCCGCCCGCTTGGGCACCACCGTCACCATTACCACCCCCGCGCCATGAAAATCCGGATACTCATTGTCGATGACCATTTCATGGCCCGCATCGGTCTCGCGGTGCCGATCAATGACGAACCCGACCTTGTCGTCGTCGCCGAAGCTGGCGACGCCGCGCAGGCGCTCGCGCTTTACCGCACGCATCGGCCCGATGTGGTCACCATGGATTACCGCATGCCTGGTCCCGACGGTGTCGCCGCCGCGTCCGCCATTCTTCAGGAGTTCGCTGGCGCGCGCATCCTCATGCTCTCCATCTTCGAGGGCGAGGAAGACCTCCACCGCGCCGTGCAGGCCGGCGTCCGCGGCTACCTGACCAAAGGCGCGACGCCCGCCGAAGTCGTCGCGACGATTCGGCGGATTCACGCCGGAGAAAAAGTTTTTGCGCCGGGACTGGCCGCCCGCCTCGCCGCCCGCGCGGGCCGGGAAGATTTATCCACCCGCGAACTCGAAGTCCTGCGCCATCTCGTCCAGGGCCACACCAACAAGGAAATCTCCGCGACGCTCCACATCAGCACCAGCCTGGTGAAAGTGCATGTCGCCAAGATCCTCCAAAAACTTGGCGCCATCGACCGCACGCGCGCCGCCACGCTGGCGATCGAGCGTGGCATCGTGCATCTCGATTGAGGGCCATGCCAAAGTAAATTACACCCCGCGCCCCCGGGAGGGCTAGGTCGGTGTAATTCTCGCGGGATTTGTCAAGGTGGCATCCGCTCAATAGAGCAGCTTCTCGTCAATGGTTCCACGATTACCGACGAAGGGCCGTCGGCGTTCGGGTGGTCTTTGTGACCAAAACGGCGCGGTCGGGACAGCGGCGACGTTGCCGACAAACTCCGGCAGCAGCGACGGAGCCGTCATAGTCTCGCGGAAGGCGAGGATGTCGGCCCCCGGTTTCGTTCCGCCTAAAGCCAGACAAAGCCCGCGTGCTCACCTTCGCGTGGCCCTGCTTGTGCGATTGCCCCGCGAGGATGAAAACTTTCAGCGGCCCGGCGGTCTGGGTGACCGACAGGGTTGCAAAAGTGGCGACAAGCAGGGCGAGGTTTTTCATGGCTGGGTTGGGTTCCAAAGTTTCCCGAGCAGCGTCGTCGTCTCCGGGTCGTATATTTCCAGCTCCGCTCGGTCATAGGGGAAAAAGTCGTTGCGGCTGAAATACGCCTCGGTGCTCTCGGCAAAATACTCCTGCGGATTGGTGAGCGCGTAGTGGCGTTCCAGGTGCTTGCGGCCATCGGCGTCCTGCCGCTCGACGCGTTCATATTTCCCTGCCGCCTTTGCGCGATCGTAGCCGGCTTTGAGGTCAGGATTGAATAAGCCGCCCGGCAAAAAACGGTCGTGGTAGGCGTGGGCGAGTTCGTGCAGCGCGAAGTTCGGCATCCGGCGAGTCTCGGCCTCGAAGTCGGGGATGTTCGTGAACTCCACGCCCTTTTCCATCGCCGGATCGCGCCCGTGCTCGCGCAGCCAGGCCGCGCCGGGGTGATACTCCGCGCGCGCTTCGGCGTTGGGATATTTGGGAGAAAAATAGAGCGGCACTTTCTGCAATTCCGCGACCGCTGCAGCCGGGACGACGCGAAGGATTTCATCAAGCTGCCCTTTCAAAAGCTCGAGCGCCCGCGTCGTCGCCGCGTCGGTCTCCGGCGTCAGCAGCTTCCGGGAAATGTGCAGCGTCCAGCCGGAGATTTTGCGCGTGTCCGGCTCCGCGGGCGCCCGCTGGCTCCACGCTTCGGCTTTCGCGCGGGTTTCCGCCTTCGCTTTTTGCAAACGCTCGGGCCAGACGAAGTTCGGCGCGCGCGCCGGATCGTAACCCGCCAGATGGCCCGTGAGGCGCGTGGCTGGCTTGGTGTATTTCAGCTCGGTGTCGCCGAAGACTTCGCGGCAGAGCTCGGCGAGTCCGGGATCGTAGGCGAGCAGTTCAGCGCGTGTGTTGACGTGATTGTGGTCGTGATCGGGCTCGCGGTTGTTGTCGAACCACGACTGCACACCCTCGGCGAAATACTCGTGGTGATTCACCGACGCATACTTGCCGCGCCAAAGCCCCGCCTTCATCGCCGCGTCGTAGGCGGCTTGCACGCGGCCATCGAAAGTCGCGTCCACGTTCGCCATCCCGCGCAGGTGGATGCTGTGCGCGAATTCGTGGATGAGGATGCACTCGGTGGCATACGGATCGCCGGGATACGCGAGCAGGTTTTCCTCTGCGCTCGAGCAGTAGGGATCGGTAGCGCTCCCGCCGGTGCCGCGGGCGCGCGCGTCCCAGAAATCCTTCGGCTTCAGCTGCGCGAACTCCGGCAGATCGGTCGTGAATTCATCCCACCCGATGATGCACATGCGCGCGCCGCTCTGGATCATCGCGTCGCGCACATCGGGCCGCCGCGCGAGCATCACTTCCACGAGATACGCCGCCTCCTTGAGCGCGTAGGCATTCACCTTCGCGGAGGCCACGATCGGGAATCCCCCGACGCTCACCGCCTGCGTGTAAAAAGCGGGCACACCGACCTTGCTTGGCGGATCGAAGCGCACGCCCTGCACCGGTACCGTGCTCGTGACCGTGAACTCCGTGCGATCCTCGCGCCCCACGAGCGCAAATCGATGGCCCAGCGTGGTGATGATCGTCGTGTCCTTGCCGGGCGCGATGGAGCCATTCGCCACGCGTTCCGCGTCGCTCTTCAGCCAGAAAACGTCGAGCGTCTGTGGGCTGCCGTTGAGGATTTGCAAGACGGGTCGCGCCTCTTGCGCCGGCAGCGGGAGCGCGGCGCACAGCAACGCAGCGATGGGAACAATACGGATGTGTTGGATCATGGAAACGGGGGCATGGTTACTCCAAGAGCGCATGGTAGGCGCTTTTGCGGTCTTTGTTGCGCCAGCCGCGCCCGTCGAGGAGGAGCGATTGCGCTGCGTGTCCGTGGCCGGTGTCATGGGACGACGATCTTTCCGAGTGTAAGCCAGCCGGCGCGAAGCGGTTCAGCGTCGGCGTTGGCGAAGCGCAGCGGGCGTCCGCCTTTGAGCGGGTTTGGGATGCCGATGAGTAATTCGATTTCGCCGGAAACGAGCTTCGCAAGGTCCAGCTTCACGGATTGGGTGTCGGTGGCGGCGGGCAGCAATGTGTTCAATCCGATGGGAAGTTCGGCAGCGGATTCGCCACCTGCGGAATCAATCGCGATGACCCGCGCCGGCCAACCGGCGTAGAACGGCGCGACACCGCGGTTGGTGATGGTGGCAGAAATTTCGAGTGTGCGATTTCGCAGCGCCGCCGTGGCCTGCACGATTTGCAATTCGTAGCCGAGGCTCTGCGCCGCTGCGAGGGCGCGTTCTCGTTCGTCGGGCGCGAGCGGTCTGGAGGTGCTGGAATCCAGCAGCCATGATGCGTGGGTTTCGCGGATACAGCGGGCAAAATCCTGGCCTGAGGCGCAGCCGTTCTGCGTCCACAGGCAGGGCCAGAGTTCGGGCCGGATTTCTCCACCAATCGGCGCGATGCGCCAGCGGTCGAGCGCCCCCGCCTTTCGCATCGCGGCGAGAAAAGTCCATTCATCATCCCTGCTGCCGGTTTCAATCGTGGACCAAGCGAACGAATCATCGTGATAGCCGAAACTCCGCTGGCTGTTGGGCGCCCGCGCCGGGTCGGTGTCGCCCGCCGGATAGCGCAGCAGCACCGGCGTTTTCTTGAACGCGGCTTGATAGGCATCCATGACCTCGGCCTGAACCGTCCGGGACGCGAACCATTCCGAATGGGGATGGCAATGCCACTCACCCCAAGTGCCGAGCAGGCCGGCAGTGATGAAACCGATGCGCGGGTCGCCGTCGTAACGCGCGCCAAGCGCGGCAATAAAATTCCGGAGCGCCTCCCGCAGCCGCGGGTCTTCGTAGTCCGGCGTATGGTCGGGAGCGGGCGGGAGCGGCTGGGTGTTCGTGTTGGTCCACGCTCGCAATTTCAAGCCAGCTTGGACGAGATACTCCGGCACGCCGCTGGGCTTCCGCGGGTATTCCATGTAGATGCGAAACACGCTCTGGCAGCCGCGCGAGGCGATGCCGTCGAGCAGGCGGTCCAACGGAGCCCAGTGGAAGGTTTTCGGCCCGGTCATCAACGAGGCGAGCGGCAGGTAGTCGAACTCCATCGAGTGCGGGAACTCCTTTCCCTGGTCCGCATACGGCACGAAGCCCTTGAGCGGATTATCCGCCGGAGCAGGGGCGTAGGCAGGCCGGAATACGACCGGCTCGGCGGCGGATCCAACCGCAACGCTGGCAAGCAGGCAGAGGAACCACCTCATGGTTTTGATGAATAGCCGGAATAGGGCACGGCGCTGGCCTCGTCCTTGCCGAGTGTCTTCGTCACTCCGCCGCGCGTTTCCTCGATGACTTTCTCAAACGGGTCGCCGTTGTAGCAGACTTCACCAAAAAATGCCCACACGCTCGACTCGTGGTTTACGAACATCGGCGCGAATTTTCCCGCCGTGGTCGTGTAACTGAAGCCGCCGAGGATTTCTGTGCGTCCGCCGCCGAGGGTGTGGACGAGAGTGCCGCCGCGCTCGGTTTTGTAGCCAAGTGTCCACACATCGCCGCCGTCATTGGTGAGGTGCGTGCCCTCGTTCTCGATGTTGAGCTGGCGTGCCCATACGCGTTGTTTGCGGAAGCGGAAATTGTCGCCCACCACGTCTTCCAGAAAGACCTCGCCGTTTTCACTGCGCGAAGTGCCTTGGATGGTGTGCGTCTCCATGCTGCGCAGGACGACGGTGCGTTTGGTATCGATCTCGATGCCGCCCCCAAGATGCCCGAAGTGTTCCAGCGACACCACGGGCGCGTCGCCGTCCCCGATGCGGAAATTGATGAGATCCCGCTTGCCGTAGTTGATGTGCCCTCCAAGGCCGAGGATGCGCCGCACTTTTCCACGCACGATGATCGTTGCGCTGCTTTGGTAATGGCCCGGCAGAAAAACGGTGGTCGCGCCGGAGTCCACCGCTTTCTGAATGGCGGCGGCGGAGTCCGCTTGTGCCGTAGGATCCGCGCCGAAGGTATCCACCACCGCCCATTTTTCCGCAGGCTCCCACGCGGGCAGCGGCGTTTCTTTCACCGGCAGTCGCAGCGACGCGGCGGGCGAGGGGAATGCCGTCGTCGCCGCGTGCGATGAATACTCCGTAATTTCCGGCCCGAGTGTGCCTGGTTTGTCCTCGCCGGTGATGCGATACGCGGCGGCGAAATCCGGCGTCTGCATGTCGGCGAGCGCGCGCTGGTAGCCGGTCGTCTTCACATCGCGCAGAAATATGCGCCCGCCGTTATGGTTGACGATGGCCGGATGCTTCGCCGCGCCGTCGCCGCCGGTGAGCTTTGCGTTGACGAGCAGCAACTTGCCATAGGTGCCGAGCGCGGGCACGGAGTTTTCGCTCACCAGCCCGCGAATGCTGATTTGCTGCCCCTCGTTTTGAAATCCCATCTGCCGCTGACCGCGCAGCGTGATGTACTCGAATGTCTGGCTGTTGACCGAGTGCGCCGCCGTAATGCCGCGCGCAAAGCCGATCACTTCGCACCGGCTCACGAGCAATGGGCCGTTCATGTCGCGAGCGAGGTCCAGCCCGACCACGCCGCTGCCTGCCGCCGCCACGAAGCGGCAGTCGCGAACCGCGCCCGTGTTGTTCGAGTAAAACTGCAAACCGATCGCGCCCGGATTTCCGGCACCGACATCGAAGGTCAGGTTTTCCACGTAATTATGAAACCAGTCCGCGCTGCCGAATCCCCCGCACCACATGAGGGCCGTCGGTTTTTTTTCATCGGTGAATGTGCCGTACTTCAGCCGCAGGATACAGGCGTCGCGTTCTTCGCCGCGGAGCATGGTGAAGCCCCAGTTGTCGCGTCCGGCGTGCTTCTTCGGCCACGTCAGTGTGCGTGAGACGAGATACGTGCCTTTCGGAAAATACAGCACGCGATGCCGCCCCACGTTTTCGTTCAGCGCCGTCTGCAAGGCCTCCGTGTCATCCGCCACCCCATCACCCTTCGCTGAGTAGGGTGCCTTCATCACGTCCACGACATTCGCGTGCGGCGGATACGACTGTGCGGCGGCTGCTGCGGTGCAGACGAGGGCGAGGAAAATGGCGAGGTATTTCATGATGATTTTGGTGTTTTGGATGAATGAAAACGGTGCGCCTCAAGGAAGCCTGACGCGCAGCCGCAGGAAACGGCGCGGCTCGCCGGGCACTAGCGAAATGCTGGCGGTGCTCGGGTTTGTCAGCGCGCCTTGATTCACGCCCGTGCCGCTCCAGTTGATGAGGTTGGTTGAGGTCTCGACTTCATAGAGCACGTCGGTGCGAACGCGCGGGAAGGTCACCTGCATTGTCGAAGTGCCGAAGCCGAACTGCGGCGCGAGCGGGCTGTCGTTCCGCGCGGGATCGCCGCCGAGGGCATACTCGAGTAGCGGCGGCAGGGCGTCACCGTCGGTATCCTGCGTGGCATTTGCGGCGAGGCCGGCGTCGAAGAGCCAGCGCTGGTGCCCGGTGAAGCCGCTGTAGAGCGTCATCACGCGGCCATTTGCTGAGGTGCGGAAGGGCAGCGCGGTCGTAGGGAGCGTGGCGGTGGTGGTGCTGCGGGTCTCGCGCACGATATTCTGATACGGCTGACCGGTGAAGTTCGACTCAGCCACGGCGGCGAAGCTGGCGGCGGCATTTTCAATGATGAAAAGCGGTGCCGTGCCCGGGTTTTCCGTGGAGTAGTTGTGCATCCCGAGCAACTCGGTGAAGCCACCGTTGCGAGTCGCGATCTTCGTCTGGCCGCGCTCGGTTTTCAGGCCGAGCAGCCATAGCACGGCGCCGTCGTTCAGGATGTTGGTGTGCGCGCCGCTTTCGACGTTGAGCTGCCGCGCCCAGACTCGCCCGGCGGGGTGCAGGAACTCGAAGCGGTCACCGGCAATATCATCGATGAAAACCTTGCCCGCGCCGGTGCTCACAACGACTTCGCACGCGCACGCGCTGATGATGACGGTGCGCGCAGTCTGCGCTGCGATGTGGGTAAAACTGCCGCGCTCGATCCGCACGACGGGCGGCGGCGCATCGACGATTACGAAGCGGCCCGACCCGCGCACGTCGGCCTCGGTGCCGATGATGCGCCGCACATTTCCACGTACGATCACGTCGCTATTGATGCGGAAGACGCCGTGCACCGGGATGAGGACCGTGGGCTTGCCGGAGTCGATCGCGGCCTGGAAGGCGGCGGTATCGTCGGTCGTGTTGTTGCCCACGGCGCCGAAGTCGCGCACGTCCGCCCAATCGCCCGGCGCGTCCCACGGCAGCTCGGGTGGATCTTCTATTGGCAGGCGCAGGCTGCCCGCGGCGGAGATGAACTGCACGCTATTCGCTTGTGTCGCGTATTCATCGAGCGACGCGGCATCGACTGTGAGCGCACCGCCGAGCACGGGCCGGATCAGCACGCGCTGGTAGCCGGTTGTGACGACATTGCGCGCATACAAAAACGCCGCGCTGATGATGGCGTTCGTGTTTTCCGCCCCCGGCAGGCCGATGAGCTGCGCATCGAGGAGCGAGCATGCGCCGCCGGTATCGACGCCGCCAAAAGGGTTCGTGCCGTTGATGACCGCGGGCACGCTGTTCACGCTGACCAGGCCGCGAATCGAAAAGACCTGGCCGCTATTATCAATGCCCGCGACAAGTTGCCCGCGCACCGTCACGCGCTCGAGCACGATGCCGTTGATCGCGTCGCCCGTGCGGATGCCGTGGTTGAAGCCCTCGATCTCGATGTCCTGCACGAAGAGCGGCCCGATTTCCGCAGTGAAGTGCAGGTCGAGCCCGCTCACGCCCTGGCCATCGCCGCTTACAATTTTCACGCGACGGATGCCGCCCCAGTTGTTGGCGTGAAACTGAATGCCGCTCGCGCCCGCATTGCCGCTGCCGGTGTGTACGGTGAGCGTGCGCACGTAATTTCCAAAGCGCTGCGCCGGTGCCGGGCCGGTGAAGATAACGGCCTTGCGGGTCGCCGGACTTTGGAAGCCGGGGCAGTTGTTTTTCAGCCGCAGGATGACACCGTCGCGGCTCTGGCCTTCGAGGATCGTGCGTTTGTAATCCGATGCGCCCGGAGTGCCCGCGGGCCAAGTGAGCGTGTCGCTCACATCGAATATGCCGTTTGGGAGGTAGATGATGCGCCGGCCATTAGGGAAAGCGTTGAGCGCAGCCTGAATCGCGGCGGTGTCGTCGAGGCCGTCGTTTGGCACGGCGTTGTAAGGCGGCTGCGTCACGTCGAGCACGCCGGCACCTGCGGGGAAGACGATGTTTTCCGTGCTGACCGGCGGCGTGATCGTCACGCGCACCTCGCCAGGCATCGATTCGTCGAGCGTGGTGCCCGGCGGCGCATCGAGCAGCACGAAGCGCCCGCTGCGCGCGCCGCCGTTCGTGAGGATCGTGTAGGTCCCCGCCGGAGTCGCGCCCGCCGCTGTGCGCAGCCACAAGCCCGTGCGTGCGCCGACATTCACCGCGCCGCTCACCGCGAGTCGATCGCACGCGGTGGCATTGCCCAGCTCGATCTCCAGCGTCGCGCTTTCGCCGAGCGTCACGTTGCCGTTCACCGTCAGCGAGCCCACGCCGCCATCGCCCGGCGCGATCACACTGCCGCGCGTGCTGCCCGCAGTGACGCTGGAATGCAGCACGCCGGTGCCGCCGAGCCGCCCGCCATCCACGCTCCATGCCACCGCGTTGTTTGCCACGCCGTTCATCAGCAGCGTGCCCGCGGTGACTTGGCGTTCGTTCCCGCCGCCGAGCGTCGCCGTGGCAGTGAAGCGCGCCACGCCTGTGCCGGTCTTATAAAATCCATCGCTTGCTCCAGGCGCGATCGCAGCGTTCACAACGATCGTGCCATGCGCGCGCAGCTCCACGCCTTTTTGGACGCCGCTCGTGCCGCCGTTCACCGTCAGCGTGCCGCCCGTTTGCTGGATGAGCTTCACCGAGTTGCCCCACGCTTCGGTGCCAAAGGTCGCGTCGAGCGTGTTGTCGCCCGTCGAATCAATCTCCGCATTTGCGCCGCCGCCGAAGACCACGATGCGCCCGCCGTGCAGCCGGTAGCCGCCTTGTAAAATGACCCGCTCGTGAAATCGGCTGCCGCCGAGGTTCACCTGCTTGTTTGGCGCACCGGCGGGGAAAATTGGATTGCCGGTGGGCAACGCTTCGTCATCCCAATTCGCGGGAGTTCCCCACAAACCATCGCCCGCGCCGCCATCCCAGAGATTTGCTGCGTGTGCTGCTACAGTGAGGAGGAGAAAAAGCAGGGTGCGTTTCATGATTGATTTGCACGCACTTTGCCGCACGAAGATGACACCGACGTGACTTTCCGGAAGAAATTCTAGGATGTCGGAAATCGGCAGGTGAAGCGGGAGCCGCGTCCGAGATGGCTTTCCACGGTGACGCTGCCGCCGTGCGCTTCGACCAGCGTTTTCACGATCGCCAGACCCAGCCCGGCACCGCCAGCGGAACGCGAGCGCGCTTTGTCCACGCGGTGAAAACGTTCGAAGAGCAGCGGTAAATGAGCGGGCGGAATGCCCTCGCCGGTGTCGGCAATTTCAAAAACGATGGCGTTGCCCTTTTTTTCCACGCTCAGGGCGACGGAGTCCCCAGCGGGCGTGTGGAGCAGCGCGTTGCTCACGAGATTGCCGAGGATTTGTTCGATGGCCACCGCATCGGCCGACCACGCCAGCACCTCCGGCGCGGACAGCGTGAAGCTTACCTGCTTGTCACCAGCGATTCGCGCGAAGCGTCCATGAATGGTGCGTGCAATGTCCGCCGCATCGCATGGCGCGGAATGCACCAGGGCGTGGCCCGCATCGGCCGTCGCCAGCGCCAGCAAGTTCTCCGAGAGGTGGGAAAGGCGCTCGATTTCCTCGCGGCAGCTTTCCAGCGCGGCGCGGTAGTCCGCCGCAGTGCGTTCACGGCGCAGGGCGATGTCCATTTCGCCGCGCAACACGGCGAGCGGCGTACCCAGTTCATGTGCGGCATCCGCCACGAAGCGTTGCTGCGTCGTTTGCAATGCCTCCATCTCTCGCCGCAACCGCTGGGCGACGGCGAGCGAAGCGGCGCGCAGCGCGATGACAAGGAGGAAACCGACACTAAGCAGAGAGGGAACGAGCACCCACGTAAAGCGCGATAGCGCCCGCGCAGCATCCGGCAACTGCACGCCCGCAGTGGCGAATCCCATCGTGCGAAATTCAGGGTCGTGCGTGTAAATCGGGAACGCCGCAAGTCGCCAGCGCCGGTGATCCGGCCCGTCCACTTCATCGATAATCCAGCTCGGCCCCTGCATATCCTGCGGCGCTTTTGGAGTGAGCGGGATGGAGGGCGGAGTATTGGCGGAGGCGGCGATGAGCCTTCCATCCGGCTCGAAGACTTGGATGAAGATGTCGCGATTCAACTCCGCATGATTCCGGGTCAGGATGTTTTCCAGCTCTACCGGCCATGTGCCTTTCTCGCGTTCCGGGCGCAGGATTTCCGCCAGATAGCGCGAGCGGTCGCGCAGCGAGAGATCCAGAAACGCCGTTTGCACCTTCGCATCACCCTCCAGCGTGCGACCCACATAACCGCGCAGCAGCACTCCGCCCAGCGCCAGCACGCCTGTCATGAGAAGAGCGAAATATCGCAACATCCAGCGGTCTTCCAGAGCGGGAGTCTTCATGGCGCCCGCAGCACATAGCCCGCGCCCCGGATGGTGTGGATCAGCGCCGGGCCGTGACGCTCAATCTTTTTCCGAAGGCGATAAACGGTCACATCAATCACGTTGCTCATCGCGTCGAAATTTTCATCCCAGACATGCTCCGAAAGCTGCGTGCGCGAAATGACCCGGTCGCGATGACGCAGCAAATATTCCAGAATGGAGAACTCCTTCGACACCAATTCCACGCGCACTCCGCCCCGCATGACCTCGCGCGTGCGCGGGTCGAGCTGCAAATCCGCGACACGCAGGGAAACATCCGGCTCTGATGCTGCGCGGCGCAACAGCGCATGGATGCGCGCCAGCAATTCCTCGAAATCGAACGGCTTTTTCAAATAATCATCCGCCCCGCCATTCAGGCCGCGCACGCGATCCTGCACTGACCCGCGCGCCGTGAGCATGAGCACCGGCGTGCGCCGCCCGTGTTCCCGCAACCGTCGCAGCACCTCGAAACCGTCCAGTTTTGGCAGCAACACATCGAGCACGATGCCATCATACTCCTGCTCGATTGCACGATATGCTCCGTCCTCCCCGTCCCCCGCTAGATCCACGGCAAAGCCCTCCTCGCGCAGTCCCCGCGCAATCAGTTGCGAGAGCTTTAGGTCATCTTCGATTAGCAGGAGGCGCATTCCTATTTCAAAGTAGAGGTGGTGATTTTCGTATGAGATTCAAGCCGCGCATCGTGCCGGTGTAGCCGGCTGCTTCGGGGCCGCGACGGTGGAGGGCTTGAAGACGCGGAGATTGGGTAAGGGGTAGTTGAGCGCTTTTGTCGGAAGCGGCGAGATGTTAGAGTGCGAAGAGTTCGAAGGCTAGAGCTGTTTTCGGGCTTTGTCATTGCAGCTGAAGATGATCTGGCTGGATGGCTTCAACAGACCCATCAGCGCGATGGCCAGCGTGGTGCTCGTTTCAGTAAATACTCGCCATCTTTCGGCACGGACGGGTCCATATGGAAACAGCGGTATCTATCAGCGGGGAGTGATTTCACTTAGTAGGTGTTTTGCGCGTCTTCCAACTGTCCACGGTCAGTTCGCCATTCACCCCGCACGCGAATTTCAGCGGCTGCTCAAGACCCTGCGGTTTGCCGGTGGCGGCGTTTTTGTAGCGCGCGGTGTCGGTGATGTTCACAAGTTGGTTATTTTCCACAATCGCGCCGCCGCTCGCGTCGTTGCGGAAGAGCGGGCGCGCGGTGCCAAGGCACTCGATGATGTTGCCGGTGAATCGGAATGTCTTGAAGTCGCTTTTCTCGTTGAAGCCGAACAGTCCCTCGGTGCGCGGCGTGCTCGTGGTGCGGGCGATGATGTGGTTGTTCCGCACTTCGAGCTGGGCGTAGGGTTCGTTCATCCACATCACGCCGCGGCCGGGATTGTTCACGAGGTTGTTGTGAAACTTCGCGGGGCCTGGGGCGGGTGCGTCGCCAAACGCGGAGATGAGATTCCCGCCGTCGCTCGCGGGGTCGAAGTCGAAAAGGTTGTGGTCGATTTCCACGCCGTTGCGCACGAACTCGATGGAGTAGCCGTCGCGAAAATAGTTGTGATGGAGGTGAAACGTGCGCCCGCTTTTCGGCACCGGACCGCCCGCGTGTTTGGGGATGGAAACCGCCGAAAGCAGGATGTTGTGGTTGATTTCCACATCCTGATCGCCCTCGAACGGCAGCTCGATGGAGAAGCCCGCTTCAATGGTGTTGTGGTGGATGCGGACGCGCCGCGCCTCCCGTCCTTTGATGCCGTAGTAGTGCTCGTTCGGACCGGTCTTGGTGACGAGAAAACGGTTGTTATAGATTTCCGTGTCCTCCAGCCAGATGGCGAAAATGCCGCCGCCTGTGATGCCGCCTTTCACGCCCGGTTGCCCATCTTCCCACCGCTGCCCGGAGTCCACGAAGGTGCAGTCGTGGATCTTCATCCGTTTCGTCGCATAGGTGCGGATGCCGCAATACATGAAGTCCTGAATGCGGAGGTCATGGAAGTGCAGCCCTTCATTCCCGAAGCCGAAGATCGCACCGTGCATCCGCGGTCCGGTGAGTGTTAGGTTCGAAACCACGATGTCCTTCGCATCGTTCGCGCAGCGGATGAGATAGCCCGTGCGGTCGAACTTTTCGTGAGCCGTCTCCGGGTCGGGCAGCGTCGCCGGGTTCGCCTGCCAGCCCTCCGCGTGGGTGACGATGGTCTTGCCGATGCCCGCGCCCTTCAGAGTGACGCCGGATCTCAAATCAAGCGGCTGCGGAAGACGGAACGTTCCTGCGGCCAGTTCGATCGCCGTGCCGCCACCCGCGACTGCCTCGACAAGCGCCTCCACGGAAGCGACGGGCTTCGCGGGGGAGGGGATCGCCAGGGTGAGGAGAGCGGAGATGGTGATGAGGATGGTTGGTGTTTTCATAGAGTTAGGAAAAGGCGGCGTTGTGGTGGGTTTCAAGAAATCACATTCACCCCGAGCAGGCCGAAGAGCGGGGCAGCGGCGAGGAGGTGTTTGTCGTTGGAGTAGATTCCGGTGAAGCCGTTTTCCGCGGCGGTGGCGAGGTGGAGGGCGTCGGCGGCACGGAGGTAGGTGGTGACGGGTGCGCTGGCGAATGCGGCTTCCACTCGGTCGAGGATGGCGTCGGTGAGGGGAAGAAGGCGAATGCCGCCCGCAACAATTTCGGCGTTAAACTGGGCGAAAACGCTTCGAACTGTTGCAGGCAAAGCCAAACCTTCGCGGACCTTACGTAGTCCAATAGAGCAGAACTCCGCCCTGCCGTGCTGCGAGCATACGATTTCGTCGGCGGTGGCAGCGAGGGCCTGAATCTCGTCGGAACCGGGTTCCCGCCAATGCAGCTTACCGATGTAGGCGGCGTCGAAAAAAAGCTGCATCACCGTGCGTCGCGTTCCTCGGAAAGACCAATGGTGCAGTCCACATTGCTGGTCAGAGCACCGGAGTTGAGCAACACCTCGTATTCAGGCAGCAATTTACGGTTTGCCCAATAGGACTTCGCCGGGCGGCTCGTTGCGGAAGGCATGGCATTTTCCTCCGCGATGATGGCGCTTTCGAGGAGGTGGATGGTTTCCTGCGTGACAGAGCGCCGGTGGGCGGCGGCGATTTGCCGGAGCTTGATGTGGAGGTCTTCGGGAAAGGATTTGATAACGAGCGCTGCCATGGTGGCAAGAAGGTGGGTGGAATGGTTCCTTTTAGCAAGCGATCGGTGTGCGGCATTGGACGATGCCGATTATTTTTAACATTTTGATACTAGGGCATCGGTGCCATCCGGGTCTTCTTATCCGAATTAACACCCCGTCCTGGAGGGAGTTCCCGGTTACTTCACTTTCACTTTGAAACTCTGCGCACGCTTGGCCCCGTCAGCATCGGCCAGGGTCACGGTGATGTGAGCTTCACCGGTCAGCCCGGCGGCGGGTGTGACGATCAGGCGGCGGTTGTAGAGTTCGTTATATTCGCCTTTGAACTCCCCATTCTCGGCTTTCATCGCGGAATCCGGCAGCAATGCGGAGTTGTCCGAAGTCAGGCTAACAACCAGATCGGAGGCCGGCGTTTCAAAATCAAGAGCCCGGAAATTGCGCGTCAGAGTGTCGCCGCTTCTGATGTCATCTTCCCAGGCACTCAGGTCGAGGATCGGCATGGAGTTCCGCAACGGCTGGCCGGCCCGCGTGATCTTGATGCTGTTCAAGTCATAAGAGCGATTGAAAGGAACCAGCAATCGAAGGAGATTCACGCCTGCCGCGAGATCGATGGATATCGTGGACGAGTCGGCTGCCGGCTGGTCCTTGTGCGGATTGATCGCCACGCTGCCGGCCGTCTGATGATTGACGAAGACGTCCAGCCTCATCTCCGTCTTGTCGGTCGTCGCGCTGACTTTGAAGTCGTATTTGCCCGCCTTGTCGGCATTCAGCACGTAGAGGAAACTGCGGTCCGCGTCGATGTTTCCCACCCGCGAGCCGCGAAGCGGAATGTTAGAACCAATGAACACCCGCGCGTCGATTTCACCCGGCACGGGGAGTCCGAGGCTGGCACCTCGGTCCTTGCGGAAACTTTGCACCGTGTCCCACGCGACTTGCTGGTAAGCCTCGTTTTGAGCGGGGGTGAGAGTCGGGCCGTTCTCGTTGATTTCCACCACCGGCAGGCTGACCGGAGTTTGGTCGTAGAGAGCGGCGAAAATTACCATCCCGATGAACTGGCGGCCGTTCTCGGTGAGGTGCAGATCATCCGAAAAATTGGTGGCGAAGAAGTCGGTTAGGCCGGGGACTTTCTTAGCATCGAAGGCTTTTTTCAGATTCATCAGCGCCAGGCCGCCCGGGATGACCTCCGATTTTTTATCTTTGGTGAGTGCGTTGAAATTGAGCGAGTGGGCGATGTAATACCGCATCAGGGCGCGGTTGCGTTCCTCCCAGAGCGGCGAAGCGGGATTCAGCTTGTTGATCCCGAGATCCTCCCACTGGCCATAGATCCAGGGGCGGATCGCCGGGTTTTTCACGCGGGCGTCGTCGTAGAATTTCAGCGAAAATTCAGGCGATTCCGAATCGCCGTTGCTGATGAATGTCTGCATGACCAACTCAGAGAGCGGCGCGAATTTCTCGAAGGCTTCGCGATACGGCGTGCCGAAGCCGCCGCTGGACTGGTAGTTTAAATAGAGCGGCGATCCCGGAATGGTCTGGCGATCCATGAAGTGGTCCACAAAACCTGCGGCGATGGCTAATTTCTGGGTGTACTCGCCCATGCCGTCGGTCAGGCTGTTGCCGATGTGGTAACTGCGCAGACCCTTGCCATTGGCGACGGGGGGCGCAGCCGGAGTGGTCGCCGCGCCGCCCAGGTCGATTCCCAGATATTGGGCGTTGGCGGCCACCGCATCGAAGTAGGTCTGCGTATCTCCATCGAACGCCTTGGTGTAGTCGTTACCGCTGTTGTCGCGCGAACCGAACGTGCCGTAAGGCTTGCCTTCGATTTTTTTCCCGCCGCTGAGGAACTCAAGCTCGGCGATGTTAGTATGGGAATTTTGCGGACCGAAGTAGCGCAGGAACCGATAGGCTTTTTTCGGCTCCAGCTTGATCTCCGTCCATTCGCCCTCGGCGGGCTTTTGGTCGAGTTTCGCCAGCATGACAAAGCCGCCGGTGGCGCTCTCGTTCGAGCCTTGGATCTCCCCGCCGGTCATTCGCGCCGAGTGGTCCGTGCGGGGGAAAAACCGGACCGCATCGCAAACCGCCGGAGCTGTGGCCTCGGCTTGTGAACGGGCGGCGCACGGGAATACCGCTAGAAACAGTGAGGCTCGGAAGAACGGAACGAGATTTGCAAAAGGTGTTTTCATTGGAAGCGGAACTCAACGGGTCGCAAAGTCGGTTTTTGTCGCGCAACACTCGAAAAACCGGAATTCCCACCCGGGGCGCGACACTCCGCGCGGCTGCCACGAAAATATTCTGAAAAATGCCAATGGACTAAACCCTGAAGGAGTGCTCTACGTGTATTCCCGCCGTTTCCGATCCCGGGCAATCCGTCCGAAGAAGAAAAGGAGAGATTATTATAAAATCCAAAAATCAATGAACCCCACATTCAGACAGCAGGTACGAACCGCCAAACTTCGAGGGATCAGATCCTCTCTGGCAATATCAGCAGCTCTCGGGTTGTGCGCAACCGCAACCGCGGCTGACGAGACCTACCAATACTTCCGCTTTACTCCGACCGTGCTACGTGGGCCAGCCGAGAACAGCGTGCAAGTTTCAGAGTTCCAATTCATCGACGACGGAACCCCCATTAGCGTCGCCGGAGTGATCGTTACCAATCCCGGAGGCAATTTCCCCGGGGGCGAGAACCCGCCGAAACTTGTTGATCTCGACACCGGTTCGAAATGGTTGAATTTCGACAAGTTCCAGCCCGTGGTATTCGAGTTTACCGGTCCTGTGACCATTGACACTTATAACTTTGCAACGGCCAATGACGCTCAGGAGAGAGATCCGGTGAGTTGGACCTTTGAAGGCAGTGCGGACGGCAGCAGCTGGACGCTTCTTGACTCCAGGACAAACTTCGCCACCACCACCGCGCGCCAGACTTACCAGAGCGGGTTCGGGCTTGGCGGCCCGGGCATTTCCAGTTTCACGCGGTCACTTGCCATCGTGGCGAACGGCCAGCCCACTGAATTGTCTTGGAGCACCCTGAATGCAACTTCGGTTTCAATCGCCCCGGGTGTTGGTGTCGTTGCGAACAACGGAAGCACACTCACCGTTCCGCCCGCTAGCGCGGACACCACCTACACTCTTACCGCGACGAGTACATCCGGTTCAGCCTCGGCAACCACATTCGTGCGCTCGGTTCCTCCAACCACGGTCAACTACAGGTATGTGCGCTTCACCCAAACCAAACTGCGGAATAATGCGTCCGCCTTCGGTCTCCAGTTTTCGGAGTTCACCCTTCTCAATGGAAATACTCCGATTCCTGCGGTGACGGCCACCAACCCCGGTGGCAACTTCAATCCTGCTGAAGGTCCCGAGAAAGCAGTCGATGGTCTTACCACCACCAAGTGGCTGGACCAGAATCGCCTGCCGCTGATCGTCGATTTGGGATCGCCGAGTGCCATTACGGGTTACTCATTCGTGACTGGCAACGACGGACCCGACCGCGACCCGATTCAATGGTATCTGGAAGGCAGCAACAATGGCACGGCTTGGACGATCATTGAACAAGTCAATTTCGATTTCCCGATGCCCGAGATTCGCAATTTCGCTTCACAAGACATCCCGCTGCCAGGGATCGCATTTAATCCGACCGTTTCTTTGTTCGTAGGAGATGCGCCAAAATTAATTCTTGGCCAGCCACTTGTTCTCACCTGGGATGCTCCGGGTGCCACCAGTGTCACGATTAATAATGGTGTAGGCACAATCGCCTCGACGTCGGGCTCCGTGACGGTGAATCCTGTGGCGAACACCACCTACACCCTTACCGCAAGCAACGCCGGTCCCAATACCGCCACGGCCACATTCAGCACCGAGATTATCACTCCGTCGAACACGACAATCAATTACACGAATTTCGATAGTGCTGGCGATGAGTTGGCATTGTTGGGTGACGCAACGATCGTTAACGACTTCGCGAACATTCCACTGCCGGGGAACGCAGAGCGCCTGCGACTGAACCCTGATGTACAGTCCGACTCCGGCTCAGCTTGGTTTCGTAAGAGAATCAATGTTGCAACGGGCTTCCAGACCTTCTTTGATTTCCAAATCACCAGTGTCAACGATAGCGAAGGCGCGGATGGTATGGCGTTTATGATCCAAGATAACCCCGCTGGAACCGGTATCCTGGTTCCTGGAGATACCGAGCGCGGCCTTCCAACCAGGTCGCTCAACGTTCGGATCGATTCGTTCGAAGGTGGCGCAAGAAGCGGCTCATTGGTTCAGGTTCTGTCCGGTACGACGGTCCTCGGATCCGTCAACCTGGCCGAAGTCCCGGCGCTTGTGTCGGTGCTCCGGGAAGGTATAGACCTCACCCAGACCGGTCTTGACGACGCTCCCTATCAAGTGCGGATCGATTACGTGCCAGGGGATTTGGACCTCTACTTCAACGGCGTGCTGATCTTACCTGACATCAATGTCGATCTAGTGGCGATCGGTGCCGTGAATGCTGCTGGCAAGGGCTACGCCGGTTTCACCGGCCGCACTGGATTCTTCTTCGAGGCTCATGATGTCACCCGCTGGTTGCTCACTGAAGGTCCGCCTGCCCCTGCGGTCGCTCCGTTGGTGCTCAAGAGCCACAGCTTCAACTTCGTCACCGACCAACTCTCCCTGACTTGGGGATCGTCGGATACGAAGACCTATAGAATCACCACCTCCACCAACCTGGCTCCACCATGGGTCGTTCTCGCGAGTGGTATCGCCGGAGCGCCTGCCCAGAATGAAACCACCTTCTCGGTGGGCTTCACGCAAGGGGCCAAGGCCTTCTTCCGAGTTGAAGAGGAATAAGGAGACGGAAGACAGCTAGAAATCACGACGCCGCCGGGTTAGCGCCCGGCGGCGTTTTTTTTGGGGTGACGATGCCTGAACCGAGTCTGTGGACAGAAGTCCAATGCCTATGGGGACTGGGTTAGCTCTCTCTGTCGCAGAGCGACACCCGATGGTAGCTGCGGATTCAGTCCACAGATCGGGTCGGAAGAACCTGAGGTGCGCGGCCATGCTGCCGCGCATTAGGATTTGTGAAATGGTCGGGCAGGAAAGTGGAAAATGGTTTCCCCCGGATTTTCACAAATCATGAGGCATGACCGAGCGTGGCGACAGACAAAAGCGCAGGGCAACGCCCTGGGTCTAACGGCGAAAAATGTGTCCAGCCCTGAAGGGGCGGCACGGCACCGGTGCCCACGATGTCGCGCCCCTGCAGGGCTTGAAATTCCTTTTGAACTATATTCTCAGGGCGTTGCCCTGAGCTAGCGCCTTGTGCCCCGTCAGGGCTGAGAGATGAGATGCTGCAAGCCAAGGCAACCTGCTCTCACTCATCACGATTCCGCAAACACCTAGGAATCGGGGCTGTGCCGACGGTTTCCTCCCGCATTCCCACAAATGGTGATGCGCGACAGCATACCTTCAGTGTCGCTCTGCGACAAAGACGGTCGTGCCTTATTTCCCGGAAGGGGCCGACCCTTTTTGGGCAAGCAGCGGTTTCAGCGCGGCAAACCAATTCAGGGCGATCTTTTTGTCGCCTTTGGAACTGGGATGGATCCAGTCCACTGTATCGGCCTCAGGTGAGGTCGGCGCTGAGAGCCAATCCTTTGAATGGTCCACGGCGATCACCCGCGATACAGGGGAGTTGAGTTCGGCCGCGAGTTTCTGATAGGCTTGGCGCATTTCTGGGAATGGCTTCCACTCTTGGAACGGCAGTCCGATCAGGATGGACACTTGGGGATTGCGACTGCGAAGCGCTTGGATCATCCCGCGATGGGCGGAGACGGAGGTTGGGATGGCCTCCGGCTTGTCGGCATCGTTCGTTCCGAGCAGGATCAGCGCGATGTCCGGTGCTGCATAACCCTTCACCCATTTCGGAAATTGGTCTCCAACCGAGGCTGGGGACCAGCCCCAATGTCCTTCGTGGTCGCGATCAAAGGGTTTGCTTTTGTAATCGTCCCAAGCCGGATCGCCTTCAAAGCCGCCCTTCATCGAGCCAACGAAATCGACGTCGATTCCAGCGTCCACGAACAACTGCCAGAGGGGGTATCGATACGAGAAAGTCGCCGGGGATTCCGGGCCTTTGGCTGAACGGCCTTGGGTGATCGAATCGCCGATGGGCAGCAGCTTGATGGGGGCTGCGAAGGCATTGCAGGCGATAGTCGAAGAGATCGCGAGTGAAAGAAGGAATTTGTTCATTGAAGAAGTTGAAGACTTTTTGAAGCTGGGTGTTGCCGACTGGTCAAAAGAACGAGCCGACGCCACCCTGAGGATCATCATCATCACAAAAGACGGCCCGGCTTGTTGCCAAGCCGGGCCGCGGAGCTATCCGTTGGAATATTGAATCAAGAATTCCGGCGGCGGCGGGTCACGAGTCCGAGAGCACCCAGTCCCAGCAGGACAAATGAGCTTGGCTCGGGAACGGCCTCTCCGGTGAGAATCGCTTCGGAGATTTGCATGCTGTTGGCCGCTCCTGAGTCGCGAATCGTCGGGAAAACCAGCAGGTAGGTTGTGTAGGCTCCGGCGTTGGCAAAGTTAATGGTAGGATTGGTAAAGTTCCGACCGGGATCAACATCAAGCCCGGCATTTTGATCGAGGGTGATCGCTGTGAAGTCAGACAGATTAAACGTTGCGCCGGGCGTAGCACTAGCCACTTGGGTAGTGCTGCCATAGAGCGAAAACGTAATTGGATCACGCTCGTTAGCGTCACCTCCGGTTGATAAGGTAAGGCCGGTCACATTTGACAAGCCAATCGTGGGAGTCACGATATAACCGGTGTTCGTTTCTCCAAAGTTGAGATATTTTGTGCCGGTGTTACCGTCGATCGAAAAGTTTGCGTTTTCGTTACCGCTGCCAGGAGTGCTGTTTTGGCCAAAGATTTCACCTTGCGGCGCAATGGTGAAAACCGATCCGGCAAGCTGTCCGCCGCCGATGAGGTCACCGGCGACCGTGATCGTGGCCGCGTGGACGAACTGCAGGCTTGTGGCAAGCAGGGCACTGGACAGGAGGAGTTTTGAGTACTTCATGGTATGTCTGGTTTTTGTTTGTTTGTTGTCTGGGAGATTGGGCAGGTGGAATTTGGAAAGGAGATTACTTTGTTGGCAGCTTTTTTCCGTATTAGGTAGATCAATGGGCTAAAGCGATTTGGAAAGTTCTCACGCGCTGCGACGGCGGAAGGCAACGAAGCCCAGGGCGGAAAGTCCCAGGAGAGCGAACTGAGAGGGTTCGGGGATCTGCGAGAACTGAAAATTGGTGAAGCCGCTTAACCCGTTTGAAACGTCAGAAATCGAGAGCGTCACTATCTCCCCTGTGGATGAATTACTCGGGTTACCGGAAACGGTAACTGTGTTATGTCCGGTGCCGGGTGCCACCAAGCCAGACTGGGTAAAGGTGGTGGACCCGTTGGTGACCGAGATGGTGGGAATCGTTTCGCCGCTACCGCCGAATCCAGCCATGTCGAATGAATCGAGCCTCACCAGGAATCCAGGGTCCGCCGTAAATACGAGCGTAAGAGTGGGTCCTGCCGAATAAATCACAGATCCTAAGTCGCCGTAGTCGCTGTTGTAAATACGGTCATTGGAATATGAGACCACAATGTTTGGCGTGACTTCTCCTGTGGTCTCATACCTAAAGCCACCTTGGGTAGGCCCCGCGATATTGTTGCCGTATCCGGCAGGCACAGGACTGTCGTTGGTAAATGGGCCGTCCGGGTTGGCTCTGAAAATCAGGACCGAAGCATTGGCGCAGGGAACTGCGGCGGTGAGGATCAGCAACGGCGCGAGTGTATTTAAAACAAGTTTCATGGAGTTATGGTGACAATAGGTTTGAGCAAATAAGAAAAGAGGAGGTAGGTTTCAGGAATGAATGATCAGTGGGCTTTACCGGGCAACGGTGGCCGGTAGATGCGGATCGCCGTGATGGGAGTTCCCGGCCCGCCGGAAATTTCGAGAGTGTGACGGGAGTTGGCAAGACCCTGTGCAACCGTGACGACGGTGTCAAAATTTTTAGGTCGCATTGTGGGAGCAATAAACTCATCGACGAACCGAGGCACCACGCTCCATTTGGCGGTGAACTTCTCCGGGAACGGCTTCATGCCGGCTAGCGTGAGGGCGTAGTGCGCGTTCCAGTCGTCCGGCATCATGACGATGCGACCGGATTTCGAGACAAACTTCGCGTCGGTGCGGCCTTCGCCGTCGGGACCGGTTTTCGAGCCGGTGAGGATGAAGGTGAAGAGCTTTTCATCCGAACCGGGTGGCTTGGTAATCTCCATCGACCAATCTTCGATGATCAGGGGTTTTTCGGAGGTGATCGGTGCGACGACGGGCCACTTCACCTGCCATTTTCCCGGTGGCGTCGTCAGGGCCGGGGTGAAACCATACAGCTCGGGGATGTCGGATGGCTTGCGGCCATCGATCTTCACCGCAGCGGGCGGGGCGGTGCCGGCCTTGCAAATGACATCGACGCGGTTTCCTTCGAATTCCAACACCAGGTTACCATTCGCGACCTTGATGTCCTTTCCGACCACATACGTTTTGACCCAGGCTTCTGCCGGGGCCGGGTCGAACTTCGGGTCTCGGCGGAGGTGGGCCTTGACGATTTCCGCCATCAGAAACTCGCCGTGGGCATTGAGGTGGACGCCGTCCTTGAGCAAGGACTGAGGTTCGAGTTTGTGGTCGGTGAGGTAGTTTTTCCAAATCGTTCGCTGGTCGCACAGTTCGGCCCCATACTGCTTGGCGATGGACGGGAGGAAATTGTAGTTGAAGAAAGCGCCCCACTGCCCGCTTTGGATCGTGGCTTTCGCCGGATCGGTTTCTTCGGTGAGGTCAGCCGGGTTGGTGACGTGGTCGGTCTGGATCAGGATTTCCGCGCAGGTCCGCTCGCGGGTCCGGCGAATGATGTCCTCGTATTTGTCATGCGCGCCATAGACGTGAAAAATGAGCAGGTCGGGCTGGAAGGGATAAAGGTCGGTCTCCGCCGTTTTTACCAGCGCCTGGGACACGAACCCGCCCAATGCGCGGTTCACGATGACGAGATCGGCATGGGGAAAGCGCGCCCGCAGATCGTCCGCGACGATTTTGGACCAGTTTTGCTCGGTGATGCTTTGACCGTAGAAGAGCACTCGCACGGTGTTGCGTTTTTCCGGTGTGCTGTCCGCCAGCAGCTTCATGGTGCGCTGGAGGTTGCGGCCATATTCTTGAGTGGCTCCAAGCGACTTCGGTGCGGGAAATTCCGCAGCGACTGCGGATGCGGCCAGGGAAAGGACCGTCAGGAGTGAATAGCCAAGAGTTTTCAAGGGGACGTAGAAGTGCGGAGTAATATTCGCCAAGAACGCCCAACGAAGAGTTACGGTTTAGTCACACTGCGAAAAAATTTCCGGAGTGGCGGCGGTTTTCA
>JANMSI010000147.1:0-44940 GCA_031389115.1 Akkermansiaceae bacterium
TATAGCCATGGCCATATGGCTATGTCAAACAGCGGGGGGACCGACAGCCCCGCGCTCAAGTCCCTTTGGTAATAGGCGCTGTATTGCTCGATCTCGCTTGTTCCAACCGGATGGGAACCACTCGGGAGCGGCGTGAAACAAGGGCGGGCGTTCTTTCTGATCAAGGCTTCGGCGATGCGGTTGTAGGCAATGAACACCACTTCGTTGGACTCCGACAACGATGCGCCGATTTGCAACATGAATGGCGCTGTGGCAGTACCGGTAAAGACAGCGATTTTCATGGAGATCTAACAAAAGCGACCGACGAGGCGTTTCGGTTCGGCAACCTGGATTGATTGCTTCGCGAAAGCTGTCGCTTATTTCCAGGGCCAATTGAGCAGCCGGATATCCCCGGCGAAATTCTCGTTGCAGCCTCCGGGAGAGGATTCGCTCAAGCGATCGATGTCACCGCTGCCGTAGATGTGGCCTTTCCTGGAGAGCGGAGCCTAACGGATCATCCTCACCATGTAGAAAGCCTGCGACAAAACATCGGGGTCGAGGTAAGTGCCGGTTGGTCCTTGCGGCATCAAGGTCGCTTGTAGTTCCCAGGTGTCCGGCCCCAAATTCAAGCTGCGATAGACTTCGTATTGGCGGCCCGGGACGGCCCGCCAGTTGACACCGCGGCCAGAGGCTGGAGCTGACATGGCGACGCCGGTGGTGAACGGCTGGCCGGCGGCAATCACGCGCGCCGGATCGGTGACCAAAGCACCGAGTTCCGCGGCGGAAAGCGCGGTGTGATGAATTTGAATTTCGTCCAGCCAGCCCGCGAACAACGGCTCGGCCACTCCCGATGCGGTAGTGGCACCGAATCGCAAGGCTGCGGACGTCCCACGAACGACGGGTGCCGCCGTCCGGCTCTCCTCCTCACCATCAATGAAGAGAATCATGTCACCATCCGGTGTCAGGGTGACAGCCAGATGATGCCAAATTCCGTCATTGACCGGTGTGGTTGAAAACAGCACGTCAGAGGCAGAACCGGCGACGAATCCCGCTTTGCCACTGTGGCCGGGAGAGTTCACCATGAACCGATATCCGTCATCGCTGCCGGGGGCTTGCTTTGACAGGGGGACCTGATAGCTAATGTCGCCCGTATTGATTTTTATCCAGAATGCGATCGTGAAGGGCACCCGCGTGAGAGGAAAAACATCGCCCAGATCCACGTGCTGCCCAAGCTGGAATCGAAGCGCGGTTCCCCACGCGCCTTTGCTGTCAGCCACCGGAGGAGGGATGGAAGGTTCTCCATGGAAGTCATGGTTTTCATCGGCAACGCGATCTGACGAGATCTTCGTTTCGCACCGCCACTGGCCCACGGATCCCGGTGCCGGTGGAATGACCAGCAGGGTGCCGGTCCAGTTGGTTTGCGGCACCGGGATTTCCTCGCCGACCGACAGGTCTCGATAGAACAGTGACAACCGGGTTCTCCACCCATCCGTGTAGCAGAAGCTTTGGCCGGTTGGCGTCCATCCTGCGAGAGCCGGCTGGGGACTGACCTGCGATGCTGCCAGGTAAGCTCTAACCGGGGCGGTCGCGCGGAGGGTCAGCGATGCCTTCACTCCTCCGCTGGTAGCGGTCACCAGGGAATTGGCAAAAGCGGCGGGGACTTCGTCCCAAGTGTAGGGGCGGTTGGCGAATGCGATTCGCCCGTTCTCCAGCAAATCCGGTGAAAAGCCGGTGCCGGTCACCGAGACGCCGGGGAATTTCCAAGTAATGGCGGCACCGGTGGCGACAGAGTCATCCATTCCGAGCGTGCGAAAATTTCTGACCCGGTGAAACGTGATATGGTTCGAGTTGTGGTAATTGTCAGCTTTCCAAGCCGTGCGGACCACTGCGATCAGATCGTTTCCTTCGAATTGCCAGTCCGCATATTGGAATCCGTGCTTCGATCGATCAGGATTGAAAATGAGGTGGCAGCGGATCTGCCAATTCATCAGGTCGGTGGACCGGGCCAGCGAGAGGGTGTTGCGGACAATCGAAGGATGTCCGCCTGCTAGAACAGGATTCACCAGCGACCAATATTCACCGGTGGTCGGATCGCGGCGGATTGTGAATTTTTTGGCCGCTCCCGGAAAGTCGATGAATCCGGACTGATCTTGCTGATTGATTGCGGGACGGCCCGCAGGGTCGAAGAACCCATTCGATCCTGCCGTCCCGAAGTCGATCACCGCCGCGCGTTCGGGTAGGGGCACTTCTACCCGCAGGACGTTGACCAATCGCCCGGCGGGAGAAACCAAGACGTTGCCTTCAAGCCAGCCGTAGAAATTAGAATCCAGCCAAGTGCCTGACGAAGGGAGGCTGGAGGTGAAAGTCCAATTGGCCGAGTTGAGCAGATCCGCATTCGTTGGAGCGGACATGAGGAAAGCCCGGAATTGTTTTCCCCAGCCTCCCCCTCCGCCAATGTCCTCAAAAGAGCGCCAGATCCGTCCCCCATGGATCAGCATGGGCATCGGAGCCGTGTGATATGCCTCTGTCCGCAGGATTCCGGTGGACCCGCTGGTGGGACTGGACCACGTGAGTCCGGCATTATCGGAACGCCGGATTACCATGGCCCCATAACTCCCGGTGGTCCCCAGGCAGTAGAGCGCCCCGCCGTGGACGAAAAGATTCGACCAATAAGCAGGGAACTCCGCCTGCTTCGTCCATACCCCACCGCCATCGACGGACCGATAGATGGCGGTCCGGATCGGAGCCACCGGACCAAAAGTGTCGTGACTCGCGACATACGAGCCATCCGGGAGGACTGCGATCGAGGGCGATCCCACGAACTCCGTGCTGGGATTCGGCGAGGACGCGATGATCTGGCCCGGAATCTCGACGTAGGGGTCAACAGGCGACGCAGCCGAACCCCCGATGCTCAGAATGGCCGCCGCCACTACCAGCAGCCAACTGGAAACAGGGACCGCGCGAGTCCGGGCCATCTGAACTGCGGATGGCAAATGCGGAAAAAACCTGATTTTTGAGAACCAAGTCCGGGCGCTGCAGACGCCGGCATCGGTTGCGGCAGGACTGCCGTCGATGGGAAAGGCAAAGGCAAAGGGCTGGACGTTCATGGGTTTCGCCGCAGACGCAGCTGACCAAGCTTTCACCGGTACAGGATCGAGTCAAATGGCTTCGCCAATCGACAACGGTGCAAAACGACATTGTAGTGGCGCTCTGTGATGCTCATTGAGAAAGTGAACTATAACGTTATTCAGCAGCGTTCCAGTATTCCGTCTTCTTGGACATGATCTTGTTGGCTCCCACGACGATGACATTGTCCGGCACGTCTTTCGTCACAACCGCGTTGGCACCGATAATGACATCGTCACCGATCGTGATATCTCCCAGAACCTTGGCCCCGGCCGCAATATAAACCCGGTTGCCGATGCGCGGCGCGGCAAATACTCCGTTCCTGCTTCCGATCGTCACCTGTTGACCGATTACCACATCCTCGCCCAGAATGGTACCGGGCGAGATTACAATTCCATACGGATGGGGAAAAAAGATGGTATCCGGCAAACGCAGCGGGATATCGCAGTTCAGATACCCGCGGAACAGTCTGCCGACCACTGGAATTCTGTGTTTGGACAGCCGGATCAGTAAACGACCGAAAAGTCCGTTAGAAATGTGGGGGTCGTAAGGGTGCGTCCGGCGTATCATGGGCGTGCATTGGATGGGTCGCTTTTCTTTATGTCAGGCTCGACCCGCGGTTCGCCGAATTTCACTTTGCTCCTCATCTTCTCCTCAAGCCATTCGATCGGCCGGACAAGAGTCCTCAGCAGCCGGCCGGAAATGCCCACCGCAGTGTCCAGATCGCCCAGCAATTGCATAATTTCAGTCGGATGTTTAGTATCCACGTCCGGCATCGTGGTGCCGATATCTATACCTGAGATTCCATGTTTCAGACAGCACAGCGAAAGCAACGACTGGTCATGGCGGTTCTCATGGAAATCCGGTAATGCGGTCAATCCCTGTCGGTCCGGATCGTCACTGATCAAATTTCGTTGGGCACACAGGTCCATCCATTCCGCAACGAGTTCCAAACTGGCCTTGTCGGCTTGCCATAGTGAAAAGCTGGCTTGGATGGGCGTCGCCTGGTGGAACTCTGCCAGATCCAGGCGCGTCGCCACAAACGCTTCCCGCTTGGTCCACATCGACATGGGGCCTTTCCACGGAATGCAAACGCCGGGCATGACGGATTGCCCATGGCGGGCCATCCAGTCGAGGAGTCCGTTGATCGGCTGTTCGAGCTTCTTGAACGGATAGATCCTTCCCACATCGCAATATAAAACAATGTCTTCGGCGGGAACCTCGGCCAATTTTCTCTGGATAATAAACGGCTTCCACGCCCAGAACCCGGACCCGCGTTCCGACAATTTGATATCCTTGCAACGCTCCTCGAATCCCGCCTTTAGCAACAGGTTTGGTGACCATGAAGTTACGGTATCGACCACGCCATTGACGCGGGCGGATGCACCTAGAACCCACTGTCGCAGCCGGAAGCGCGGCGTCGCGTAGGTGACCAAGTGGATGCGGGGCATGGGGCAGAAGTCTTTACTCAAACTCTGAATCCGTGGGATGGAGTTCTAAACACTGTTCTGAGATCCATGTGGTGATGTCTTCGGCAAGCAAGAGCGCATGAGATGCCTCTTTGATTCCGAGTTGAGCCACCGGGTATTTGCGGCATGGCGGAAACGGGTTTTGAAAACGGTCTAACGCCCCAGCACTTCCTGATAGATCTTTAAATGTTCGCCCGCGATGACTTTGGGGTGAAAACGTTCCCGGGCAGTCATACGACCCTGTGCGCCCAGTCGGTCGCCTTTTGCAGGGTTACGGACCAGCTCTTCGAGGCAGGATCGCATGTTCTGGGTGTTATTGGGGTCGAACATCACCCCGTCAACGTCATGGGTAATCAGATCGGGAACGCCGCCCACCCGGGATGCC
Organism: Akkermansiaceae bacterium; assembly: GCA_031389115.1. Classification (GTDB taxonomy): domain Bacteria; phylum Verrucomicrobiota; class Verrucomicrobiia; order Verrucomicrobiales; family Akkermansiaceae; genus Luteolibacter. Next base: position 4,960 of record JANMSI010000147.1, read on the forward strand.
GCCACGGGCAACCCTGCGGCCATCCCTTCCAAGACCACCATCGGGCAATTGTCCTCAAAGGTTGGCAGAACGAGGATGGAGGTTCGGCGGAATTCCTCGCCGAGGGCGTCGCGGCCAAGAAACCCTAGCAACTCCAGACCGGGCACGGTTTCCAGCAGGGCTTCGAATTCTCTCCGGTACGCGCTTTGCGAATCTCCATCGCCCGCGAAGGCGATCGTGCATTCGCCGGCTCGCAGCATCGGCTCACAGGCCTTGATCAGGCCGATCGGATTCTTGCGCTCGCAGATGGAGCCCACGAACAGAAGCCTCGTCCGGGCTGGAGATGCGGCCGCCACATCGAAGTAGCGGCGGTCAACGGCGTTGGGCAGGAACCAGGTCCGGGGCGTGATGCCTTTCACCAATTCCTCCGTGTAGCGGGAAATCGCGACCACGCCGTCCGTCCGCTTCAGGCAGAATCCCTCCAAGACAGCCGCCAACCTGTAGTAATGCGCACCGCGGTTTTCCCCGCGCTTGGCGTGGACCCGCATGTTGCCATGAATCGTTAGAACGTTCGGAAAGCCGGATAGAACGGCCGCCATCGCGCAATCGCGTTCGGTTCCCTGGCCGTGGACGATGTCCGGCTGGATCTCCCGGACCAGGCCTCGGACCGCCTTGATGGAACCCGCGAAAAGCGTGCGGCCCCATCCCCACTTGCCCACCACCGGTTGGTGGAACCAGATGTTAGCCGCCAGTTTTTCGGGTGCTCGGGTCGCGACATGGGAACACGAAATGACATGAATCTCGGCGTCGGGCCACTCCGTAAATCCGTCCAGCAACCCTTGGGGTGCCGTGCCGAAATAGGGCTCCGGCCGTTGATAGTCTTTATAGTGCTCGCGGCTGTCGGTGGTGATCTGGACGATTCGCATTGGCTATCAACTGAGATGTTGGAAGACCCGGTTATGGCCGACCTGTAGGATTTCCTTGAAACGTTTCGGGTCGATTTCCGATGCAAGCCGCGAAGGACCGGGATGTCCCGCCGTCGAGAAAGCCGGTGGCTGATAGGCCGTGGTGAGACCGGAATCGTCGAGGATGATGATACCGCCGGGTTTCACCGCGTTCGAACAGGCCTCCCAATCCTTGACCACCACGCCATAGTCATGGTTGCCGTCGATGTAGATCATGTCCCAGCGCCGCGATGCGATGACTTCAAGTGCCTCGGGATCGGTTGAGAATGCGTTGACCAAAACGGGCTCCGGCAGGCCAAAGTATTTGAAGTGGGAGAGCGTGTCCTCAAAGTAGTTCAAATCGCTTCGGTATTTGGATACTGAATCGCCGGAAGAACTGAAAGGTGAAATTCCGGTGGTCTGGCAACCGATCCCTTCGAGTTTGGAGAGCAGTGCAATCAAACTGACGACCTGCCCCCGATAGACTCCGATTTCCAGGAAGCTCTCCGGTTTGAACTCACGGACCAGCCGCCACCACATCGTGTGGAAGGCATCCTCACCGAAGCCCCGTCGGTCGATCTTGAAATAAGCGCGGTGGGCGCGCAGTTCCGCGGGAACCGTGCGGTGGAAATCCTGGAAGGCACGGCGGTAGTAGGCATCCGGATCGCGCAGGCTGTCCGCGAAGTTCGCCGGATCGATGGTGGCGATGAGTTCCTGTGACTTCAGACGTTCAACGGCCTGGTCGGCGATTCGCTTGAGATACTGCCCTTTGATCCATTTGAGGAGATTCATAATACTAGAACAATTGCGGGTAATGGGTGGATTTCTGGACGGGGTCACTCCCGCGGTCGGTTTCGAGCCGACAGTGCCGACTCCAACAACGAACCCTTGGCGGTATCGGCGGAGGTGAAAAATTCGGCAGGGAAGCGGTCCGGTTCCAGCAGCTCCCGGATCCTGGATTTCAGGTTGTTGGAGATCGCCTTCGAGGCGACCCGGCGGATCAGCGAGCCGAGCTTCAAGGGGCTGTTCTGTTTGGACGGGGCCTTCAGGCTTTCTCCCGCCCACAGCGTCTGATAGTCGCTTTGTTGGATTTGGAATTCTGGCAATTCGGCCCCCGGCAGCCGGCGGGCGATCACCAGCATCATGACCGGATTTCTCGTGATCAGATTGACGCGGCTTTTGATCACATCCGGATCTTTCACCCGATGCCACGACATCTCACGGCCGTTTTCATGACAAAAAAGATCCAGCAGCTTAAACTGGTTGCACTCCCGCATCATGGAGAAGTAGAGCTCCGGACTGAACTGATAGAATCCATGCCCGCAGAGGTTGTTGCAAGGAGTGATCGTGACAAAGATTCCGCCCGGTTTGACCATCCTCATGCAGTTGCGCAGGGCGATCGGGAAGTTGAAGATGTGTTCCAGCGAGCCGCCGTCCAAGACCATGTCGTAGCTGACATCAAAACCGGGCGGCAGCGGCCGGTTGAAGTCATGGACATGCGTCGGGTGTTCATAGCCGCTGAAATCTATCGACTCGATGCGGCAAAAACCCAGGTGTTTCAGCAACGGCTCGCAATAGCCACCGCCCGTCTCAACCAGGCGCTGCGGATCCCGTTCATCGAAGGGAATGCGGAATTCCTCGAAGACGGCCCGAATGCCCGCCGCGTCCGTGTGCAACGATTGTCTGCCGAGCATCACGATGGAATCCAATGCCGGGTCCAAGGTTTTCGCATAGGCCATCAGCCTGACTCCATTGTAATCCAATCCCATGATAAGTATTCCTGTTCGCTATTGTTAGGAGGCTCTGCGGATTCAAGGCAATGGTTTGAAAATACCGAGAACGCTCAATCCATGATAGGGGAACAGTCTCGGAAATACCTTGGTCTCAAGATGGATCAGCCCTGACTGGCCGAGCAGCCTCAGGCCAAACCGGTTGAATACGGGAAGGATCGTCGTGTCGAACCCCCATTCTATCAGTTCGAGATTGCCGTATCGCTGGGCGAGGTTCAGCAGATGTCCGTGATCCCAGGATTGAAGGTGGCCCTCGTTCACGGGTTCCACGTTCCGGCGGAAGAAGCGGGTGAGCGTATGCAAGTTCGGAACCGCGATGACCACCGCCTTGCGCGCGATTTTGGAAAGGATCTGGATGGTTTCGATCGGGGAAGGAACGTGTTCCAGCACATGATAGCAAACCACCGCGTCGAATGATTTCTCGCCGAACTGAGCCAGCGGGTCCTTGGTGTCGAGCAGCACCGCATTTCCAAGCTGGGAGCTGATTTTCACGCATTCCTCGTCCGCGTCGGTGCCGACGACTTCGTAGCCCCTTTGTCCATAAATGGGCAGCACTTCGCCCCGGCCGCAGCCGAAGTCGAGCAAGGACTTTACTTCGGAGCCTTTGAAGTGCTTTTCCAGCAACTCCAGGCCGCACAACTTCCAACGGGTCTCATAGTGATGAAACCGATTCGAGGACGGATCGATTTGATAGGGTAGGTGCTGTGGCTTCATGTTAGAACTGATGGTGGATGCGGGGCGGTCAGCCGGCGATCATACTCGGTGAGCAACCGGCGGGTATAGTCCGTCCAGGTGTTCGAACGGGCGCCCGCCAGATAGGCGGCATCACCCATCCGGAGGTTGTCCTCGCGGTCCTGTGCGACGTGGATCATGGCGGCGGCCATCCCGTCGATGTCTTTGGGTTGCACAATGATTCCCTCCTCGCCATCCCGTACCACGGTGGTGGCACCGGATTCATAACTGGCGAGAATTGGCAGGCCGCAGGCCATCGCCTCGGACAGGACCCGGGCAAATCCCTCTTCCATGGACGGCAGCACGAAAGCGGTCGCGCCGGTCAGCATCTTCGCCAGCTCCGGGTGGGGAACCGATTCGATGTGGGTGAAGGTTCCTTTCCATCGCGGCAGTTCGGCCAAGAAGTCCGGTCTCACTCCGCCGACACAGATCAACTCCGCGTCAGGGAGCTGCGCCTTCACTTTTTCAAAGGCGCGGAAAAGATACTGGTGACCCTTTCTTACGGTCAGGGAACCGACGCAAATGAACCTGGGCGTGGCTGGAAGGGATAACCTCTTAGTGAACATTTCGGTGTTTACCCCGAAGTGCGAAACGAAGCACTTCCCGGGAGAAACTCCGTTCATTACCATAGTATCCCGGACGAACAGGCTGGGGCATAAAACGACATCCGCAGCTTCGATCTCCCGATTAATCCTGGAGCGGACCCAGTATGGAATTGGAATCACATAGCCGGGGGCGTAAAGATCGCACTCGCGCTGCCAGTAGCCGAAAAGATTGGTGGGGTGGCTGTTAGGTGCGTCGAAAACCTTGAGGACCTTGTCCGGTGATTTCGCGGCCAAACCGAAGAGTGCCTCACAGGAACCCATCGGAGCCTGGACGACGTTGACCCCTTCCGGTAACGACTGTCGTTTGATCCAATAATCGTAGAAAGGCAGATTGTGCCAGCGCATGCGCTCCTCGAGTCCGGCGAATGGCAACGAGTAAAAGGGCTTCTGAGCGAGATGGTATGGCCAGACGCGCTTGTATTTGGCGGACGGGATGTCGGAGGCTTTTTTGTTTCCCACCCAGTAACCCGCCAGGGATTCCATGCCCTCGGCCTCCCTTGCCGTGTGATTGAGATGCCAGGAACACATTCCGGCGATCAGTAATCGGGATTGATACATAAATGCTTGTTGAATCCAAAGACTCAGCCTCCTCCAAGTAACAGTTTCGCCAGTTTCCGCAGCGGCCTCATTACCGGATGAAAATACCAGTGTTTATTTCTGCACTCCGGCGGAGCATCTGCGATGCAGGGTTGCGTCCAGTCGGGAGCCATGGGTTTCTCATGCGTTGCCAGCAGGCGGGTCCAGCGCTCGGCCATGGCGGCATTCGAGTAGCTTTCCCGGACGGTCCGAGTGGCTGCGGCAGCCATCTCCGCCAGTCGCACGCGGTCCCCGCATAGCTCGGCCAGCGCTCCGACGTAGGCGGATTCATCCGCGCCGGAAAATGGGACGCGAATCCCGTTGAGATCATCGATCACTTCGGAAATGCCGCTCGGCAGATCGCTGACGACGGGCACGCATCCCGAGCCCATCGCTTCTAACATGGACAAAGGCAGGCCTTCGAAATCCGAGCAGAGGAAATACACGTCATGCGCTGCGAGGAGGTCCGGCACATTGGCATACACCACCTCCCCAACGAAGCCGACCCGGTCGCGATCCCCGGTGAAGGCGGCCTGCATCGCCGCCAGATCGGGACCGTCCCCCGCAATGGTCCAGGTGATATCGAGTCCAATATCGAGCGACCGGCGGATCACTTTGGCCATGAGGCCCGCCCTTTTCTGCTGCTCGATCACCCGCCCGAGATAGAGCACCCGCAACGTTCCGTGAGCGCGAATCTCGCGCGGCGGCGTCTCCGGCATTGGCACGCCGCACGCCACCTGTTCGACAGGAACCGCCCGTCCACCAAGTCGCTTGCGCATCACCTCCCGGTTATGGGCGGACACGCACACCACCAGATCGATCCAGGGAAGGTAGCGTTCCACCTGGGCGTAAACGCATTCGTCGTCACTGTGAATCATCGCCACCCGCATGACGGATTCTGGCACAAAGCGCAGGAAATCGAAGGTTTCGCCGCCGAGATTCGCCACGACCACCGCAGGGGTTAGACGGCGGCATTCGGCATGCATCGCCTCGATGAATTCCTCATGGATCGTGGCCTTGGGAAACGGTCCGATGACGCGGTGGTCGGAGTCGATCAATTGCCGTCCGACCGTGCCGACGCTCGAAAACACTCCTGCCAGAGGCTCCCAGATCCGCGAGTTCCTGAGTGCGGTGCACACATTGAGCACGAAAACCGCTCCGCCCCCGAGTCCGAGGTCACCCGTCAGAAAGAGGATGCGGGGCAAGGTCTTTGATTCGGACATCACTTCCGGCGGTAGGTTGCGTAAATGCTGGTGCCGCAGTTCCTGACCACGTATTTCAGCCCGAGCTTGCGATAGAGAAGCGCGGCGGCGCGAACTAACGACAATGGAATCTTCGACGCGGGTATTCCCAAGGATTTCCTCAGGGTTTCATTGGAAGTGAATCTCCCCACAATGTCCGATCCGTGGGTTTGATCGCCGGAAATAGTTTCGAGCTGTAGGTTTGCCTCAGTGGCAAGCCTGCTGAAATCCTTCGTTCGCCAGCGGGACAGGTGGTGGGGTGGCCACTGATGCGGGTCCAACGGGAAAAGTCTATAGATGCCCTGGCGGTTCGGAACGGAAATCATCAGCACGCCCCGGTCACTCAGAAGTTCGCTTGCTTGTGCCAGAAGCGCTACCGGGTGGGGCACGTGCTCCATGACTTGGAACATAGTCACCAGATCATACTTTCCGCGGTGCGCCTCGACGAAAGTGTCGTCAATCAACGCCTTCCAGATTCGGTGGCCTTTGGTACCAGCCTCGTCCGCCGCGTCGGTATTGAGTTCGAGACCGTAAGTCGCGAAGCCCTTCTTCTTGCATAGATCCAGAAAGCTGCCGCTGCCACATCCGATATCGAAAACCGATGAATATCCCCGTTGGGTCGCAAGGGTGACGGCCACTTCGAATTCAGGCCTCGATTTATTATAGTAGAGGTCATTGCCCACATCGAGGCTGTGATAGAACTGCTCGTCGCCTGCGAGCCGTGGGTCGAAGTATTGAAAACCGCACTCACGGCATTCGAGAAGCTCGACGGTTCCGCCGCAATTGCATCTGGCCAGGTCGGCATCCGAAATGGGCCGGCTCAATGCTCCCCACAACTCAACCAGCTCCTTGCGGGTCATGGATGAAACGCTGGTTGATTTGCTGCATTTGCAAAGGAGGCAGGGGATTTGCATGGGTGGATGTATCTATAACGTGAGGCCGGGCGCTCCGTTCATTGGAGGGCGATCAATAGAGTTAGAATCGCACCTTCACCTGAGCGTCAGGAAGGGCGGGTCAGCATGGTTTTGAGTCTGAATGTGGCGGTGGCGAATCGGACTCTTGCCTCGCTGCGGAAGTCCCGGGGAATCATCATCTGCCAAGCTACGGCGATGAAGAGCAAGCTCACGGCTGCCGCCGTGATGACCATGGCCCACGGGCCAGCCGATAGCCGGGATCCGGCGTAGCTCATGGCGGCGGCACCGGCAATCAGTCCCACGGAAGTTCCCAGGCTTTTACTGATCCGCATCGGGGAGCCGATAATTCGGCCGGCGGCGCGGGCCGACAATGTCGTGGTTGCGAGAATATGGGCGATTAGGGACGCGGTCAGAATTCCCGCCATTCCAAAAGGTTTGGAAAAGAGAATGGCGAGCGGCACGAACAACAGCCCTTCCGCGAGATAGATGTAGCGGACGGGCCGCCAGTCCTTGGTCAGTCCGAACAGGTTGAGGAAACAACCGTTCAGGTTTCTCATGATGATCAGCAGTGCGAGAATGAAGTCGCAGGCCCAGGACCATTCAATGGCGCCGTTAGTCCAAAGGGCGACAAACGACCGGTTGCCGATCGCCAGTGCGGTGGCGACGATGGTGGAGGCGGCAAGCACGAGCGCGATGAGATCCCAGTAGCGTTGGACGAATCGTTGTTGTTCGCCGCGGACATGCATTTCAGTGAGGCCCGGAGCCGAGGTCGCGATCGGATTGGCAATTAACAACATTGCCATGGTATAGACCTTGGTGGAGACGGCGAAGATGGCGGCGGCGTCCAAACTAATCCATCGGCTGATGATCATGATCTGGGATGCATTGATCAATTGGCTTCCGAAGTTCACCATCAGGACATCCCGTCCATAGTGGAAAGTGTGCATGAAAATGGGGAGACTGACTTTTCCCCAATGACCCGGCGATGGGTAGTACCCGTTCCGGTGACAGAACCAGGCGGTGACCGCCGGTGAAGCGAGGAGCATGGGAATCTGGGCGATGGCAAAACTCATCACGCCCCAGCCGCTGCTGAAGCCTAACCAGAGCAAAGCGAGGTTCGCGAAGACGCCGAGGGTGGACAGATGGTTGACGATGTCATTGCGCTGGAAGGCCCACAGCGGGGACGCTACCGCGCGGCACGCGACCGACAATCCGCTCATTCCCGCCAGGAGCATGAGGAGTTCCTTGAACTCGCCCGCCAGGCCGGGAGGGATCGAAAAGAGATCGGCTGCATACCATGAGAATCCAATGCCCAGCCCGGCGATGAGGAGACCCTGAATGAAGAAGACCAAACCGCCGGTGAGCAGATGGCTGCCGTAATCGCCGCCATCGACGTCGTCCTTGTGATCGGCAATGAAGCGGCTGACCGCGCCATTCATGCCAAGATCGATCAGAATGAGATAGCCGTTGATCTGCGCCGCGAGCGCCCAGAGGCCGAAGTGCTCCTTGTCGAGATAATGGAGTGCCAGCGGAATGCTGGCCATCGTGAACACAATGTTTGCGGCGATGCTGCCATAGCCGCTCAGCAGACCGGCGATGAATCGCTTGGAACGTGTCACGAAATCAATGGGTGCGATTAAGACAGGGAGTTGGGGCGGAGATGCGTGCAGGCAGACTCACGCGCCAAGCCTGTTGCCAAGTCGTCGCTCCCCGCCGGAAGGGGTGACTCCCACCTGCTGCTGATATCTCATCCGGCCCTGCTTTGCATAAGGTGTGAGGGGGAGATTGTTTTCCAGAAGCCGCATCATTCCCACAGCCAGCAGGAAAACCGCCGAGGCTGTTTTGAAATCTCCAAAGATAGCGATGAAGAAAATCGGCCCGCATATTTGTGGAATTCCAATGAACAACGAGAGCGGGTACCATTCAGTTCCGCGACAGCGGAGAATTTGGCGATGGGCGTGAACGGCGAGGCGAATTTGGGCGAGTAAGAAAAACAGAAGGCCGGTGTACCCGATGACCCGGACTGTTGAGATAGGTCCGCTATGGTAGTCGCCATTCGATAGAACCGTATCCCGGTGGGCTTCGAAACCGGATACACCCGCGCGGGCTCCTATGCGGGCGTTTTTCTGAGCCTCTAACTCGACAGCGGTGAAACCAAGTCCATCGCCCAGCCACTTGTTATTAATCCACCGGTCGGTCAAGAGCACTTCGCGCCAGATTTCGAAACGCCACTCACTGGAACCTTCAGCGTCCAATCTGTAGCGTTCCTCCCAGGTCCCCGGGAGGAAAGTGAGCGAGCGCTGGATGTTCGGGGGTAGGGGATGCAAGGTGTTCACCACGGCGAGCAAGGCCAGGCCTCCGACCGCACCCATGATCGAAATGGCGAGTCCGGCGAATCCACTGCGATAGGCAATCCCAACGAGAAAAGTCATACCCACGCTCGCGATCGCGTTCCTGAACCCGGACATGGCAGCGGCAGCAACGGCGCCCAGGACCAGCAATGCCCACAGCGGTTTGATGCAGGCCCGGAGTGGCGAAATATAGGATGAGATCCAGAGTGCCAGGTTGTTACCCACATCTAATAGAAAGTTGACCCGGGAAGCGGCCATTTCGTCAACCACTTCATCATCAAATTCGGAGCTATCGTTACTCTCATAGGCCCCGCCGGTATAGTATCCAACAACGGGAACGAATTTTCCGATGATAGATACCGCCGCATTCATCATTCCACCTATTATCGAAATTCGCACGATCCATTTAAGCTCATTGGCTGGAACCCTCATGCCGCAGAGCAATATCGTACTGGCCAGGGCCATCGCGTAGAGGACGTATCCCTTTCCTCCGACGGTGCCGCCACCGAAAATGTTAAGTCCAACCGGATTGCGAACGTAAACTTGAAAGATGAATACAGTTAGAACTAGAATCCATAGTTCAAGTTCCGTCCAAGAAAGCTTGATTGGCAATTTCCGCATCAAAAGGAGAAGGCCGGAAAACCCGATTACGAGGGCTTGGCCTAGGAATAGGGTGCTCGGCTGGCCGGGCACTCGCAGGCCAATATTCAGAGCGGCCATAAACGGAATCAACAGCCAGATCCTGCGGCCGAGGAAGAGGCAGGTAACCAGAATCGTGACACCTACTACCTGGAGGATCGTCTCCGCCTGGTGGGTCACAATGCTGAGTCCCAGCCAGATGGCGAGGAACATGGCGACGATCAGGACCAGAATGAGTTGGATGGAACGGGAATTGTCCATGGGTGGGAGCAGGGAGCAGAGACTAGAGAGAGAGTTCGGTGAGAAATATTTCGAAATCTGCGAGGTGCTTGCCGACGATGGCTTGCAGGATCGGCCTTTGAATATCGAGGTAGCTGAGAACCGCGATGTTGCGAAATCCAATCAGGTGTTTCGTGGCGGTGCCGCAGGATTGACTGATGATGGCATTTTGAGCCAGTAACTCGAAGGCATTCGCAGGGGGCAGGAGGAAGGTCAGTGCAACAGGAATGAGGCGGGATTCTTGATCATTGAGCCTAGCATGCGGCAAACCTCACGTTCAGTTCCGTCAGGTCACGAGGTTCAGACTCTAAAATGTAGGCCAGTCCAAGGCGAAATCGAGTGAGGTGTCGGTTTTACGTGAGTCCATGGAATGGGATCAAGATATTGATTGAGAAGCGATTGGCATTAGCAAGACTGACTGACGCGTTGGCGGTCAGCGTGCATGCACCGGAGGAATCAAAAATGTCTCAGTGGCAAAGCGCGACAGTCACAGACCGCCGCAACCTAATTAACAGAACGAGCGGTAACGAATCCCGGCAAGCGGGGGGATGGAGTGTCTTAAATGGCAGTCGCAGTTTGCAGTGCGGCCAAACGATGGTCCAGGGCGTGCTCGAAGCTGATAAGCTCCCGGACGAGAGCGTTATAGCGGCTGTGGGCTAGCAGGCCTTCGTGGGCGAGATGATGGTAGAGTTCGAGTTCCGCCCCGTCATCGCGGAGGACGCCCGAGGCCATGAATCCCGCCCTGCTCAAGCGGGGCCTTGCCATTCGGACGAGGCACGCCGGAATGGTATGGCGACCTTGGTGGAAATCCGCCAGCCCCTCGAGAATCCGATCCGCACCTGGCAGGCCGGCGAAAACTTCTTTTGAGTTGCGGGTCATGACTGCGGTGATTCGTCCGGCCCGGGTGTCTGGCAAAACGCCGCCACCACCGCCCGGAACGAGTTCGGGTCGAGGGCGGGGTAGCGAATTAGCCGTGGTTCGATGTCGAGGAAATATTGGAAGAGCCAGTCACGCCGGATCAGCCCAGCTTGAAGCATCGCGTCCACGTCGGTTAGATCGCGGGTGTGGCCGCGTTCTAGTTTCGAGAGGGCCTGGCTGAAAGGATCGTAATGATAGAAGTCGAGAAGGCCGTGACGGGCGATGAACAGGCTTCTTTCCCGCCAGTTTGGAAGCTCGGGGATGAAATCGGAGGGGCTTGCCAGTTCGATGTTTACGGCAAGTTCATCTTTCAGTTTGGCAATCGCTTCGAAGAAGCCACCGGGTTCCGGGTCGGCTTTCAAATCGACGTCCACGGTCATGGGTCGCCAGCCATGGAGGAGTGCCGTCGCTCCGCCGGTGAGATAGATTCTTCCGCCGGTCGTCACGCGTCGGCCCATGGCAGCCATGAGGAGTTCCAGCTTATCGAGTTGAACAAGTGGCCGCATTGGAGGAGGTGGATGCCAGCAGAGGAAGTGGATCGGGTGCGGCGGTCACGGCTTCACTCGAACGGCCGGTAGCAAACTCCGGCGGGTGGGTTGCTGATTTTCAAATCGGGGTTGCCGTGGACCAGTCCGGTCAAACTATCACTGCGGAACAGCGAGTGGATGCCAAGTATTTCGATGAACTTTAAACCCGCCATGGCGAGCTGCCAAGGGACCGGAACATAGACGCGCGATCGGTCCGAGCGGCTGGCAATCGACTTGAGGATTGCGAGTAAAGAAACCGGCGTCGGATGAGTCACCGAGTGCAGCGTGGCGGAGCGGGATGAAGGCATCCCGGCGATGGAAATGATGGCTTCGGACAAATCCGTCTCGTGGATCAGAAATTGCTTTAGCTGGCCACTGCCAGTTAGATATGGGACGACCGGCAACGCGGCGACCAGTTTTTCCAGCGTTCCCATGACTCCGCCGGATCGTTCTCCCCAAACGAGGCCGGGTCGGACGATGGTGGCTCCAAGTTCGCGGGCTTCGCTTTCTACCATCAATTTGGCTTTGCCATAGTTTGATCGACATCCTTCGAAGGAACTCATCGAGCTGATATAAATCAATCGTCCTACCTTTGCTTGTTGGGCGGCTTGCAATAACTCCACGCTGGGCGTGACATTTCGATCGAGAATTTCCTGCCAGGTACGGGGAGTGAAGTCATAGGCGGCGTGAACCAGAAGATCCACATTTTCCCATGGTAGCAGCTTCGGGTCATCGCCCAATGCATAAGAAACCCAGGGAGCGGCACAAGGCCGGCGGCTCATCGCGAGCACCTCGTGACCATGGGCTCGGAAACAATTGGAAATGCACGTGCCGACGTAGCCTGACGCTCCGGTAATGGCGACTTTCATGGCGGATCGAGCTGGCCTGCGAGGCTGGCGATACGGTGCGCGTTCGCCATGACGCTGAAGGTGATGGAGGTCGCGGGGATGCTCGGGAGAACGGAGGCGTCCACCAGATGAACCCGATCCATCGTGGGAAGGCGGCCGAGAGTATCGGTTTCTAACGCTTGCGGATTCCGGCGCATCGGAAAGGTTCCGCCGCTGTGATAACCGCTGCCGGGATTGGGAAACTGCAAGCCGGGCAGCAAGGGCACGGCGCGGATGTTGAGTGCCTGCTTTACCAGTTTCCAGCCTACTTTCAGGGTTGTTGCCAGTGCCTTTCGCGAATGTTGGATGGTGGCGTCGAGAAACACTTTGCCATCGGCGGCGCGCTTCAATGTTAGTTCCACCGCGCCCGATTCGTTGGAATGAATGAATCCCTGTGCGACCAGCAAGCGACCGAGAAACTGGCGGCGGAAACCCGGAAACTTCAACGGCCAGTGCAAAAAAGTGCGGTTGAGCTCGTGATGCAGAAATGAACTGTAACCATAGATTTGAAGATGAACCAGATGATCGCTGACACCCGGGTCATCGATTTCCATGAACACCTGCGACGAGGTATGCATTCGCTCCGACTCCACGGCATCGGTCCGGGTAAAGCGTAGCAACGGATAGATGAAGTATTGGCTGTCGCGCAGCAGGATAGGCGTGTCGAAAACGCGCAAGGAGTTGAGGACGATTTTTGCGGTGGGCAATACACCAGCACCCAGAAAAACACGCTGGGCGCTGTAAGTGAAGGACATGTTCTTCGCCAGATCCCGTCCGCTGACGCTGACTTCCTCCCCGTTTTGTTCGATTTTCTCTACGAGCTGATCTACAAGATAACTAACGCGGCCGCTTCGAATCAGCTCCTCCAGTGTCTGTGCGGACGAGTAAATCAAGCCATAGGGGCAGCCGGAAAGGCAGAGCGCACAGTAGGTGCATTCGCGGTGGGTTGCGTCGCCAGAGGCGCGGATCGCAAGGCGGCTGCGACCGAAAACGATGCCGGATTTGCGTAGCGGAACTTTGCTTTGTTGCAGGTCCGCGAGCAGCGACTGTCCTTGCCGGGAGGATTCGAGGTGATGGCTGCGGGTGGAATACGCTGGGAGAATTTCCTCGAGATCATCCTTCACGGAGGTTCCCGGCACGAAGTCCATGACCGCCTGATAGTGCGGACGAAGATCCTCCACGGTGACCGGCCAGTCGGCGATATCCTCTTGCCGGTAGGGCAGCAGCGAGGATCCCCAGACATTGCTTAGTCCGCCGCGGGCGAGTGAGTGGTTGAAGCCCGCCGATTTTCCCCAGCGGACATCCACGGCGGAGGCGCGGGTGTCGAAACTATAGGAAGATCCATACGATAATTTGGAATGGACGGCTTCGCTGGTGGCGAGTCTATCTCCTACAATGGCATCGAAATCATCCTTGGCCCATGCGTCGGGATCCTGTGCGGACATCCGGTCCACGATTTTCTGTCGGTCGGCTTCCAAGCGGGTGCCAACGTCGAGAATCGTCACATGATGCCCTTGTTTTACCAAAGACTGGGTCGCGGCGATGGCGGCCGGGCCGGAGCCGATGACTATATATGGTTTCAAGCCTTGCGACGGACGCGGATGTGCCAGTGCAGGGCGAAAAGCGACCGCAGCGGTGTGAGGAGCCACTCGATGCCTAACAACACGGGCATTAGGAATCCCGGGATCATGTAGCGCTTGGTGACCCCGCCGGAGAGCAGATAGGAAAACCAGGGTGTATAGTCGAACGCTTCGATTGATAGGTCCGGATAGAGTTTCTCGAAGCGATCGCGGTCACGCACGAAGACCATCCATGACAGCGCCTGATTGGAGTCCATCATCGAGTCCTGCTGCCCGAAGCTCCACTCGCGGGGCGAATCGTCAAAGGGTTCCGGGTGGAAGTGTTTGAAAAAAAACCGGGCGAACGGTGTGTGCGCGACTTCGATCATCGTGATGACTCCACCGCGGACCAGCGTGCGGCTGGCCTCCCGGAAAAAGGCCTCTAGGTCGGGGATGTGATGCAGCACGTGCGTGAGAGCGATGGCTTGGATCGAAGCGTCGTCGAAAGGGAGTTCGCAGGCGTCGATCACGCGCTCGGCCACACCGGGAACCACGTCGGAGGTGATGAAGCGGGGTTCGAGGTCTTTCAGGCAACTGCCTCCGCTACCCAGTTCCAGCAGGAGGCCCGGCGTTGGCACCGAGCGGACATCGGCTAACAGGCGGGCATACCAGTCGTCGTAACAATGCTTGAGCAACGGACGCCGCTGGATCAATTCCTTCTGTTGTGCGAAAAATTCGGGGGAACCGACGGCGAGTCCGGCGATGGACGGTTCTTTAAGAAAATCTAGCATGGCAAAGGAATGAGGGCGGAACGGGGGCTTATTCCGCCACTTCGGCGGGGCGCTGGCGGACCAAGTGCCACCGGCTCGGTCCGCGACCGGCGCGGAGCGGGAGATCCAAGCTGGTGACTATTTCCGCATCGAAGCGGGCGAGCCACTCCGGGATCGTCGATGCTTGATGGTTGGTGACGAAGTATTCGCTGACCAACACATGCTCGACCCCCATGCGCCGCAGCGACCGGGCATCGTCGTCGCGCGTCACATGACGGATCCGGCGCGAGCCAAAGGGCCTCCAGAGCGAGGTTTCCGGGTCGTCGAAGGTGACCAGTCCGAGCACTTTCAAGTCCGGCGGAAGGACGGCCCGCATCGGGGCGAAACCATCCGCCCGCGCTCCGTAAACCGAATAGACGGTCCAGATCCGCTGGAGAAAAGGTGAAGGGGAGCTGTCCGCGTTCAGCGCCCTCAGGATCGTCTGAGCGGGAAACAGCGGCCGTGCCGGGGAGGCGACCAGCACCAACGCGGCAAGTGCAAATCCAAACAACGCCAGGCACCTCCACCACGGGCGGTCTAGCAGATCAGTGGCACGTTTCAGTCGCAGCACCGGTGCCAGCAGCAGCAGATAGGACGGCGCAAGGTAGCGGGCGGGACATCCGAGGCCGGATTGGGTGAAAAAATAGAGTGTCACCAGCCACGCTCCGGCCGGAACTAGCCAAGCGGGACTCATCAGAGCGGAGCGCGCGGGCAACCGCATACGGAACCGACCGAACAGCACGGGGAGCAGCAGGATGCTGACGCCAAATCCCAGGCCGGCCGCTTCCTCCATCTCCATTTCCGTGAACCGGAATGGCGCGCCCCCGCCCTCGAAATGCGAGGAGAGTTTCGCCTTAATGGCGGCGGGAACCGCCTGATCGATCTTTCCGTTCCACGCCGCCGAGAGGGGGTTGAATGTGGGTTTGAGATTTTGGAGCGTGGCAAGCGCGCAGTTTACTCCGAGATGAAAAGCAGGTTCGCCGGTGGCCAAGCTTACCGCCTCGGCTTTGATGCCTTTCCAATCGCCACAGTAACGATGATTGAGGACTGCGGTCGGAACCAAGGAAATGAGAAGAGCCAGGAGTCCCACCAGCAGGGTTCCTAATGGACGGCGGAACAAGGCCGGGATGGCGGGTAACAAGGCAAGGCCCCAGGGCAATAGCAGCAGTAGGTTGAAGCCCTTGCCGGCGGTCATCAGGGCCGCGCTCAGGATCCCCATCCACGCGATTGCCGCGCTCCGTTCCCGCGCGGCCCGCAACGCATAGTCCACCGCCGCGAGCGCCAGGGTCGCGCCGAAAAGATCGTTGGCGATGCTTCCCGCCTGCAGGATGTAACAATAACCGGCGGGGATCACCCACATCCAGTGCCAGGCCACTTTGCGCCCAACACCCAAACCCGTTAGCACGCGATAGCACAATCCCGGGAGTAACAGAAAGGAGATGGCGTTGATCAGGAAGAAAAACCGGTCCGTTCCGGTGAGGAGCAACAGCGGGGCGGTGACCCACTCGATGCCGCAGCCGCGCGTGTTCAGCCTCTGAAAATCGGTGTGAATCCATTGCCAGTTGCCCTCCGCCAGCCAATGCAGGAGGCGTGGCGTCCTATAGGCCAGAGCATCGTAGTTGTTGGGAGCGTGAAGGAATCCGCCCGCCACGGCCAGTATCGCCACCCCGGCGAAAGCCATTGGAAAGGCCCGCCGGAAACGGCGCACCCGCAGACCGGTTAGAAACTGCGGTTGCGCCTTCCTCCACCACCAGACCGTCGCCACGCCAGCCGGAACCAGCACCGCGGCATAGCCGAAACCATTCAGCCAACCCGCGGCGGACAGCAGCCAGCCTGCGGCATTTAAGAGGGTGCAGACCAGCACCCAGACGGTGACGGGCGACATCTGTGGCTTCCGAAGTGAAGTCATGGGCAGGGGTTCCGATGAGCGTCGGTCATCGGTCGCCCCAATGGAGCAGTTGCAGGGCGTGATTGAAGCGTTGCCCCGCGGCAATCCCGTCGAGGATCACCGCCACGGAAAAACTGAGCATGGAGAGGATGGACAGCCCCGTGGCAAGGATGGCCAGCGGGATATGCAGAATTTTTCCTGTCTGCACATACTCCATGATTGGAAAGGCCCCTGCCGCAAGCGCGCACGCGGCAAAGGCCAGCGAGCAAAGGCTGAAGAACATCATCGGCCGGTATTTCACGAAGATCGCGAAGATCGTCTTCAGAACCAGGACACCGTCGGTGAGGGTGTTGAGCTTGGAAAACGACCCTTCAGGCCGGTCGCGGTAATCGGTCGGCAGCTCGATGATCGAGTATCCCTTGTCGAGCGCGTGGATGCTCATCTCGGTCTCCAGCTCGAACCCGTCCGATAGAATCGGATAGTTTTTCACGAACCGCTTCGACATGATGCGGTAGCCTGTAAGGATGTCCTCGAGCGAGCCTTTGAAGAGTGCATTAATCAACCGACGGACCAGATTGTTTCCGAAGTCGTGCAGCGGGCGTTTGTTCTCCCGTTTGTAAACGCCCGAGCTGTGGCGGTTTCCGCAGACGATGTCGGCGCGCCCCTCAAGCACCGGAGCGAGCAGACCCCGCAGGTCGCTGGCGGGGTAGGTCATGTCCGCGTCGGCCATCACATAGACATCCGCGTCGATCTCATGGAACGCCTTGCGAACGGCGGCGGCCTTGCCCTTGCGAGGTTCCTCCAACAGACGGCCCTTGCAGCCCAGTTGCTGATAGGCAGCCCGGGCGAGCTCGTTGGTGCGGTCCTTCGAAGCGTTGTCGATGACATAGATCCCGGCTTCGGGGCAAGCCTCGAAGAAATCCTTCATCGTATCGACGATCGTCAACTCCTCGTTATAGGCGGGAAGGATGATGGCGAGAGTTTTGGTCATGAAAAGGAGCGGGGGATTGATCCCGTTTGTTAGTTGGATGTTTGCAGCGCCGAGATATGCCGGCGCAGAGGATCATCGATCACCCGCAGCACTCGTTTGACACCATAAGTGTGGAGTGTGCTGAAGCGTGTAACTCCGTTGGATCGGCTGAAGCGTTCATATACTCCGATATCGCCCTCGCGGATGCCATCCACCAAGCGGGGTGATACCTGCGTGGGGCCCAGTATCCGAAGCAAGCGGCAGAATGCCTTGGCAACAATACCATGACCGAACACCTTGCGGGCGATCTCGAAGTATTTCACAATAAAGGAAAGTTCTGACAGGACATAGGGCGCCGCTATGGGTTTACCTTCGTCTCTTAAAAAGGCGTGGATCAAGGTTGGGAGAATCGTTTCCTCGGCAAAGTAAAGACGCTCTTTGGTCATTTTCATTCCGGCTTGTTCAATCAACTCAAAGGCCCGCATAAGGTGATGAACCTTGAAAAAGCTGCCTTCGACCTGGGAATAAATCACGACCTCGGCGCCGGCTTGAGAACGCAGGGCGGCAAACTCCGCGTCTCCCAGAATTTTTGCGGCCCAGATTGGATCGTTCGCGGGGTTTAGAATTCCGTCCTGATAGTAACCAGCCTCATACGATAGAACGTGATCTTCCACGCCTTTTCTCAACAACATGTCATTGGATGCATGGAAGGCCACCATGTCGTTCTCCGCGGGATTCAGTCCGAAGATAAATCGCAGGTTCTCGTGGTGAGGACCCTGCAAACTATGAATCCCGGTGGCGACCCGCACGGGATTCACATGAATTCCCCCCAACGCTTGGATTTTTCCGGGAAGGTCCGGCGGAATGTCCATGGCTTTGGAGATATGTAGAACAATGATGGCGGCGGGTGCGAAATAGCGGAAATTCTCAAGCTGGTTGAGAATGACGTCTGGCTTCTCATGAACGATCAGCGAGATATACAATTGCCGGACGGAATTCATTATGGCCGATAACTATAAATTTTACCTGCCAAACACTCACTCAAATCGGCGGGCGTTCCGAAACACCGATACCGTTCACATGGAATAATGCCGACCCTTTGACCGGCTTCGATCATGCGGTTATACATGGGGGCGATATATTTTTCCCCCGTGGAGTCTTTCGTTTCCGAGTGGAGTTTTAGGTAGTTCTTGAAGCTTTTGAAATAATACAATCCGGTCGATGCCTGATCGCTGATAGGAGATTTCTCCGCGGTTTCCACCACATCGCCGGATTCATCGGTCCGGGCGAAACTCCAGCGACAGTCGGAATCCCGGAAAACCTGCAGGGCACCGTCGTATTGATCTGAATGATCCGTAATCCAGGGACGCAAGTCATCGTCGAATGCGCTGTCCGCATTGAAAATCATCAGGGATTCGTCATCGCGGCTAGAATCCAAGGCAACCGCGACCGTTTCCGCCTGACCGCTGGTGACGGCGTCAAGGACCACAATTCGCACCCGTTCATCGGTGAAATGATGCCGGATCTCGCGGTCGATTCCATAAGATTCACAATGCTCGGCCAATACGATGAAGACGATCTCCGACATCATCTCTAGCGGAAAACTCCTTGCCGCCTTGGCGAACATTGGGACTCCCTCGGCGAGTTCGATCAGCGGCTTGGGAGTTGTATAACCGGCCTTGCGGAATCGTTCGCCGTGGCCCGCCATTGGTATAATAAGAATCACGCGGGCAAGGCTTGGGCTTTTCGGGTCAGTTCGTTCGAACGGGGAAGATTGGATGCATCGTCCGCTATCGAATCCATGGACGAGAACCGATAGGCGTTGTCATCGATGTAAATGTCACAATGCGGTTTTCCGAACCAGATCTCATCATATTCGAAACCATGCTTTTCCAGCCATTGGAGAGTGATCAGTCCCTGGCGCGCCACCACCATACCCACGCTGTGATCGCAGCTTTTCATGTGTCTGGCGGTGGCGATCACGATCTGATGGCCCGCGGCGCGGAGCGAACGGATCTTCTCCACGGCACCCGGCATCGGCTCCACGTCCGCGTAGGTTTGGCCGTCGTTTTTGAGATGGCACAACACGCCATCGAGGTCGAAGCAAAGTCTCATAGTGAAATGTTTGTTAGAATTTTGAGCCCGGTTGCCAGCATCGCCAACTGGCGGCGGGGCTTGTCCGCATGAAGCGGCAGCATGGAGAGGAAAAGCCAGGCGGTGATCAGCCGGATTTCATCGCGTTTTTCACCGAGAAAAATGGCCTCGAACTCGACGCGGATATGTTCGACGACATTTCGATAGGGCATCTCCAGACGGAGGTCGCCCGGTGAATCGGCATGAATCACAAACAGGTCATTAACGATAAAATCATAACGGCCGACGATCGAATGATCGAGTTTCGCGAAATCATACCGTTGATCACCAAGCACGCCCTGGCGACCGAAGCTGCCGCGAGGATCCACGAGCTTGATCAGGCAACTGTTGGGCTCGCAAAGAATGTTGGACAGGCACAGGTCGCCATGGATTGGAGTAAGGCGAGCTTGCTCGCACAAGCGTGCGAGCGCTCCGCGCGATTTTTCGACGACCTCATGGGGTAAAGTAACCGCAATTCCGTCCACGCTGTGAGATGCGGCGGCGAGAAATGGGCGCGCGATTTCCGGCGGGTTCGCCAGAAAAGCTTCGAACCGGTCGATGTTTTTCTTCAGATAGATATCCTGGGCCGCATGAACATCGGAACCGTAGTCGTGGGAACGGAAGTCATCGCAGATGGCGGCCAGACGGCTCAGCGCTTTTTTCCAAAACGCGGGAGATTGTCGGTCAAAAAGGAAGATGTCGGCCAGCGTCGGATAGGCGTAATACTCTAATATCAGTCGTTGGTTGTCCGGCAGGTTCGACGCTTCAATGACTCGGGGAAAATAGATCTTAAGCGAATCGGGCAGCAACTTGTAATAGTTGATTTCGTCATGGAACTTGAGGGTATAGGATGACTTTTTCGTGATGCTTCCACGCAGCGAATCGAGACTCAGGGAGTTAAACGAACGGGACTGAATGAATTTCTGCTGGGCATCCTGCAGGTGGTCGGGATTTCCCACATCCATCCAATTTGTCGAGATGACACCTGCTAACGCACCCTGCTCCACCAGCGGCTGTAACAAATGCACCATTTCGATGGATCTGTTTTCATCGATCAGTTCTTCGATCTCGTCCTTTGTTAGTGGAAGCCCCTCCGAAAAATGATAGACGCCGATGCAGGCGTGGGTGGAAGGGACATGGGACAACGGTTTATTAAACAATGCGGTGATATTGCATCCGTCCATGGCGGCCATGCACCACCGGTTCTGATCATCGACCGGCGAAACAATGATCCAACTGCCCTTCGAAGGCGTCATTTCAGGCATCGCCAGAATTGTGTCCCCGAGGACTACCAAGATGGATTCGCCCTCACGGCGAACGGCTTGGGCGCCGCACCAGACCGAGTAGCCGACTCCGGCCAGACGATCGGGAACGACGAAGACGATGCAGGCAAGATTGGAATACAGGAGGCTGACAAACCGCTCCAGATCGTTGTTCCGCTCATGGATTACCAAACAGATTCTGCGGATGTCGCGATTGAGCAGTTCCTGAATCGTCCAGAAAATCGCGGGTTTCCCGGCCACCGGAATCATCGCGTCGCTTTCCGGTGCGAGTTGGGATGATCCCGTCCGGTTGCCGATACCGGCGGCCGGAATGACGGCGACCGTATTTGAAAAAAGGCTCATAAATGCTGGGCCGCACCCAACCCGATTGGCGGGTGGCACGCTGCCGCCCTGGGTCGAGATCGTGAAAGTCACGAAAAACCTGAGTCAGTCAGTCAAGGGTTTGAGGTCGGATGAAAATCATCCTTACGCGCCGGAAACTGGACACTGAGAGTTTATGTTCAAGAATAAATGAACACGGAAACTGGGGGCGGCAGGGCACCGGTGCCCACGATGTCGCGCCCCTTCAGGGCTTGAAATTCCTTTTGAACTCAGTTCTCAGGGCGTTGCCCTGAGCGATCGCCTTGCGCCCCTTTAGGGCTGAAGAGATGAGATGCTGCAAGCCAGGGCAACCTGCTCTCACTCGTCACGATTGGCGCAAACACCCAGGAATCAGGGCTGTGCCGACGGTCTCCTCCCAGAGCGCATTTTCACCAATGGTGATGCGCGACAGTGCAATAATCGGTGGGGCCCTCGGAAAAGTCGTCGCGGGTTTTGTAACCCAGCGCGTCGATCGCACGCACCAGGCTGGCGGGCGGGATGGAGTCGTCCACGGCGGCGGGCAGCAGCATCGGCTGGTAACGGTCGGCTCCTTCGATGTAGGCGCCATGGCCGAGAAGCCTGGATTTTCTAACGAAAATCGTAAGGATCGGGTTTCCGACAGCCTGTAAAGCCAGCGCTCCGGAATTTTGTAACGTCCATGCGAACGGGCAGGAATGCCCCTACTCTTTTTCCAACAAATTCGCCGCGAGTTTGCGATAGGTGTCGCGATCCAGCATGAACGGATGGGCGTCGGCACCCAGTCGGCCATAGTAAAACCCAGGATTCGGCGCGGCCGAGGCGGGCGCGAGGAGCACCTCCCGCTTTATCGTGCGGCCATTGACCTCACCGGTTTCGTCAGTTTCTCTTTCCAGGACCATGCACACCAGCGAGGGATTGCGAAGGGCGGTGGTGGCCGAGCTGTCATCCGGCGAGAGCCAGCGGGTCACCTTGAGGCCTTCGAGCGAGGCTAACAGAGCTGTCGCCCGCGCGGGATCCAGGGAGGGTGTTAGATCCTCGCTATTGCTGTTGGCGGTCCATTCTTCGCTGGCGAAATCATAGAGCAGCGTGAGCGGCGGGTCGGTGCCCGTTTGCCGCCGGATGGCCACGAGGTTCACGCGGTCGATCGACCAGAGCCGCGACGGCCGCCATTCGTAGGGGCGGACCGGGATCGAAGCGATCAGCGCGGGATCGACCCGCATCACGGTCGGCGTGCCGAGGCGGTTGACGAAATAGCCGCCCTTGCCGTCGATGCCGAACGCGAGCTCGAGCGCTTGGTTTTCCTGCCCGAGGAACCGCAATTTCAAAAACGGCCGGTCCAGCCCCCACGGTGCGAAGTCGGTGGCGGCATCGGTCATGAACTCGATGACCCGGCCCTCCGTCGCCGTCTTGAGCAAGCTGAACAGCCGGTCGTCGTTGGCCTCCTGCGACTGGCCTTCGATGGTGGCCATCCACGGCTGCGGCGGCGTGCGCGCGATCAAAATTTCCGCCCCGGTGGACGGCTGAATCAGGACCCCGCGCAGCGACTTGATGTTGAGATTCGTCAGCGCGGTATCCCGCAGGTCGTTCACGGCGAGCGGCAGATCCGCCAGCGAAACGACGTTGGGCGAGGGACTGAGCGGAAGGTCGAAGACCGTGTCCGGGCGATCGCTCACCATCGCCCGCACCTCGCTGGACTCGGGCGTCTCGGGTGGGAAAATTTCCAGGGTCGTTTCAATTTCCGAGTCGAAGGACATCACCGAGATTTGGCTGGATTTCGCTAAAATCCCGATGGCCGGCAAGGTGACCGAGGCGCGGTCGGAGATTTTCGCAGCCCGCAGTTCGTAGAGTCCTTCCAGCAGCGCTTTTATGGCCTTGGGATCGGTGGCGAGATTCAGCGGTTTGGTCAAACGCCACGGGCTGTCGCGGGTTTCGCGGCCGAGTGTGAGTTCGCCTTGTTCCGCACGGATTCGGATGGTTTTCAGCGCGGTGGGATTGAAATAGAACGGCCGGTGGTCGCGCAGGAATTTTAGCCCGTCTCTGAAGAGCGGCGCGATATCTCCGGCGCAGGCGTAGATGTAGCGCTTGTGACCAGAGTCGCGGGGCTGGATGAAAACGGTGGGCACCGGATTCTCGGCGTCCGCGACCGTGGCCAGCCATGGAGTCTGGCGACCGAGCTTGTATTTTACCAACGGCCGATGGTCGGCGTCCTCAAGCCGGATGGTGATGCCGCTCTCTTTCAGACCGGCTTCCCGGCCATCGATCTCGGACACCTTGGCGAAATCCTCCACGCGAAGATTGAGCGTGAATTGAATAATGGAGACGGCGGCGCGCGAGTCCATCCGGTCGCGCCACGGCAGCACGCCCTGCCACCCGTTAGGGCCGAGTTCGAAGGTATTGTTCACGCCGTTTTGCGAAACCTGGATGTGCTTCACTTCCGCTGGCGTGAACGAGGAATAGATCCGCTGGCCCACCGCGACGGGCGGTGCGCCGAATACGGAGTCGAAATTTCCCTGGACCCACTGCCAGCTCGCCAGACCACAAACGAGCACGGCCAGCAGCCCGAGAATGAGAGTAAAACCGAAGGAGCGCATGGCGGCAGTCAGGCACGGCGCGAGGACCAGATGAACGCCCCGGCGACGATTAGCAATGCAGGCAGGAAAAACAGGTTCACCCGGTTGATGAAGGAGACCTGCGCGTCGAGGATCGGCAGCTTGTAGGTGCCCAGCGAGCGCGGGCCAATGCCGGCGAGCGATTGGCGGTTGATCAGCCAATTGACCGACGAGGCGAGGAAATCGATGTTTTCGGCGCGCTGCTGTGCGGGGTCGAGGAAGTCGGTGTTGGCGATCACGATCATGCGCGAAGTTTCCTCGGCGAAACGGTCGTCGGTGGCCGCACCGCGGGTGACGCAGGCTGCTAGATAAAGCGGCGGTTTCGTGTCCTCACTGGCGTCGAAGGCAACGTCCTTTTCCCCGAATTTCGTCTCACCCCAGAAGCCTTCCGCCGCTTGGATCAGGCCGATGGGATTGAGCTGTTTGTTCATCAGGTCTTCCGCGCCCTCCCGGACTTCGAGCGACGAACTGGCTCCCTCGAACACGGTCGCCTGTCCGGCCAGGTCGTTCATGAAATTCACGCCGTAGGTGAAAATCCCGCGCGCCGTCGTGTCGATCCGTTCGCCGGCCTTCGCGATCACCCGGTCTCGGCGCGGCGTGATGCCGTTGCCGCGCAGAAAGGTGCGCAATTTCGGTGGTGTGTCGCCGGGTTTCAGCAGAAACAGCATCGCCGCGCGGGGTCGGTTCCAGTAGTTCCCTAACACGGCTGTCTCCGCGTCGGTGAGATCGTATTTCGGCGCCGCCATCACCACGCCCTCCGCGTCACCGGGGATTTCTATGAGGCCTGATAGATTGATGCCCTTGAGCTCGACATTTTGAAACAACAGCGTGTCCTGCAGGGATTTCAACGGCGATTTCTCACCATCGGCAGCCAGCCGGCTCTTGTCCGCGAGGAAAACCATCTTGCGCGTGCGGCCTTCGATCGACTCGACCAGGCGGGCCGTTAGAATGTCCTCGCCTTGGAAACCGGTGATCTTGGTGTGCCTCTGTTTGGTGTTCTCGGTGGTGTAAATCGCCATGTCGTCGGCGACGATCACCTTGACGTTCGGGTTGAGAATTTGGACCGGCTTGCTGTCCGCGATCGGATCGAGCGCGGTGCCTTTGAGCCGGTGCTCGGTGGAGACCGGGCCGTCGTCGGTCCGCGCGTCCATGATGAGCAGATCCTTGGTCAGCGGCAGCCCGTACGCCGCAGTCACCTCCTGGGTGCGGTTGGGACTGCGGAGCGGATCGACGATTTCCAGCTCAATCTTTCCCCCGGAAAAGCGCTCGTATTCTTCCGCCAGCGCCCGCACCCGCTCGTAAAATGGCGAGCTGCGGCGGAAGGCCATGATCCACTTCATCGGCTTCGCGTGTTCCCGCACCGCCTTGGATTCCAGATAGCGCGTCGTCGAGGGCGAGAGCCGGTAAGCCCCATCGCGGCTCAGGTCCAGCCGCGTGAAATGCCGCGCCGCGAGGTAGTTCAGCGCGATCAGGATCGCGGCGAGGAAAATGACCTGAAGGATGGACATCGTCCCCAGGCCCCAGCGGTTCAGCGGGCGCGCGGGTTTTCCCAAGGATGGAGAAATGGGCTTGGACATGAGGCGGAAATCAACGGCGCCAGCGGCGGTAATCCACGACCTGATAGGTGAGGAACAGCACGAACAACGCAAGACTCAGGAAGTAAACCATCGGCCGCGTGTCGAACAACCCGCTAGCGAAATAATGCAAATGCTGCTGCGAGGAAATGTAGTGGAAGAAGGGTGCGCCCGCGAACGACTCGCCCCAGATGATCGTCACATAGCCCAGGAAATATTGGATCACCAGCAGCCCGATCGTAATAATCCCGGCGATGATCTGGCTCGACGTGAGCGCCGAGGCCAGGCAACCGATCGCTGTGAACGCCGCGCCCATCAGCATGACCACTGCGAACACCCCGCCCAGCGCGCCCGCCGTCCATGCGGGCGGAAGGTCCGTCACCCACTCGAACATTTTGAACTGCACCAGCCCGGGCAGCCACAGCACCGTGTAGAAAATCATCGCCGCGGTGTATTTCGAGAACACCACCTGCCACGTCCGCACCGGAGCGGTCAGCAAGGTTTCCAACGTCCCCGAGCGTTCCTCCTCCGAGAACAACCGCATCGTGATCAGCGGGAAAATGAACAGGAAATAGAACCAGAAAATCGGCGTGTGAAACGTCACGTAAACCAAGCTGTCCCGCACCGGCGTGTCACGGAAGCCCTTCATCGCCGTGGACAGCGACACGCCTTGCATCACCGTCACGAACGCCAGCACCACCCACCCGAACGGCGTCAGGAAGTAGCTCTTCAGCTCTTTAAACGTCAGGATGCGGAACAATCTCATGCGGCGGGGCGCTCTTCGTACGCCAATCCCGGAACAAGGCAAAGGTAAAAGCAGCCCCCACGAGCGGCGGCGCGAGTCCTCAAAAAACGGCGCGGCTGTAGGGCAGCCGTCTCGGCTGTCCTGGAAAACGGGCGTCCCACCTGTTGTCCGCTCAGGGGCAGATTTTCACAATCATGCCGCGCGGAAGCGGCGTGCTAACCGCCGGATTTCAAACAGCGGAGTTACCGTCGTCGGATGCCGCGACCTACTCGTACTTGTTAGAGGTGGAACCGCGCAGTCATTGACCGATGCTCTGCAGGATCTTGCTTTTGGCTGCGGCATACTCTGTTTCTGAAACCACTCCGTCCCGCCATGAGCTGTCGCTTTGCGACAAAGAATTGGAATCCTTAAAGGCATTGGTCTCTAGCCAAACGTTTTAGTCCTCCAAGCCGCTAACGGAGGACGTTGAGCTCAAAGAAGGCGGCAATGAGCGGTTCGGAGCGGTGCCTAGTTCGGCTTGTTTGGGCAGAAGTCCCTTTGATGAGGCATCTACCAAAAGCTTTTCAGCATAATTCCAAAGCTCTTCCGACCCGTGGCGGATGATCTGATTGCGAGAGTAGGCCTGGTCAAAGGTGATCCCATGCTCCTTCCAGCTTTGACCATTATTGTTATAATTCTGAATCAATGGAAGCAGTCGGTCCAGCGCGTTGGCGAAAGTCGATTCCTTGGTCTCGGAAGCTTCGAACTCATGCCAAAGCGCCAGAAACTCTTCAGATAGTCCGCACGGCAGTAATCCGAAAATCCGTTCCGCTGCGAGCCGTTCACACGCGGCTTTGTCAGGGCGGACTGCGTAACAGAAGGTATCTCCTGCATCGATCTCAACTAAGTCGTGGATCAAAAGCATCTTCAAGACACGGAGTCGATCTAGGAAGGGATCGCAAGTAGGAAAAAGGGATATTGCCAGCAGAGCCAATGTCCAACTGTGCTCAGCGGAATTCTCTCTTCGGTCCGTTGCTACAGGATTTGTGCGGCGCAGAACCGATTTCAGCTTCTCGCATTCGACAATGAATGGAATGACGTCTTCTATCATGTGGGTTGGTGTCTCTCCTTTAATGATGGCCGCCTACTAACGGGAGCCAGCGTTGATGACAGAGTTGAGGTTGAAATTACATGGGGAGCATCCAGAACAAAGAGACTATTGGGGTCGCTATCAGCGAACAATTTTATGCGGGATACGGATGGTGGGTCAATGATGCACTCGCGGGAGTCCATGGCGAGAAAGTAAGTTTTCGGGCCTTTCAAGTCAAGGAGTGCGCGGAGGAGCCTAACGTCAGATGGATACCGAAATCATGCCAAAGCGCCAAGGTGGTGTAGGCCCGGGAGCTAACTACTCCATGGAACACGATTCGCTGTCGGAATCGATTCGACGTGCCATCAGAACCATCTTGGGACTCGTATAGAATCCGATCTTCGAGTAAAAGGCTTCGGATATATCCCCCCTGGCAGTGAGAAGATAAATCCGCCTAGTGTCGCACTCTGCCAACTCGGTGGAGAGAAATTTCATCAGCTTGGTCCCGAGGCCTTGCCTCTGATTCGAATGATTAATACACATCTCCTTCAGATAAAAGTGCTTTCCTTCATGCCAAGGCTCTGAGAATCCAAGTGTAAACCCTATGATGTTTGGGTCGCCGACAACTGCACCGAATGAAAGAGGCGTTTTGGTAATCTGATTAAGTCGGTCCCGCACGACGTCCCGCTCCCAAAGCTCATTCCAAGGTGGCTGTGCAACGGTGGACACGAAAAGCTCCACGCATTGCTCAAGGTCTGATTCTTTGTAGCGGCGCAGCATGGGGTGTTTTTTGGCGAACGAATTGTTTGATCACGGAAGCGGACCAGAAGTCCACCCGCTTAATTGTGTGCGGATTTGTAGATTAAGCCGCATGAGACCGGAAGGGATTTGAACGAATTTAGTCAATCTTTGAGTGACTACCGCCGGGCCTGACCTGCGGGAGCCTTGGCCAAGAAGCTGCTGGCGGAGATTTTTCCCGGCGCAGGATCCGGGCCTTTCGTCGTGGGACGGCAATAAGTTCGCCTCACCCGGTATCGTCCGACTACGCTCGCGAATGAAGCCGCTGTTCGAAGAACTGGATTTCCGCCCCACGCCGCTGGGTGATTTGATTTTGCGCCGTCGCCGGATGGCGATGCTGGACAATCTAATCGTTTACGAAGTCCTGCTGGGAAACGGTTATCTGATGTCCAGCTTGTTTCATGACGTGGAGGAGGCGCTGGCCGATCTGGGACTGTTAGCCGTGACCGGTGACAAGCTCGACGTGGTCGTCGGCGGACTCGGTCTCGGCTACACGGCGGTTGCGGCGCTGAAAGACCCGCGGGTGGCCGAGTTGCTGGTGGTGGACCTGATGGCGCCGGTGATCGAGTGGCATGAGAAGGGGGTGGTGCCGCTGGGTGAGACGCTAACAGGCGATACGCGCTGCCGGTTGGTTCTCGGGGATTTCTTCGCGCTCGCCGCCACGCCGGAAGTGGGTTTCGACCCCGGCCGGCCCGGGCGGAGATTCCATGCGGTGTTGCTGGACATCGATCACTCGCCGCGAAACCTGCTGCACGAATCGAACTCTAACTTCTACAGCATCGACGGTCTGCGCCGCCTCGCCGCGCAGTTGCTGCCGGGCGGGGTGTTCGCGCTGTGGTCGGACGATCCGCCGGATGAGAATTTTCTGAGCCACCTCGCGGAAGTTTTCGAAACCTCGCAGGCGCATGTGGTGAAATTTCCGAATCCGCTGCTGGAAAAGAATTCGGAGAGCACGGTGTATGTCGCGCGCCTTGGACTGCGGCAGCCTGCTGCCGCTTTAGTCCCGTAGCCTGCTGCGGGCGTAACTTCTTTGGATCCGTGCCAGCAGGCTGGCAACGGAAAAGCGGCAGCCTGCTCTGCCCGTTACCCGCAAATCGTATCACTTTAGACTGGTACGAAACAATCGTTTGAATTATCGCCGGGGATGGATCTTGAAATTCCCTCCGCTGCCGCCAGTTGTTCTTGGGCCTCGATTGAATTCGCTTCGTTGACGCTTTGAGCACGTGGCCGCAAATTTCCTCCATCAACCGGGTACTTCGATCCCTAACGCCTGTGGCGACCGGGCCGGAACCAAGGCCTGCTACCGGCTTTTCGATCACCAGGAGGTGACGGCTACGGCGATTCTGGAGGCGCATCGTGAAGCGACTTTCGGACGTTTGACGGTCGATGACGAGGCCGGTTTTTTGTTGGTGGTTCAGGACACCTCCGCCCTGAATTTCAGCACACCCGCTCCGAAATGGAAGGTCTGGGTCCCACGGCCAGTCATGGCAGCAGGAAAGCCCCGGGACTTTTCCTGCACGGCCATCTGGTGGTAGGCGGGAGTGGAACCGTGCATGGCATGTTAGGGGGGGGCTTTACGCCCGTAAAGGCCGCGACGACGATCCGGCGGGCAAGCGCAACAGCCAACCGCTGCATGAGAAGGAGAGCCAACGGTGGCTGGATGGTTGGCACAAAACGCGGCAACTCTGGCAGGATCCTGGCGGAAATCGCAAGATACTTTCCGTCGCCGACCGCGAAGCGGACATCTACGAATCGCTCGCCGCGTGCCAGCAGGAGCGGACGAAGTCTGGAGATGGGGCCGAATTTCTGATAGAGTCCAATCCGCCGCCGGGAGCGGCACCGGTGTGCTGGCGTCTTTTGACCAGCGAACCGGTCATGACCGCCACCGCGGCGAAGCGGTTAGTGGCGTGTTATGCGCTGCGCTGGGGGATCGAGATGCTGTTCCGTATCCTCAAAAGCGGCTGCCGGGTGGAACAACGACAAGTGTTGCGCTTACTGCTATGCCCGGCCTTCGCCCGCGTCGCCGTAACAGCAGCCGCCCCCTGATCTTTCAAACCGTCATCGCCTGGAAGCCCTCCTTCCGCCTATCCGCCGAAAGGGTTTCTACGGCGTCACTCCGAGCGCGGGCCGCGACAGGTCCACACCCTTGCTCCTCGCGTGGTCGATCATCTCCGCCACCGCCGCCTTGCGCTTTTTTTCCGGCAGGAAATTGATCCGCGCCATTTCCTCGCCGAACGCGCGGACGTGGAAGTCCCGCATGATCTTCCGCCACATCCGCTTTTGCGCGGGGGTCAAAGGCACTGTCGAGGCCGTCGCTGACACTGGTTCGTTCATAGCCCGTAGAAATTTCGTTCCGCCGTTGGTAGCCACTCTATCACGTCCTCACCGACAGTCACGGCCACATTGTTCCGGGCCTCCTTCAGCATCCGGTCCAGGCCATAATCCCCCAGCCGTTGCTGCGGAAGGTGCTGTTCCGCACATTCGACGCGGATCGCGTGGGAATCCGCAACGCTCAGATCTCTTCGCCCTGCCGACGCCCGGCGGACCGCCGAGACGTAGGGTCGCAGGTGATGCTGGAAAACCCGCACCCGGATCTCGTCCAACTCGCTCCAGAAAACCTGCTCTCTCATCAACACACGTTTCACCCTGAGGGATTCATCGAAAGGTGCCAGTTTCAACAGCGGACGCACTATCTGTAGATTCTCGGGCACTCCCGAAGTCTTCAGCGAATGTCTCAGAACATCGATGTCGTAAATGTGGAGCCAGCCGTTTTGATTTTGCTCCATCAGCATCAAGCCTCCCAGCCCGGTCGCAAACGGCCAGTCTTTCGGACGACTGGTTCGCTTCATTTCCGCAACCACGTTGTGGCGGGCGTAGATGCCCATAATCTCTCCCAGGCCGAACTCCCGCGCGGCGCGATGCCGAAAATGTCCAGGCACGTTTCCTCCGGCGCGGTCTTCCAGGTGAAATGCGAGGTCCAGCCACCCCGCATCCAGCGTGCGTCCAGCGGCGGGGAAATGTTTCCCCGGTAGTTCGGCAGCAGGCCGCGGAGTTCCGTCTGGGCGATCAGTTCGCGGAAATCATCGGATTTCTCCGCCTGGCACAGCACGTCGCAATCCTTGGTGGTGGCGGCCACGCCGAAATGCACGCAGGCCATGCCGCTCGTGATCGCGCACGGAATGCCGCGTCCCTGCGCCTTGGCGACCAGGTCGCAGAAGAACTTCTCGAGCTGGGCGTAAGGAATCATCGCTCCTTGAGGCTCAAATCGTCATCGCTTGGAAGCCGCCGTCCACGATCATTTCCATCCCGGTGATAAACGATCCGGCCTTGGCGGAGGCCAGCAACAAGGTCGCGCCGATGAGTTCATCGGCATTCCCAAAGCGCGAGGCCGGTGTCTGACGGAGGATGTCGAGGACCCGGGATTCGTCGAGCACCTTGCGGTTTTGCTCGGCGGGGAAAAAGCCGGGGACGAGCGTGTTCACACGGATGTCCTTGTCCGCCCATTCGCGCGCGAGATTGCGGGTGAGATTGTGCACCGCAGCTTTCGAGGCGGAGTAGGTGAAGACGCGGGAGAGGGGATTGAGGCCGGAAATCGATCCGAGGTTGATGATGGAGGCGGGCCTCGCCTCATCGACAAAATACTGACCGAAGACCTGGCAGGCGCGAAACACGGCTGAGAGATTGGTATCGATGATTTTCTGATACTCCTCCTCGGTGATTTCGAGAAACGGAGTGGGAGAATTGGTGCCCGCGCCATTGATGAGGATATCGACCTGTCCCGAGCGGTCGATGACGGTATCCAGCAACGCGTGGAGTGACTCGCGGGAGGTGACATCGACCGGGACGTAATAACCTTTTCCGCCGTAGGATTCGATTTCGGCCAGGCGTTTCTCCGCTTTTTCAGGAATGCGTCCGCCGAGGACGACTTCGGCACCGGCGCGGGCGAGGCCGACCGCCATGGTGCCGCAAAGTTCGCCGGTGCCGCCGATGATGACGGCGGTTTTCCCGGACAAGTCGAAGAGATCCTTGAGAAATAAGGCGGTTTGCATGGATGAAGTTTGGGAGAATCCCCGCCGCTGCCAAGCACCGATTGATCGGGATTGCGGCTCGCTGGCGCAGACCTCACGCTGCGCGGGTGACCCTCGCAGATCGCATTCCGTGGCTCGGCTCCGCGTCCCGCAGCAAGCGCTGGCTGGTCGGTGTATCCGGCGGGGCCGACTCGGTTGCGTTGCTGCATCTGCTGGTCGGCGAGGGATTTCGAAATTTGGTCGTCTGTCATCTCGACCACGGCCTACGCGGTCGGGCGTCCACCGAGGACGCGAGATTTGTCAGGCGCCTGGCGGCAAAACTGGCGGTCGAATGCGTCTCGGCGAAGGCGGCGGTCCGCGAACGCATGGAAGCCCGCCAAGAATCGTTAGAAACCGCCGCCCGGAACGCGAGGCATGACTTCTTCAGCGAAAGCGCTAGGAAATACCGCTGCCGCCGGGTCCTGTTAGCCCACCACGCGGACGATCAGGCCGAGACGGTGTTGTGGAATCTTTTGCGGGGATCGCACGGTCTTAAAGGGATGCGCGAGGAGCAGCGGATGATGACGGAATCCGGAATCGAGCTTGTGCTGATCCGACCGCTGCTGGGGATTCGCCGGACGGAACTGGTCGAGTGGTTGAAAACGCAGGGCCATCGCTGGCGGGAGGACGCGAGCAACGACCAACCGATCGCCGTCAGGAACCGGCTGCGCAACGAGGCGCTGCCCTTGTTGGCTGAAATCTCCGGTCGCGATGCCGCCCTGGCCTTTTCCCGCGGCGCGGTGGATGCGGAGGACGTCGAGCAGCTGGAAGATTGGGCGCTGGAGCAGGCGCAGGTGCTCGATCCGCAGGGACGCCTGCATCTTGGGGCGCTGCGCGAACTGCCGGCGGTTTTACAACGGATCGCCTTGCGAAAATTTCTGCTGGATCACGGATTCGGTTCGCCGGACCGGGCGTTGATCGAGCGTGCCATGAGCCTGCTGGATGTGAAAAATCCCGCGACGATCAATTTGCCCGGTGGCGCGAAACTCCGCCGTCGCGAGGCGAGATTGTGGGTCCAGCGCCAGGTCGCGACCCCACCGAACGTGGCAGGATCCTCCACAAATGGGCGGACCTCAAGGATGGACCCGAAGCCGCGATCAAGGTGATCACTGATAAATAGGGGGCGGGGACGTCTCGTCCCCGCGCATGGACGAGACGTCCATGCCCCTTACGAAGCGCGGAGCAGGGACGGCATGTATCTTCGAATGGATCACCCGCGCCATGTCCTCGGCGCAGCGGACGATGTGGCCGGCATTTTCGCCCGCGAAGTTCTCGGCCACGGTTGCGCGGAATAATTCCAGCCAGCGCTCGAACAACGGCCAACCCATGTCGGTCCGTTCGATGAGCTTCAAATGGGCGGCCAGCGGGTTTCCCCGGAACGTGCCGGCACGGAACATGACGGTGTCCCAGAAGGCGTAGAGCTTCGGCAGGTGGGTGTCCCAGTTCACATGAGCTACGCCGTCGAAGACATGCCCGAGCGCGGCGTCCGCGCGGACTTTCACGTAAAAGGCGTCCACGAGTTTGACGATGTCCAGATGCCCGAGGAGATCCGGCAAGTCCTGGCGCGGGTTCTCAGGTGAAAGCGCTTGGCCGATGGTGGTGAGAGGCATGGGTCCAGTTTGACAGGGGGCCGGGTGAAATCAAATCGGCGAGGGGAACTGCGGACTGAAGTCCACAACTCCTTTTCGCCTCAGCGGGTCGCCTGATTCGGTTCGACCTCGAGATCGTAAGCGGACCACACCTTTTCAAAGTCGTTGGGCGGTCTTTCCGCTTGGCGGATCAGGCCGTTGGCGGTGATCGCGAGCCAGGGATTCATTTCACCACCGAGCGCTTCGATGGCATGGACGGTCCAGACATTGCAGACCCGTGGGAGGAAATAGTCGTGCCGCGATTCCAACAGCACGCCTCCGCCCCAGCTCGAAGTGCCGCACAGGATCGGTCGGCCGTCCGGCCCGCGGGTGCTGCAATCGTTGAGAAACGCGGCCAAGTCCTTGCCGCGCTCGCGCGGGACGAGCTTCCGCCAAATCCGCTGGTGAGGGCAGACTTCGGTGACGTTCCAACTCGCCGGGATCAGTTCCATCACCGACGGGGACGGCATGAACATGGCGCGGACAAATTTCCACGGCGAGTGCAGGCCTTTTTCGACGTAGGCGGTGCGATTTCCCCAGCTCAGTGAGACGAATTTGGGCGTGCCGAAGCCGAGCGGCGCGACGAAGCCGGACTCCAACAGCCAGTCGTATGGGAAAACCATGCCCGTGTGGAGGTCGTCGGAAATCAGCCAGACAAGCACGTCCGGATCATTTTTCGGCTTGCCGGGCAAGACTGCCGGGCGACCCGCCTGGATCCGCGATATGGGAACGGGAGTGTCCGGCAGCCGTATGCCGCAAGACCCCAGGGCAAGCGCTGCCAGAACCGTGATCGCAAAATTTCCAAGGAACCTTCCAAGCATCAGGCGGGAAGGAACGAGCAAATGTATTCACAGATACCGTCGAGCACGGTGATGGTGAACCCGCTGTTCCCCGCCACATCGAAGGCGGAACCTTCCTCAATCACGCTAACCACGTCGGAACCGTCCAGAATCACCTTGCAGGAACCGGCGATGATTTCCATGCGCTCGGGAGCGGCCGTTCCGAAATGGAATTTACCGGGATAAATCAGGCCCAGGGTTTTCTTGGTGCCGTCGGTGAAATGCACGGTGTGGGAGACGACCCGACCGTCGAAATAGACGTTGGCCTTGGCATCGACGGTGACATTGGGGAAGGAGGTCATGGGTGGTTAAATTTAAGATTTGAAATTTGAGATCACTCAGTCGGCAGGCCGGCTTCTTTCCAGGATTCCCAGCCGCCGCCGAGGGTGGACGAGGAGTAGCCGAAGCTGGCCAGATGGTTTGCAACGGTCCGCGCGTCGGGGCAGAGCAGGTTGGTGCAATAGACGACGATGGTTTTGTTGGCGGCCAGGGCGGCCTTAATTTCGCCTTCTCGCTTGGCGATCTGCTCATCGCAACCCGACTTGGGTAAATTGATCGCGCCGGGAAGGTGGCCGAGGCCATAGAAAAATCCCGGACGGGCGTCGAAAATGAGCACCTGGTCGGCTTGTTGCAGAGCGAAGAGATCGGTTAGGGAAATCGAGCTGACCTTGCCCCGGCCATTCATCCGCGGAGCCTTGGGCTTGGCGGGAGGAACCTCGGATTTTTTTACCGGAGCCTCCCGCACCATCACCGGCCGAGCGCAGGAACCCACAGCGGCGGCGATGACGAGAGTGAGAAGCGTGGACCGGGAGCGGGTCATTTGACGATTTCAAGCAGCTCTACGTCGAAGACCAGGGTGCCGGCCGGCGCGCCTGCGGGCGGGTTCTCACCGTAGGCGAGTTTCGCGGGAATCCACAGACGGCGCCTTTCGCCTTCCACCATCAGTTGCGCGCCTTCGGTCCAGCCGGGAATCACTTGGTTCAGTGGGAAAACGATGGGCTCGTTCCGCTGCACCGAGCTGTCGAACAGTTTGCCATCGGTGGTCCAGCCGGAGTAGTGGACTTTCACCTGATCGGTCGCTTTTGGATGCACCGTGCCGGTGCCCTTGGTGAGGACGCGGGAAGCGATGCCGGAAGCTGTTTTTTCCGCGTTTGCGGGAGGTGCGGCAACGTCCTCGGGAACCGGTGGTGGCGTGGGAGCCTTTTTAATAGCAATGAGTTCGACATCGAACACCAGCACGCCGCTAGGGCGGCCACCGCCGGGATTGTCACCGTAGGCAAGGCTCGCGGGGATCCACAAGCGGCGTTTCTCGCCCTCCACCATGAGCTGAAGGCCTTCGGTCCAGCCCTTGATCACGCCGTTGAGCGGGAAACTGGTCGGCTTGCCGCGCTGGACCGAGCTATCGAACAATTTCCCGTCCGTGGTCCAGCCGGAATAATGCACTGTGACGGAGTCTGTGGGGGAAGGTTTCTGCTCGCCCTTGCCCGCTTGGAGGAGTTTCCAGGCGAGGCCGGAGGCGGTTTTGGTAGCCTCGGCGGGCGCGGCTTGGACGTCGGATGGGGTTTCAGGCATAACGGGTTCTGCGCGGACGGTGGCTGAGACTGCAAGCGCCATCCCGGCCGCTGGCGGGATCATGGCACGCAAGGATTTCGTCAGGAAATTCATCCGCGCAAACTCGACGGATCGGGCTGGCCTGTCAATCCCGAGGATTGGGCGAAATTTCAATACTGCCGGGTGCCGGAAATGACCCGGCGGGTGCGCACTTCCAAGGCCGACGGCTCATGACAATAAGGGCACAGGAACGAATCACGGAACAACACCCCCAGTGCCACCCGCAGCCGGTAGCTGCCGAGGAAAGTGCGGGCGTTCCGGTGCTTTGAGCAACTCTTGCGGGCCAGCACGGGCGTCATGCACAAAGGGCAGCGCGTGCGTGCCGCAACCACGCACTGTGTGATGGCGATTCCGATCGTGACCGCCCCCAAGCCTGCCGCGATGACGGTCAGTTCCTTATCGTGAAGTATGAGGGAGTAGATGATTAGGCAGCCGACGGCTGGAATCAAAAGCCAGGCGACACAGAATAAGAACGCTGCGAACTTCAAGCGCAGAATCGGGGCTTTTGACTGGAAACGATGCATCGGGGGAAACCGTAAGAATGTTTAGGTATGCCTGGCCCGCAAGCGGTTTTTTCCAGCGGGCTGCCGGAGATTGGGCTTCCAGCCGGCAGTGTTCGGCATCTTGCGGAACACTTCCTCCGCATCGCGCGGGCCCAACAGCTCTCAAAATAACAATCCCTGACCACTTGGTTCGCCCCGCGGCTTGGCGGGGCCAGCCAGCAGCGAGTCGATTCGGGTAAGCAGGTCGAGCGACGGGATCTCCCGGCCTTCCAACAAAATCCGCAACCGCGCCCGCCATTCGGCCATGGTCCCGCCTTCAATGAGGGCTAATGCCGCGGCCGTCTGGCTGAGCCGCCCGCTGACGGCGAATTGACGGCTCGTCCGGCGCAACCATTTCTCAAAATAGGGACGATCACTTTTCAGGACAGACATGTGTTCAAATGCGCAGTTTTCACTGCTAAGTCAACCCGGCACTCACTTGCGGGAGCGGCCCTTTTTCCCCGCAGGGTATTTCACCGGCTTCATTGGCGGGGCGGGGGTGTCGTTCTTCAAGGCCGCGATCTGATCCCGCAAATGGGCCGCCCGCTCGAACTCCAGCCGCGACGACGCCTCGCGCATTTCCTCGGTCAGCTCGGCGATGACCCGCAGCTTGTCGTAGATCGTCACATCCTCGGCGACCAGCGAGCTGTTCAGCTTGTCCGCATGTTCGCGGGCGTTTTCGTGGGTGTGAAGGCTGTGCTGCAGCGCCCGCTTCACGCTCTGCGGGGTGATCCCGTGCTGCTCGTTGTGCAACTGCTGGCGGCTGCGGCGGTACTCGGTGATGTCGATGAGCGCCTGGATCGAGTCGGTGATTTTGTCGCAAAACAGCACGCACTCGCCGCCGATGTGACGCGCCGCGCGGCCCGCCGTTTGGATCATCGAGGTCTCGTTGCGAAGGAAGCCCTCCTTGTCGGCGTCGAGGATGCAAACCAGCGAGACCTCCGGCAAATCCAACCCTTCCCGCAGCAGGTTGATGCCAATCAGAATGTCGAAAGTCGCGGCCCGCAACTGCCGCAGGATTTCCACCCGCTCCACCGCATCGATGTCCGAATGGAGGTAGCGGCACTTGAGCCCGGTCCCTTGCAAATACTCCGCCAGATCCTCGGCGGTTTTCTTGGTGAGCGTGGTGACCAGCACCCGCTCGTGCCGCTCCACGCGCTGGCGGCAGAGCTCGATGGTTTCATCGATCTGCCCCTTCAGCGGCCGCAGGATGAGCACCGGATCCAGCAGACCCGTTGGCCGGATGATTTGCTCCACCACCAACGGCGTGCCGCGACGCGTCGGGTCGAAATCTTCCACCGGCTCGGCGTTCCCACTAGCCTTCACGCGGAGCTTCTTGAAGTCATACATCACGATGTCCCGGCCATCCGGGCCTTTCGCTTTCACGGACAGGAACGATTTGTTCTCCGGTCGCGAATTCGCGATTTCGAACGGCCCCGGCGTCGCCGAAACATAGACCCGCTGGCCCGTCATCTGCATGAACTCCTCGAAGCGCAGCGGCCGGTTGTCCAGCGCGCTCGGCAGTCGGAAGCCATGCTCCACCAGCACCGTCTTGCGGCTTTTGTCGCCCTCGTACATCCCGCCGACCTGCGGGATCGTCGCGTGGCTTTCATCGACCAGCAGCAGGAAATCCCGCGGAAAGAAATCCAGCAGAGTGTAGGGCCGTGCCCCCGTCTCGCGGCCGGTGATGTGGCGCGAGTAGTTTTCGATGCCCTGGCAAAAGCCCATTTCCGCCATCATTTCCAAATCGTAGTCCGTGCGCATCCGCAGCCGCTGCGCTTCGATCAATTTCCCCTCCTTCTCGAACTTCGTCACCTGCTCGTTCGCCTCCTGGCGGATGGAAACCATCGCCCGCTTCATCTTGTCGCCCGGCGTCACGAACTGCTTCGCCGGGAAAAACGTGTGGGTCTCGACCCGCTCGATCGCGTGCCCTGTCAGCGTATGAATGCTGGTGATCCGCTCGACCTCGTCGTCGAAAAACTCCACCCGGATCGCCGTCTCGTCGAGATACGCCGGATGCACTTCCACCACGTCTCCGCGTACCCGGAATTTTCCCCGGCCGAAGGCGATGTCGTTTCGCTCGAACAGCATCCCGACAAGTTTGTTTAGCAATTCCTCGCGCGTCAGCTTCTGCCCGACCCACACCGGCACCATCATGTTCGAGTAATCCTCCGGCGAGCCGAGGCCGTAGATGCAGGAAACGGACGCCACCACGATCGTGTCCTTCCTTGTTAGCAGCGACCCCATCGTGCTCAGCCGCAACCGCTCGATCTCGTCGTTGATCGACGAATCCTTCTCGATGTAAGTATCGCTCCGCGGGATGTAGGCCTCCGGCTGATAGTAATCGAAGTACGACACGAAATACTCCACCGCGTTGTGCGGGAAAAAGTTTTTGAACTCCGAGTAAAGCTGCGCCGCCAGCGTCTTGTTGTGGCTCATAATCAGCGTCGGCTTACCGTGCGCCCGGATCAGGTTCGCCATCGTGAAGGTCTTCCCGGACCCCGTCACGCCGAGCAAGGTCTGGTGCTGGTTTCCCGCTTGCAGCGATTTCGTCAGCTTGGCGATCGCCTGTCCCTGATCTCCCTCAGGCTGGTAGTCACTCACGAGTCGGAACGGCATCGGGGCGGAGTCATAAAGCCGGATCGGCACGCCCGCAAGAGCTGCGGAAGCCCGGAATTAGGAGCTCCAATGATCAAATGGCCACCAATCTAATCCTTTCGTCCAGTTGGCGCGAAACCTGCACAACGTCTTCTCAACTCGCTCGCTCTTTCGGACCTCCTGTCGCAACCGCTAATTTAGGTTAATAAAAAATAACAGATTTCTCTTGATCTAATCTCTCGTTCCAGCCACCAGTGCCCCGAAAGTTGCCACCGCGAGCGTCGCCCGTCGTGATCAACCTCACCCCCCGATTCAGTTTCCTCCCCGCTGGGCAAAGATGTCTCATCTGATCCCGCTCTCCCACCGAATTATGAAAATGAGATATAATTTTTGCAGTCGCATCCTGCCGAAGCACCTCAAACTGGGGTGCCGGTTGGGTTCCAGCATCTTGTCCCTTTCAGCTCTCACTCTAATTGGTTCTCATACAGCCCGCGGTGTTGACGCAACTTGGAATGGCACGACCAACGCAGCTTGGGCG
>JANMSI010000179.1:0-21361 GCA_031389115.1 Akkermansiaceae bacterium
GCGGTGCAAACGCTCGCGCCGTACTGGTTCAACGCCCAGAGACGGTAGCTGTAAACGCTGCCCGCAGTTAGACCGCTGTTGGTGAATGAGGCGAACGTCCCGGGAATTTCATCGGCGACGACCTGCCAGGCGATTTCGCCAGTGAGTTTGCGCTCAAGGCGGAAGAATTTCACCCCGGCTTGCGCGGTCCAGGTCACGGTGAGCGAGTTGTCGAGCGGGGTCGTGACGGCGAGTCCGGCGGGAGTGGCCGGTGCGGTGCCGGCGTCCGGAGATTTCGTCCAACCGAACAATTCGAGGTTCATGCGGGTGTCCGAGCTGCTGGCGTTTTCCTGGTGGACGGAAACGGCGATGACGTTGCCGGTGGCTTGCAGGCTCAGGTTTTCGCAGGGGATGGAGAGTTGTTTCCAATCGCGCTCCGCAGGTTCGTTGACCGTGGCGAAGGTGGTGTTAGTCACTGC
This sequence comes from Akkermansiaceae bacterium, assembly GCA_031389115.1. GTDB lineage: Bacteria > Verrucomicrobiota > Verrucomicrobiia > Verrucomicrobiales > Akkermansiaceae > Luteolibacter. The sequence goes on from JANMSI010000179.1 coordinate 459, forward strand.
GGTGGTGCGGTTCATGTTCGCTCGCGAGACTTCGACGCCATTGATGTAAACCACCGCGCCGTCGTCGTATTTCATGAACACGTCTAGCAGGATGACATCGGCGGGAGCGGCGAGATCGAAGGTTTTCCGATAGTAGGTCGCGGCGGGCCGGGTGGTCGGGGTGCCCGGAGCGGGGATGTCGGTCTGGGTTTCGAGATCGTCGCCGTAGCCGAGCATCGAGGGACCGCTCAACCAGGCCGCATCGTTGTAGCCGAGGTTTTTCCAAGTGGCTCCCGGATCGGTGCCGGTGGCCTCGTATTTCCAAGTCGCGCCGTGGCTGATGAGAGCCGTGCGGGACAGATCTTCATCGCGGGAACCCAGGTTCAACAAGATGAGCTGACCGCCTTCCACAAGTTCGGGCCGGGCAGCGGCGGGGATATGGGCATTTGAGTGGACTTGCACGCTGGCGGCATACCAACCGGCGCCGAGGATATCGGCGAGCGGGATGATGCCGGAGGATTCCTCATTGATGGTGAGGAAATTCGCGCCGCCGGTGGCGAAGAAATTTCCGCGATGCTGGGCGACTTCCTCGAGCTTGCCGGTGGCGGTGTCGTACTCCCAGATTTTGCTGAGAACCACGTCGTCGCCGAGGTCTTCCTGGATGAGCAGCTTGCCGTTGTCGAAGGTCATGTTGTCGAGGCTGCCGAGACGGTTGGCCGGACCGTCGAGCAGGAGACGGAGCGTGCCGCCGAGCTCGGGCTGGGCGATGTCGGTGAATGTTAGTTTCCAAAGGCGCGTCGGGGCGTTGATCGTGTTAGAGGTGGTGCCTTTCGTCACGAAATAGAAATTATTCTCCATGCCCGGGCGATTGTCCCACGCGCCATCCTCGGGGCCGCCCATTTGCAGGACGCCGGCGGTGGTCGCGCGGGTGTTGGTATCCGTGGCGTTCGCCGGGTAATCGCCGGGGCTGCCGATGGTGCCGAGGACGAAATTTTCCACCGGGCCGACCGCCAGGCTGGCGTCCACGGCGAGCTCGAAGGGCTTGCCCGTCACCTTGATGCCGGAAAGCGTGCCGCCGGTTAGACCGGCCTTTTCCGGCTCGGTCGCACCGCTGCTGTTCTTGGTGCCGACATAGACGAACACCTCGCCATCGCCGGAATCGTTGGTGGAAATCGCGATGGTCTTGTCCTGCGCCTTCGGGCACAGCAGCACGTTTTCAAAATTGGTATAACCAAAATGGGCTAGATGATAGCTCTTGCCGGCATCAACGCCGCTGACCACGTGGGCGTAGGCCCGGCCACCGGTCGTTTCCTCGCCGTTCAGATAGATCTTCGCCTGCGAGCCGAGGCTGGTGGCCGAGTTGTAGGTTGCCGTGATCGGCGGCAGATCTGCCGAGCACAGGCGGTCGAAGGCGGTGACTGTCGGCGATCCGGAATAGGCCGCGCCGGTCCAGTTGAAGACCTGGCTGATGAGATCGTCGCCGGAAGTCACGGCGTGCGTGGTTTTATCGATCACCCATTTCGAAACGAACGAGCCGATCGCGCCATGCTTGCGGACGATGCCCTGAGTGGCGGTGATCTCGTGGTTGAGCAGGATCGTGAATGTCCCGTCGCCATTGTCGAAGGCGCCGAGGCCGTCGGGAATCCCTGCCAGCCGCGTGGTCCCGCCGCCGGTTTTCGGAACCGTGGTGCCGTCACCGGTGGTTAGCAGGGACTTCACGGTCACGCCCGGAAGATGCGAGTCGAGGTAAGGCGCGACGGTGGTGGATGGACCCGTTAGGAGGGCCTGTCCATGCGTGACGGGTGCCAGCAACAGGGCCAGCGCTGCGGCGTGGGAGGGTGACGACGTGAGTAATTTCATGGAGAACAGCGTTTAGATCGGACCCATGGGAAACTCCTACAAACAAAGTCGTCACAATCCGCCACGCCCGTGGATACGTTGTTTGTGGAAGGTGAAGTTTTCGACACACTCGCCGTAGGGGGAAGGGAGGTCTCCTCTCTTCGCATGGACGAGACGTCCATGCCCCTTAGGAAGCAGAGCTTCCATCTGCCGCAGGCGGCAGCAGAGCGTGCCGCACTTTGATTCAGCGGGTGATTTTGAACCGATAGAATGCCCGTGGCAGGGCTCCCGGCGCATTGAGCTGAATCGAACGCCGCCGGAATTCGGCATTCACCGCGGTTTCTCCAACGATGGTGTAGGCGCTCGCCGGGATCAGTGACCAGGCCGTGGCGGCCGGGTCGGTGGTCGATTGAAGTTCGTAGTTCAAGGCAGAAACCGCTCCATCCATGCGGATCAGGAAGGACAACACAGGCAAACTCCCGGCGAACGAGATCTGCATTTCACCGACAGCGGCGTCGGCAGCCTGCGGATTCAGCCCGAACGCGAATTCCGCGAAATTCCTATAATTGTCGCCATCCGGATTCGCGCTCTCACCCCACACCGACGCTTGAGCGCCCGGCAGCAGCGGCGCAAACCGGTCGAAGGTCCAGGCATCGTAAGCGGAAACCGGGTTCACCGTTACGTTAACCAGGATCGTGTCCGTCCCGCCCTGCCCGTCGCTCAAGCGAACGACGAAGGAATCACTCCCGAGGTAGTCGTTGGCCGGTGTGTAGCTCAGCGCGACGTTCGTGGCGGTCGCGGGAGCGACGATGCTCGCGCTGCCATGCAAGGCAGCGGTGGAAATGTTCCAGGTCAGCGGATCCCCATCCGCATCCGTGGCGGTTAGAGACACGGCAAAAGCGGTGGGATGATTGTTCTGCGAGATGCTGCTGGAAATCGTGGCACCCTGCGCGATGACCGGCAGTTCATTCGTCGGGATGAGAAACGCACGCATCACGGCCATGTGCTGCATGTTGACCGCACCGCTGTCGTTGAGCATGACCGGAGCAACCGCCGAAAGCGGCGTGAAAACCCGGCTATCGAACACAAGCCCGTCCGGGAACGAATTCGAACCGATCACCAGCGGCGTCTTGCGCGCGTTCAAATCCGCGTCCGGTAGGACCCAGTCGTAGGGTTTTGCGCGAGAGGAATTGGTATCCGGGTCGTTCGCCTGATCGACCGGATAGGGAGCCGCCGTGTCGACGACGGCGGACAAGGTGGCGAGGCAGGTTTCGCTCGGCGTATTCGTATTCAGATCCCCTCCGATGACGAGGTAGTCGGCTGCGGGGACATTTGCCTGAACGTAGTTTCGCACCTCGGTCGCTTCGATTTGCCGCTGGCTTGCCCCGCCGCTCGAGCTGAGGTGGACGGACACCGCCCACAGATGCTTGTCGCCGGGAATGTCGATTTTCGCCCAGACGTAATCGCGGTTGGTCATCGTGGTGTCATCCCATTCCCCGGAGGCGATAATGGGATAACGGCTGACGATGCCGTTGGGAATATCGCCGTTCGAGAACGTGGGCTCCACCCTGTAGTCGAACGAGCTGCCGAAGTTGGCCGTCACCCACGCACGATATGTCGCCGCGGTATTCTTGGCACCACCCGTTCCCACATTCATTTCCTGTACCAGCGCGATGTCCGGATCGAGTCCTTGGAAAATCCGGTTGCCCTCGCCCGGATCGTACGACTGGTTCGCCCCGCTCGTGGTGTTCGCCGCCATGATGCGTATGACCTCGTCAGCGTGCCCCGGCATTTCCAACAGAAAAACGGCGAGCGGGATGAGGACGGTGACAACTGGGGAAAAATGCATGAAACAAGCGGATACGGCCCGCGAACCTAGCCGCATGGCCTGCCGTCGCAACTCCGGCCAAGTGGCGCTATCGACACCCAATTCCGATTCTCGAGAGGATTTCCGGTTGCCACCTGCGGGACTCTCCCACAGCTTCCCGCCTCGTTATGGACTGGACTTATAACATCCTCGGACCCGATCCCGCGGCCGGCCTGCTGGTCATCCTCATCCTCGTCATCATCGAGGGCGTGCTCTCGGTGGACAATGCAGCAGTCCTTGCAACGATGGTCATGCGGCTGCCCGAACACCAGCGGAGCAAGGCGCTGAAGTATGGCATCATCGGCGCCTACGTATTTCGCGGCATCTGTCTCGCCCTCGCCGCCTGGCTCATCACCATCTGGTGGCTGGAGCCGCTCGGCGGGCTTTACCTGCTGTGGCTCGCGTGGGGTCATTTCACAAAACACAAATCCGTCCTCAAGGAGGGCGAGGAAGCCGTCAATGTGGAGGGAAATTGGCTCTATCGCAGGACCATCGGCTTGTTAGGGCCGTTCTGGGCGACCGTCGTTGCCGTGGAAATCATGGACCTCGCGTTCTCCATCGACAACGTCGTCGCCGCCATCGCCTACGTGAAAAGCTACCCCATGCCCTCGAAGCTGGTGCTCGTCTGCATCGGCGTTTTCCTCGGCATCCTGGCCATGCGCTTCGCTGCGACGGGCTTCGTGAAACTCATGGAACGCTATCCGTTTCTGGAAACCTGCGCGTTCGTGGTGATTACGATCCTCGGCATCAAACTGGTCCTCAGCGTTCCCCGCCATTTCCTCGACGAGTCCCACGACTTCCACGGCTACCTCGCCGCCAAGTCGCCCGCGCTGTCCTCCGCCGGCGAGGCGGTCCACGGCTTCCTCGCGAGCCACTACTTCGACCTCGGCACCTCGCTGCTGACACTGCTGATTTTCATCGTGCCGGTGGTGATGCAGAAGTTCCGGAACAAGGCTGTGGCGTGAGCGGTCCGAACTTGCCGTTCTCGCGCGCGGTGCGTCGGCGGGTGACCGTGTGGGCCGAAGTCCCACCCTCCTTAAAACGAGGCGCTCGCTTACTGGTCCTCAACGTTGACGCGCTCCGTCCACCCCGCGAAACTGGCCGCGATGAGCGAGATGATTCTTGGGATCGATTTGGGCACGACAAATTCCGCGGTGGGGGTGGTGGACTCGGGGTTTCCGATCCTGTTAGCCAATGAGGACGGCCGCCGGATCACGCCGAGCGCGGTGTGGATCGGGACCGATGGCTCGGTCGAGGTCGGTGCCATGGCGATGCGCCGCCGGACGCTGGAACCGGACCGCGTCGTCACCAGCATCAAACGCCTCATGGGCCGGCGGATGAACGAAGTGGATGAAAATTTCCCCGTGCCCGTGACTGCGGGAAGCGACGGTCTGCCGCGGGTTCTTGGAAAATCCCCGGAAGAGGTCAGTGCGGAAATCCTGCGCGAAATGAAGCGCATCGCGGAGTGGCGGATGGGCGTGGAAATTCGCAAAGCGGTGATCACGGTGCCCGCGTATTTTCACGATGGCCAACGCGCCGCGACCAAGCTCGCGGGCGAACTGGCCGGGCTCGAGGTCGTTCGGATCGTGAATGAACCCACGGCTGCGGCGCTGGCTTATGAGTTGGACAAGCTCGGCGAAAAGGCGCGGATCGCGGTCTATGATTTGGGCGGCGGCACCTTCGATTTTTCCATTTTAGAAATGCAGGACGGCGTTTACCAAGTGCTGGCAACCAACGGCGACACCCGTCTCGGCGGCGACGATTTGGACGCGATGATTCTCGGGCAGGTGATGGACCGGGCTGGCGTCGCGGAGATCGACAGCGCCGCACGTGTCCGGCTGACAGCCGAAGCGGAGCGGGTGAAACTCGCGCTGTCCGCAGACGATCAGGCGGTTTTCCGCATGCCGTTTTTCGATGGGGACCGCAGTTTGGAAGCGACAATCACGCGTCAGGAACTGGAAAAACTGGCTGCCCCATGGATTGGCAAAACCCTGCGCCTGTGCCGCCAAGCGCTCGCGGATGCGGCCCTCAAACCGGAAGATCTGAGTGCCGTGGTGGTCGTCGGCGGCAGCACGCGGATGCCGGCGGTCCGCCGCGCTGTGGCGGAGCTTTTCGGCCGCGAACCGGACGTTTCGCAACATCCGGACGAAGCGATCGCCCTCGGCGCGACCATTCAAGCCGGAGTGCTGAGCGGTGCGCTGAGGCAGATGATTTTGATGGACGTGACGCCGCTGAGCCTCGGCATCGAGACCTTTGGCGGACTCATGAACGTGCTCATCCCGCGCAACACGACCATCCCGTGCAAGGCCGGCGAAATGTTCACCAACGCCGCCGACGGCCAGGCGGCGATGCGCGTGCGGGTGCTGCAGGGCGAGCGCGAAACCGCCAGGGACAACTGGGAGCTGGGAAATTTCGACGTGCCCTTCTCCCCCGCCCCGAAAGGGCAGGCGCGGGTCGGGGTGCAATTCAAAATCGACCAAAACGGCATCCTGGAAGCGCTCGCGCGCGACGTCGCCACCGGCATCGACACCGTCATCCAGATCGAAAGCGCCGCCGTCAATGTCGATGACGTGGCGGTCGAGGCGATGCTCAACGAGTCCGTGGAACACGCCTTCACCGACATGGCGGAGCGGATTTTCACCGAGGCTAAAATGACGGCCGAGGAACTCTTACCCGCCGTCGAAGCCGTTTTGGTCCAAGGGCTTGCGCATGAGGACGAGCGTGGCGAAATCGAATCCGCCGCCAGCGCCGTCCGGATCGCGCTGGCCGCCGGGGCGGCCAATCCGCTCAAAGCCGCCGTTCAGCGGCTGGATGCCGCCACCGAGGCTGTCGCCGCCCGTCTGGTCGAGCAGGCGATGGACGCCGCCGTGGATCGCCAGCTCGCCGGAGCATAGGGACCAAACCGCTTGCATCGCGCGGCTTGGGCCACCATCGTGCGAAATCCCTTCCAGCCGATGAATCCCAGCCGCCCCGATCCCCAAAACCACGTTCCCAAGGTCGCCTTGGGTGACGGCTGGGGCGATGCGGACGGAATCGCATCCAAGAATAGCGGACGCTTGGGCTCCGGTCTCCCTCCGCGCCGGACGGCCCGCGAGCGGCCTGCCCCCACTCCCAGAACAGGGTCAACAGAGGTGGCCCAGCGGCTCGAAGTCCAGGAGATCAGCGGCAGTGTCGTCCGGCTGAATCACCAGGCTCCAGCTCCGCTCAAAGTTCCCCGACTACCGACTTTTATCGAACGCCCACCGCTGGAAGACCATCCCGAGAGACCCCGTGGCGAGAACCGGCAATGGGGAGCCACCCACCGCCGTCCGAATCATTGGATCTTGGGCGCGGGCGTGTTGGTGGTCGCGATCGTCGTGGTGACCTTGATGTTGCTGCCATCCATCAATGCCCCGAACGCCGCCCGCGCCATCCAGGCTCCGGCCGTCGCCATTCTGGAGGAAAAAATTCAAGGCATGGATGTCCTGAACGTGCTGATCCTGCAGCAACCGGAAGCCATGCAGATTTTTCGCGCCTACGCCACGGCCTCCCATGTGAATGACCTGGTGCCGACGATCCGGGATGGCCACGCCCTGAGGGAAACCCTTCGCCGCCATTGGCGGCCCAAGGAATTGTCCAAGCGCTGGGCACCCGCGGCGGACTCCACTTGGAACGTTCTGGAGCTGTCAGGCCATCCCTGCGGCGTGCTCGAGGGAACCTTCCCGGACCAGACGAAGTATTCCGCTTATTTCATCCTCGAAGACGGCCGTCTGCTGCTGGATTGGAAGGCCACCGCCGCATTTGGAACCGCCAGCTTCGGACAATTGGAGAAAAACACCGGCGACCCCGGAGAAATCCGCGGGGAAATTTCCCACGCCGAGTTCTATAGCTCGCTTTTTCCTGAAGCGGACTACCAAAGTTATCGCCTGCTTTCTCCCGATGGCCAGATCGCCATCTGGTGTTATGCCCGCCGGGGAGCGGTTCCGAACCAGGTGATTTCACCGCTTTTCCACAAGGGAGACCTCGACATGGAGGTCCAGCAATCGCGCAAGGTCACCGTCCGTTTGGAACAAGGCCCTGACGGCGCGCTGCCGAACCAGTGGCTGATCGGCGATGTGCTTCACCTTGACTGGGTCACCCCATAAATTCAGATCGTGATCGAGATCAACACCTCCTGGTATCATTGCGGGCGCTGCGGCTCCTTATTTCAATCGCCCGTCGGGGAAATGGACGACCGCACGTGCCCGGACTGCGGGCGGAATCCCGCGCTCGGTCTTGAAATCCCCGCCCTGGAATCCAAGCCGATCCCCGAAGCCGCCCCGCAACCCGCGCACCGGGGAGAGCGCACCAAACATCCTGCCAGAAAACGCAAACGCCGCCATCTGATGGCCAAGCTGGTGATCGGCTGGTCGATTGTGATTCTTGCCATCGTCTTCGGAGCCCGTCGGCTGTGGCCCCAGGAATCTGAACCAGTGAAGCCTGCGATGAGTCAAGCACCCGCGAAAAATGCCGTTTCGGAGGAAGACGTCATCCTGATGAACAAGGTCGCTCCTCTCTGCGACCAAACATTTGCCCACTTTCTCGCCGCCGGTTCGCCGGAAGAGCGGAGTCAGTTCGTCGTGGCGCCGCTGGCCACGGTGACCCGCATGGCTCGCTTCGACAGCCTGAATCCCTTGGCCAGTCTCGATCCGACAGGTCTGGCGCTTGCTGGAAGGGCGATGCTCCACCTGCCGGACCGGCGGGCGGTCGAGACCCAATGGCAGGCCGCCGGGGGCCGCGTGCTGGATGCCGTCTTCATCGAGGAAAACGGCGAGTGGCGGCTCGATTGGGAACATTTCGCCCGCTTCAGCGACTACCCGTGGGCGCTTTTTCTATCAGGCAGCGGCGAGGATCACGGCGAGTTCCGCCTGCTCGCCCGCGAGCGATTGGCCGAGGAGCGGAAAAATTCGGACACCATCAGCATCGTACTTTACGCGCCGAAGTTCGGTTTTTCCAACGAGACGGGTTACCAGTCGCCAGAGTTCTTGATCAAGCGCGACACGCGGAACGGCCGTCTGCTGGACGCCGCGTTCAAGCTGGAGCGGAGCGGCGGGAGGGTGTTCGGCGTGCCCCTTTCCAGCCTCAACCCCGAGGGGATGATCTGCGTCCGGGTGAAAGTGCGCCGCGTGGAAGAGGATAACCTGCGCCGATTCGAACTCGAGGAGGTCGTGGCCTGCCACTGGTATTCGGAGGACGCCGCCGGCGTGGAAATCCCGGACCTGCCGGCGGCTATCGAATGACCGGGATTTCCCGCGGGGCGAATTTCGCGACGGCTTGGGCGATGGCGGCGACGTGCTCCGGGGTGTTTCCACAGCACCCGCCCGCCAGATTGAGCAGTCCGGCCTGGGCGAATTCCGCCATGTAGTCATGCATGTGATGCGGCTCCAGATCGAAACCGGTCGGCGCGAGCGGATTGGGCAGGCCGGCGTTCGGATAGCAGGAAATCGCAGTCGCGGCACAATCAGATAGTTCCTCAAGGTGGGGCCGCATCAGGTCCGGACCGAGCGAGCAATTGAGGCCGATCGCCAGCGGTTTCATGTGGGCGAATGCATTCCACATGGCTTCTACCTTCTGCGCGGAAATCATCGTTTCCCCGCCCAGTCCCACGGCGGCGGAAATGATCACGGGGTAATGACAGCCGTCCTCCGCGAAGACTTCCTGAATCCCGACGACGGCCGCCTTGGCGTTGAGGGAATCGAAAATGGTCTCGACCATCAGGATGTCGCAACCGCCTTCGATCAAGCCGCGGATCTGATGTTTATAAGCGGCGAGCACCTGGTCGAAGGTCACCACGCGGAACCCGGAGTCGTTGGCATCGGGCGAGTTGGTGAGGGAAACCGTCAGCGGGCCGATCGCGCCGGCCACGTAGCGCTTGCGGCCGGTGTCGGTGCCGATGTCGTCCGCCCATTTCCGGCACAGGCGCGAGGACTCGACGTTCATTTCCCAAGCGAGATCGTTGAGGAAAGGGTTATCCAGAATTTTCTGGAAGAACTCGGGATCCTTGCGCCCGCCTTTTTCACGGGGATCCTCGATGAAGAACTCGCTCTGCGCGATGCCGGTCGCGGAAAAGGTGTTGGTCTCGCAGATGTCCGAGCCGGCTTCGTAAAACCGCTTGTGGATATCGCCAATCGTCTCGGGCCGGGTAATCGAGAGGATGTCGCCGTTGTTTAAAAGATCCTTTTCGTTGTCGGCGAAACGCTCCCCACGGGCATCGGCCTCGCTAAGGTCGTAACTGCGGATCGTGGTTCCCATCGCCCCGTCGAGGACGAGGATTCGCTCGCGAAGGGCTCTCTGGATTTCGTCGGTGAAGTCGGCTTGTGGCATGGCGCAAACCTACCGTCGTATCCGGATATGACGATGGGAAATTTCAGCGGAGGTTGGTGGCGATATTTTCCGCCAGGCGTTCGAGCAGCCGGGATTGGGCGGCGACGCTGGAGTTGTAGCCGTCAGATTCGAGCGACTCGCGATCCGTGAAGGTTTTGGAGGCTGCGAGCCGACGGTCCGGGAGCGAATAGGCGCGCCAGCCCGCCTCGATCACCGCAAAGCCATCGGCCTCGCTGTGGAGCTGGCGGATGTCGAGGGTGACTTGATAGCGAATTTCACTGTCGTTCTGCCAGGGATAGGTGCGGACATTGCCGGTGCGCAGCTGGCGGCCGAGATTGGCGGCAGTGACGCGGGCGATGGAGGCCGACAACTCGCCGGCCCAGCGGTGGTCCTCTGCCACCGCGAGCTGATTCGGGGCTTGCTGAGTCACCAGATTCGGGCGGTCGAGATACTCGGCCATGGTGACCGGGCCGACGCCGATGCCGATCCCGCCTCCGGAAGGCACGGGGCCGCTGGCGGTGAGCACGTAAAAGTTTTTAATAGGCTGGGCGCAACTGGCGACGAGCAGCGCGGCGATGAGGAGGAGCAGGCGGTTCATGGCGTGAAGTCGGTTCAGCGGCGGGGGGCTTTGGGAACAGGATTGCCCGAGGTATCGCGGCCGAAAAGCAGAGAGTTAGGCTTCTCCGAAATCTCGTTGGAGAGGGATTTCATGGCGCGCAGCGAAGCGCGCAGTTCATCGAGCGTACGCAGCAGGTCGCCTTGGATCGCGCCATCCGGGCCCACGCTGGAAATCGATTTTTCAAAAGTGGCCAGGGACGCGCGTAGATCGGCCGGGAGCTTGGTGAATTCTGAGGAATCGAGCGTTTGGCGCAGGGATGCGGCTGCTTGCTCGATTTCCTTCAAGGTCTGGCGGCTTTCCGCCATGGTGGTGGCGGCTTCGTCCGCGGCAGTGCCTATTTTTTTCATCAAGGTCTCGGCGTCGAGGCTGAGTTTGTCGACAACGGCGTTGAGCTGGGCAAAGCCGCCGCCGGCAACAGTGGGGAGCGTTCGATATTCGCCTACGATGCCCATCTCGGCAGGGAGGGCGTCCTTATAATAGTCCAGATCCACGAACTGCGAACCGGTCAGGAAACTGCCGGTTTTCAACGAGGCGCGAAGGCCGCGGTTGACGAGATCTTTGAGGAAATCGCCATTCGGCTCGACGATCTTTTGCGACGCGTCGGGGCGAAGCAGCGAGGGATCGATTTCCACAAGGACCGGAATGCGGGAGTCTTCAGCGGCGGTAAGATAGTCGAAGGAAATATCGGCGACCCGGCCGATGGGAATTCCGCGGAACTCAACCGGGGCGCCCTTGACGAGTCCGCGGATCGATTGATCGAAAAGCAGGACGAATTTCAGCGTGGGGTTGAAAGTCGAGTCGGTGGCGGCATCCTCATCTTGAAAAAGCGTGAAAACCTTGCCGTCGGCCACCGAATCGCCCGGAAGCGTGCCCTCGGGGATGTCGAACGTGGCACCGCCTGAGAACATGGCCTGGAACGAGGGAGTGCGTAATTTAAATCCGTCGGATCCGGCGCTGATGTCGATGCCGCTGGTGTTCCAGAAGCGGGTGTTTTCCTTCACCAGGTCGCTGTATTCCTCCCGGATGAAGGCGTCGTAGGTGACCCTTTGATACTCGATATCAAGGATGCGGCTCTCGATCCGACCGACTTCGAAGCCACGATAATAGATCGGAGAGCCAGCAACGAGCGAGCCCGCATCCTCGGCGGTGAGCACGAGCCGCCGGCCGGGAATGTTGCGACTGGTGGCCGGTGGCTTTTCAAGCCCGACGTAACTGGAGGTTCGCTCCGCGTTCGTTGGCCCGGGGTCGAGTTCCAGGTACGCTCCCGTGAGCAAGGTACTCAGGCCGGAGACGTCGGTGGTCGAAACCCGCGGACGAACGACCCAAAACCGGGTGCCTTTGCGCAGCAGGCCATCGTAGTCAGGTTCCAGCTCGACGTTGACGAGGACAGATTTCAAATCTCCGGCCAATTTCACCTCCTTGACGACACCGACGCGGACCGACCGGCAACGGACTTCGGTTTTCCCGGCTCCGATTCCTTCCGCAGTGTCAAACCGCACGTAGGCGACGGGACCGCGGGAAGTGACGTTGCGATAAATCATCCAGCCGGCGATGAGCAAAGCGAGAATGGGCACGACCCAGACGATGTTCCAGCGTTGCGCCGAGCGATGCTCGGGTGTGGCTGCGGCAAGTGATGGTGTCGTTTCGGGATCGCTCAAAGGTCTGCTTTCTTAAGAGGTGAAGGATCGATGCCGAGCGTTTCCAGGCGATCCCAAAGGAGCCGCGGCTCGAAGCTCATCGCTGCGAACATCGTAAGCACGACCACTCCCGCAAATGCAAGCGCACCGAGACCGGGCGTGATGGTCATGTAATTGCCGAGCTGGACCAGCGCCACCAAAATCCCGACGACGAAAATATCCACCATCGACCATCGCCCCAGCAGTTCGGTGAACCAGTAGATTTTCCCCAGCATCCCCGGCGAGGGCCGCGTTTTCCCGGTGGCGGCCAGGCAGAGCCAGGTGAGCGCGATGATTTTCAGCAATGGAATGAGAATCGAGGCGGTGAAAATCACAATGGCGATCGGGTAAGACCCCGCTTTCCAGAACAGCACCAGGCCGCTAATGATGGTGTTCTCAGTGACGTCGCCGAGCTCCACCACCGTCATGATCGGCAGCATGTTGGCTGGGATGTAAAGCGCGGCCGCGGCAGCCATCAGGGCGAGCGTCCGCTGGATACTGTCCGGCTTCCTGAGGTGCAAATGTGAGCCGCACCGCGGACAGCTCCCGAGCGTGACTGGTGAAACCTTGCCGCAGATGTGGCAACCGGCCAAGCCGGCGCGAGCGGCACGGGGCGGTGGCTCGCTCATGATTTCGCCACCTCCATCCGATCCCACAACTCGTTCCGATCAATCCCCGCCGCCGCCGCCGCCATGCAGATCATCAATGCGCCAAATGCCCAGAAACCCATGCCGAAATGCACGTCCGCCACTTTTCCAAGCTTCAGCAGACTCACCAGCATTCCTAACAAAAACACCTCGATCATGTTCCACGGCTCGGTCTTGCTCATCCACTTGGCCACGTGGGTAGCCCCCGGCGCGATCCGCCCGAAAAGCAGCGGGCCGCAGACGTAAAGCAAACTCCCGGCCACCCCCAACGGAGTGACAATCGTAAACAGCGCCAACGCCAGGCCCAGCACCGGGCTGCCTTGATGAATCAGCTCCTGCGCCGCAGAGACGAGAGTCAGGGAAGTGCGGAGGCTCGCCGCATCCATCACCAAAAACGGGAACGTATGGACCACGACCATCAGGATGAGCGCCGTGATGGAAAATGCGGTGGCGCGCGCCAGCGAGGCGGGTCGGTTTTGATAGAGCACCGCACCGCAGCACACACAGCGGGCGGCCGTCCGCTCCGGCAAGGACGCGTGGTCGTGGAGAGTGTCGCAAAAATGACACACCGAAAAGTGCGGGCCACCCCGCGGCTTCGGCCAAGGATGCAAATCCCGCCGCAATCGTGAAAGAGGTGATTTCATCTTATCGGAGAGCCACAACCCGCTGCGCCAGTTCGCCCAAGCCTTCGACACCACATTCCACAAAATCGCCCGCTTGCAAGTAGCGAGGCGGACTCATTCCCATCGCGCAGCCGCTCGGCGTGCCCGTCGCGACCACGTCGCCGGGCAGCAGGGTCATGAACCGGCTGACATAACTGATGAGCTGCCTCACGGAAAATGACATGTCGCCCGTCCAACTATTCTGCCGCAGTTCCCCGTTCACCTTGCACCATAATCGCAGCCCCTGCGGATCGCTGACCTCATCCGCCGTCACCATCCAGGGGCCCATCGGGGCAAAACTGTCGGCACTTTTTCCCTTGGTCCATTGTCCGCCCATTTCCTTCTGGAACGCCCGCTCGGAGAAATCGCAGAACGTCGAGTAGCCCGCCACGTAGTCTATCGATTCGCGCTCATCGACATACGATGCCGTGCGCCCGACGATCACCGCGAGCTCCACCTCGTAGTCGAGTTTCGTCGAGCCGCGAGGGATGATCACGTCATCGGTAGGCCCGCTCCAAGCGCTGGTGGCCTTCATGAAAATCGCCGGCTCGGTGGGAATCCCCTCACCCAGCTCCTTCGCATGCTCGAGGTAGTTTTTCCCAATGCACACCAGCTTCGAGGGCCGCTCGACTGGCGGACCGAGGCGGGCCAGCGGATCCACTTCCGATCCTCCCGGACAGCCGTCCTCCACCCACTCCGCCAAGGATTCAAGGCCGCCCATGGCGAAAAATCCCTCGTCGTAGTCATTAAACTCCTCGCTCGCGTCGATCCTCCGGCCATCTGCCAGGAGTATCCCCGGTTCTTCCCGCCCTGCCTCACCGAACCGAATCAATTTCATGCGTGCGATTTATCAAAACTCCCTGCCAGTGGAAAACCGAATTTCCCGGGTCCGCCGCTCAACCACTCGAAAAATGGGCAAAAAAAGACGCGGCCCGGCTGATCATCCCCCTGGGAAAAACCCATTAACCCGGGAGGCATCTCAGTCGGACCGCCTTGTCTTGCGACACGGAAGAACTACCCGCCCACCGAGCGCCCGGCAAGAACTATTTTCGTGAAAATCCCATTTTATTTAATGCCCGACTCCTCATTCTCAAAAACCGCTTGAAAATTCCGTGTCGTCAACGAGTTCTGTTGGAGCGGTTCATTCAAAATCCGTTGAGGCGTTCCGCGACCCCATTCCTTTGTTTCCCAAAAAACCACAAACGATCATGAAAACCATCCAACTCCTCTTCATCACCGGCCTTGCCGCCATCGCTTTTTCAAATTGCTCGGGTCCTGTCGGGCCTAACACCCAACGCGGAGCCGCCACCGGAGCATTGGGTGGCGCGGTGCTCGGCGGCGTCGTGGGACATCAGTCCGGTCGCGCCCTGGAAGGTGCCGCCATCGGAGCCGCCGGCGGCGCCGCGGTGGGCGGGGCATACGGCAATGCCCGCGACCAAGAACAATACCGCCGCCGCTACTAACAGGCGTGCCATCGGAGCGCCGGGACGTCCAAATGTGGGCGTCCCTTTTTTTTTGGGATGAACATTCATCCCCGCGCCTCTCAAAGTGGCCTCTATTCATTCTTATATGCAATCCGTCGCTCTCATCCTCGCCGCCCTCCTGACCTGCACCCTCGGGATTCAAGCGGCTCCCGCGAGGATTTCCTCAGTCGCCACATTCCACTCGGAGGAAAAGGCGATCGTTCCAGGAAAATCATTCACTGTGGCTCTCCAGCTTGCGCATCCCGCGGAGTGGCACAGCTACTATCAGAACTCGGGCGGCGTCGAGCTGCCGCCCGTCATTGAGTGGAAACTCCCAGCAGGAATCACAGCAGGACCGATCCAGTGGCCGGTGCCGGAAGTGAAGGACGGCTATTTCGGTAAAAGCTTTGTCTATCATGGCAGTCCGCTGTTCCTCGTGGATCTCACGGCTCCCGCCTCGCTGGAAGTCGGCAAGTCCGTCACCCTCACCGCCAACGCGACATGGCAGATCTGCAAGGAAAGCTGCATCAGCGAAGCCATGTCCTTCACCATCACCCTCCTGGTCGCTGCCGTCGGCGAAAAGGACCCCGCCACCACCGCCCTTTTTCAAAAGGCAAGAAACAGCCAGCCAAAGAAAGCGCCCTCGTTGAAAGTCAGTGCGCAGTCCGACGGGGGCGACATCCAACTCCGGATCGAACCCGCCAGCGCGCTCAAGGGCGACCCCACCGATTTCATCCCGAACCAAGCCTTTCTCCAGCCGGCCAGCGGCGGTGGCAGCATCCAGCGGGATGGCGATGCCTGGCTGGTCAACTTGAAGCGAATCAAAATTGACGGGTTTGAAAATGCCGTCCCCCAGGGCAAATCGTTTTCCGGGATTCTGGCAGGACCCGCTGCGGTTGAGATTTCGGAAACGGTCATCGGCGGTCCGCCTGCGAGACCTTTGCCATTTTCGAAATATCTTCCGATCCTGGGAGGCATGTTGTTAGGCGGGCTGATCCTCAATCTAATGCCGTGCGTCTTTCCAGTAATCGGTTTGAAAATCATGGGCTTCGTCCAACAGGCCGGCGAGGACCGGGGCAAGATCGCGCTTCACGGCGTCATGTTCGCCGTGGGCGTGCTCGCCTCGTTCGGGGTGATCAGCGGCATCCTCTTCGCCGCCCGCTCCGCGTCCGGCAGCGCGATCGGCTGGGGCTATCAGCTACAAAACCCATGGGTCGTCGTGACGCTGATGCTGCTGATGTTTGTCCTGGCCCTCAATATGTTCGGACTGTTCGAACTCGGAACCTCCGCCACCTCGGTCGGTGGTTCGCTTCAGTCCAAACAGGGCCTCGGTGGCTCGTTCTTCTCCGGCGTCCTTGCCACCATCGTGGCCACTCCGTGCTCCGCACCCTTTCTAGGCGTAGCCATCGGCGCGGCCATCGCCTTGCCCGCGTTCCAGTTTTTCGCCGCCTTCGCGGCAATGGCGGTCGGCCTGTCGCTGCCCTATCTGATTCTATCCGTTTTCCCGGCCCTCATCGGCTTCCTCCCCCGGCCCGGCGCGTGGATGGAGAGCTTCAAGCAGGCGATGTCATTTCTACTGTTCGCCACCGCCGGCTACCTGCTGTGGGTTTACGCGGGACAAATCGGGTTGGACAATCTGCTAGAACCCATCTTCGGCCTGAGTGGCATCGCGGTGGCCGCATGGATCTACGGCCGCTGGAACCTGCCCCACCGGCCGCAGTCCATCCGCCGGATTGCCATGTTTCTAACCGCCATGTTCGCAGCCGGGGGATTTCTGTTAATCAAGCCCCCGCAGAAATCCAAGCTCGTTTGGGAACCGTGGTCGCAGGCGCGCGTGGAGGAACTAACCGCTGCAGGCACTCCCGTTTACATCGATTTCACGGCCCAGTGGTGCGCCACCTGCCAGGTGAACAAACGGACCGCCTACACTGCCGACGTCATCGAACTGATGAAGAAAAAAGGCATCGTCGCGCTTAAAGCCGATAAAACGAGTCCTGACCCAGCTATCGAGGCCAAACTGCAGGAACTCGGACGCACGGCCATCCCGGTGAATGTGCTCATCGTCCCCGGCAAGGATCCGATCGTCACGCCAGAATTGCTCTCGTCCGGATACCTAAAGGATTTGTTCTCCCGGGAAGCTCCTTGATAGGGGGCATGAACGTCTCGTCCATGCGAAGGGAGGAGGCCTCCCTTCCCCCTAATGGACCACCTTCAAACGCCTTCTAACCGCCTCCAGCGCCGATTGACTCACCGCGAGCTTGAAGTCCTTGCGGTTGCGCGGGTGATAGATTTTGAAGGCTTCGGTCGCACCTCCTTTGATCGCGACCGCAAGCCAGGCCGTGCCTACCGGTTTTTCCTCGGTACCGCCGCCAGGGCCGGCGATTCCCGTTACGGAAACCGCGATACACGCATTGCTTGCGCGGAGAGCTCCTTCCGCCATCAGGCGGGCTACGATTTCACTAACCGCGCCGTGCGCTTTAATCGTTTCCGCCGCGATGCCTAACATCTGAGTCTTCGCCTCGTTCGCGTAAGTCACGAAGCCATGGGTGAATACCTCACTCGCTCCCGGCACGTTGGTAATCCGGTTGGAAATGAGTCCGCCGGTGCAACTCTCCGCCGTCGCGAACTTCATTCCGCGCTCCGTGAGCAAGCGCACTACGGTCCTTTCCATCGAACCGCCGTCATCACTGATTAGATTCGGTGCGAAATATTCGAGCGCGATTTCCCGGCCTTTCTCCAGCGCCGTTGCATCGCCGATCAAGCGCAGATCCACCTCGCCAATGTGCGCGCAGTAGCCGTATTCCAGTCCGGGCACCGCCGCCAGCCGGGCATCGATTCCTTCGTGGAAATCGCTTTCCCCGATGCCTGTGAATTTCAACACCAGCGCCTCATTGAAGGCCTCCACTCCGGCCAAGGCAGCCAAGCGGGGCACCACCTCGCTGTGATACATCGGATAGAGTTCGCGCGGTGGTCCGGGTAGAAGAAACACCGCACAGTTAGACTGACCGTTGAGCCGCGGCGGCACGTAGATCCCCGGCGCCGTGCCATTGGGATTGGGCAGAATATCCGCCCCTACCGGACAGAGCGCCTGTTTGAGGTTCGCGTCCACCATCGCCCGTCCGCGCAGGGCGAAAAAGCCTTCCAGCGATCGCAGCGCCGCCTCGTCCGCAATCAATTCCAGCCCGAGAACCTCGGCGGTGATTTCGCGTGTTAGATCGTCGCTGGTCGGACCCAGTCCGCCCGTGACGATCACCGCATCCGCCCGGCCAATCGCTTCGTGGAGCGAATCGCGGATGGCATCGCCGTCCGGCACGGTCGTCTGCCGGGAAATCCGCAGACCGAGCTTGAACAACTCGCGACCGAACCACGCGCCGTGGGTGTTCAGCGTGTTGCCTAGCAGAAGCTCGGTGCCGGTATTGATGATTTCAATTCTCACGGCGCGAATCTGCGGCATCCCGGCAGCGACTCAAGGCCTGAAATTCAGCCGCCAAATCGCCTGCCTATCAGCCATAGCACGGCAGGCACCGTCAAACTCAGGCCGGTTGCCCAGCCCGGCGATTCGTGCCCCGCCCTGCCGATCGCTGCAAAAAGAAATCCCATCGGCACGCTACCACAGGCCAGCGCCATCCCGAACCGCCTGAACGGCATGCGCACCAAGCCAGCCGTGCAGGAAATTACCTCCGGCAAGATCGGCAGCGCCCGCGACAGGGCGACCATCCACCCTCCGCCGCTGGCGAACAGCCGCTTTCCCCTCTCGTAATCTCCATCACCCAGCCAGCGGCGGGCAAATTTCTCGCCTAACAAGCGGCCCAAGCCATAGCCTAACAATCCTGCGGCCACCAAACCCACCGAGGCGATGACCCCACCTAACAAGGTCCCGTAAATGAAGCCCAGCGCGGAGATCACGATCGTCCCCGGCACCGGCACCGCTAGATCGCCCATCAATAACAGAATACCCGCCGCCCACGCCCATTGGCCGGCACTTTTGAGCCATCTGACGCTTCCTCCGAAGGTGAACTGGTCGTCCCAGCGCCCGCCCCAGATCAGCCAGACTCCCAAAACGAGAGCGGCCAGCGCGGAAAACCAGACGATCAGTCGCATGACTGGATCAGGCGTATCCCAGCCATGGACCTAACCATTTCTCCGCCTCCTGTAAGCTGATCCCCTTGCGCCGCGCGTAGTCTTCGACCTGATCCTTCTGGAGTTCCGAAATCGCGAAATAGTGGCTGTCCGGATGCGAAAAATACAACCCGCAAACCGCAGCTCCCGGATGCATGGCGCAGCTCTCGGTTAGAGTGACGCCGGTCGCTTCCGACGCGCCGAGCAATTCAAAAAGCGGCGGCTTCTCGGTGTGGTCCGGCTGCGCGGGGTAGCCGGGCGCGGGACGGATTCCCTGATAGTTTTCATGAATCAACTGGTCATGAGTGAGCTCATCCTCCGTCTCATAGCCCCATTCGACGCGGGCCTGATGATGAAGAAATTCCGCGAACGCCTCCGCGAACCGGTCTGCGATGGCCTTCACCATGATCGCACCGTAGGGGTCGATCTGCTGGTCGAGTTCATCGGCAAATTCATGCGCCCCGTGGATGCCGACGACAAAACCGCCGATGTAGTCCTTTGCTTTTCCCCCAGCCACCCAGTCTGCTAGAGCGACGTTTGGCTTTCCCGAATCCTTCTTGAGCTGCTGGCGGAGACTGTGGAATCTCATGCGCTCTTCCGTCCGGGATTCGTCGGCCCAGACGATGATGTCGTCGCCATCCCGGTTAGCCGGGAAGAATCCATAGATTCCTTCCGCGCGGAAGCGGTCCTCCGCGATGATTCGGTCCATCCAGGCGAGCGCGTCCTGATAGAGCTTCGCAGCTTCCGCAGCGCCTGCTTCATTCTTAGTTTTCAGGGTGTCGGTTGTGCGGTCCCACACCCCACGAAGTTCCCAGGCGTGGAAAAACGGCGTCCAGTCGATGAACTTGGTAAGTTCGCGCAAGAAGGCTCCGGGCAGGATGCCCGGGCCACCAGTGGCGCGGGCATTCTGCCCGCCGCCTTCTTCCTTATAGTCCCCATTCCATTCCGTCTTATGCCGCAGCAAATATGCCCGCTGATTGCTGAAATCATCCATCCCCCGGATCAAGTGATCATAACTTTCCGGCTGCCAAAACGCACCCTGCCGTCCGAGCAGTTTGTTCCCCTCCCTCGCGGTGTACGCCTTCCATGATTGAAGAATCGAACCGATTGCATGGTCTCCCAAGGGTCTGACGATCGCATGGACATGATTCGGCATGATGCACCAAGTGAGCAGGTCATATCGATCGCCGTCGAAATATAGCAGAGCATCGGCCACCATCCGGGCGACCTCCGGATTTTCAAGCCAGGCAGGGCCATCACCTTGTTCCAAAGCTTTCTCCAGCGTCTCATGATAACATTCGCTGAGCCGGTGCCTGGCATCTTTCGCTAGAGATTCATCGTCCTTTGAAATCGCCAATTGCTCGAGGTCCGACCACTGCTTCTTCTCGCTGAGGTATTCTTTAATCACCGACTGCGGGATGGAATCCACAAGGCGGAAGGTGACCGCATAGGTGGCTTGGTCCTGTGTCCAATGAGGAAGGGTGCGCTTCGATTTCTTGATCGGGCGATTGTCCGAAAGGAACGAGGGGGCTTTGGCTCCGGGCAGAATGCCCGGGCCACCGGTGGCGCGGGGCTTCGGCCCGCCCCCTCCCGTCCCCAGGAACCAGGGAAACGGGGGGGTGGGTTTTTACCCATACCACGTCGGGCCCGCCGGGGGCGCCGCGACGAGGGTTTGTGTTTGCATTTTAGG
>JANMSI010000188.1:0-39145 GCA_031389115.1 Akkermansiaceae bacterium
GCGCCGACGAAACCGCAGTCTGCAACCTCGGCTCCGTCGTCGCTCGTATTCAAGGTAATTTCAGTGCATAAGTTAGATGAATGTATAACTCCGCAGTGGTCTTGAGGTGATCTAACATTGCAGGGGTCCTTGAAGGTAATCCATGGGTGGCCGGTTTCGAAGACCATCTTGAGCATGGATTTCCAGAGCTCGAGGGCGGGCAGGGGGCGCGACCAGATTTTGCCATCGGCGGCCATTTGCTCGTATTCGCAGTAGCGCTGCTCGAAGGCGGAGCCGTAGAGGTCGTGGAGGTCGGGGACTTCGTTGGCTCGGAAAAGGGTCCAGGTGCCGCGCTCTTCCATGCGTTTCATGAAGAGGTCGGGAACCCAGTTGGCGGTGTTCATGTCGTGGCAGCGGCGGCGTTCGTCACCGGCGCCGACGCGGAGCTGGAGGAAGTCCTCGATGTCGTTGTGCCAGGTTTCCAGATAGGCGCAGCCGGAGCCGCGGCGCTTGCCGCCTTGATTGACGGCGACGAGTTGGTCGTTGTGGAGTTTCAGGAAAGGAATGATCCCTTGGGACTCGCCATTGGTGCCCTGGATGTAGCCGCCGGTGCCGCGGACGGCGGTCCATGAACCACCGAGGCCGCCGGCCCATTTCGAGAGGAAGGCATTCTCGGCGATGCCGCGATACATGATGGACTCGATGGAGTCGTCCACTTTGTATAGATAGCAACTGGAGAGCTGGCTGTGGAGGGTGCCGGAATTGAAGAGGGTGGGGGTGGACGAGCAGAAGCGGCGGCCTTTGTAGAGATTATACAAACGGATGGCCCAGTCCTCGCGCTTGGTTTCTTCCTTTTTGAAGAGGCCCATGGCGACGCGCATCCAGAAGAACTGCGGGGTCTCGATGCGGCGGTGCTTGCTGCCGGTTTTGTCAACTATCAGATAGCGATCGTAGAGAGTCTGGATGCCGAGGTAGTCGAAATCAAGGTCGGCGGTGGGATCAAAAGCTTCGGCGAGTTTGTCGAGATTGTATAAATCCAGCAGCTCGGGGTTGAGGCGTTTGATGGCGATGCCGTGCTTGAGGTAGGATTTGAAGGCCTGCTTGTGGGCTTGCTTCAATTTGTCGATGCCGTCCTTGAGGATGCTCCAGTCGAGGACTTCCTCATAGATATAGGAAAGCAGGATGCGGCCGGCGAATTTCGCGAAGTCGGCGTCCTTCTCGATGAGGGTTTTCGCATTGAGGATGATGGTGGACTTGAGGTCCTTTTCAGAAATTTCGTTGCCGACGGAGCGGCGGAGTTCGCGCTCGATCTCGGCTTCGTGGATATTGAGATCGAGGCCGATGGAGGCGTAGGCGATGCGCTTTCGGAGATCGGTGCCGTCCCAGAACGAGGAGATGCCCTCGTCGGAAATGACGGTGACCATCAGCTCCTGGTTCGGATCTTCGGCATTGTCCTCCTCTTCCTGGCGAAGGCGGGCGCGCTCGTCGCGGTAGCGGACGTAGTGGGTGGCCGCCTTGAAATGGCCCTGGCGCATCAACTCTTCCTGGACCATGTCCTGCACGTCCTCGATGTGGACGAAGGAGGAATCGCCGCGGCGGATGCGGTCGGTGACGCCCTTGGCGACCTCGACGGCGGGCTCGGGGTTTTCCTTGATGGTTAGAAAGGCTTTTCTAACGGCGATCTCGATTTTCGTCTCGGACCACGGGACGACGTTGCCATTTCGCCTTATGAGGCGGACGGGAAGGGAATGCGGGCTGATGTGGAGATCGACGGTGCCGGTCTTCTGCATGGAGCGGCGGAAAATGAGGGACTTCGCGACATCGTGGGCCTCGTTGTCGAGGAGGGCCTTTTCGATGAGCAGATAGAGATCGCCCTCGGAAAGGCGGAGGCGGCCGTCCTCGTTGAGGGAGGCGGTTAGGAAATTGGCGACCGAGTGGGCCACGTCGGAGACGAACTTGCGGTTGACGTCGGAGAAGATGGATTTTTCATCCTCGCGGCGGGAGATGAGGAGATCGGCGAGGGAATCGCCGATGGCGTCGGCGACGTCTTCGAGGGAGAAGTGAGTCTCCGATGTGCCGCGGGTGATGGTGATGTCCGTGACCGGGACGCGTTTCTCGGTGGTGAGGACTTCGCGCCAGTTGAAGCCGCGGTCGGTTAGGGAGAAGCGGTCGGTGACGACTTGTTTGAGGGCGAGATCTTCGTTGAGGTTTAGGGAGCGGTACATGGCGGGTGTGAGTTTTGGATTGAAGGATGAATGGATGCTCGAGGCGAGACGCCTCTAGCACGGCCTGCGGCGAGACGCCGCAGCCACTATCAGAGTTCGTCGTCGTTGACGGTGGAGAGGGCGGAGGCTTTTTGGTACTCAGTCACGCGGCCTTCGAAGAAGTTGGTCTCCTTCTTGATGTCCATCATTTCGGCGAGCCAGGGGAAGGGGTTGGAGACGTTGGCGTTAAGCGGGGCGAGGCCGCAGGAGGTGAGGCGGCGGTCGGCGATGTAGTCGATGTAGGTTTCGAAATCGACGGAGTTGAGACCGAGGCCGGCGACGGGGAGGCAGTCGCGGATGAAAGTTTTTTCCAAGGTGATGCCTTCCTTCATGGTGGCGCGGAGGTCTTCGCGGAATTCCTCGGTCCAGACGTCCGGGTTTTCGTCGATGAGGTCCATGAGGAGGTTCCGAAAGACTTCGATATGGTTCGACTCATCGCGCAGAGTGTAGCGGAACATCTGGCCGATGCCGGGGAACTTATTCTGCCGATAAAGGCTGAGGATCATGCCGAAAAGCCCGTAGAACTGGGTGCCTTCCATGATTTGACCGAACATGAAGATGTTCTTGGCGAGCGCCTGCTTGTTGGCGGTGACGGTGAGGTCGATGTCGCGGCGCAGCGCCTTGCTGTTGGAGACGACGAAATTGTTCTTCGCCTGAATCGACGGAATGTCTTCGAACATCGCTTCGCACTCGTGGGGATTGATGCCGAGCGAGGAAATCATGTAAACGAGACTGTCCGCGTGGATGTTTTCCTCATGGGCGTGGCGGCCGAGCACGAGCTTGAGCTCAGGGGCGGTGACGACTTCGCGGACGACATGAAGGACGTTGTCGCCGACGATCCCCTCGGCGGCGGAGAAGTAGCCGATGCCCATCTTGATGATCCAGCGCTCGACATCGGAAATCTCGTCGGAGCGCCACTGCTCGACGTCCTTTTGCATGGTGATTTCCTCCGGCTCCCAGTGGTTGTTCTTCATCGTCTTGTAGAGGTCATACGCCCACTGGTATTTGAGCGGGAGGATGTTGAAGAACATGGTTTCCTTGCCGTTGATCACGCGCTTGCCGGCGTAGGCGAGTTCGGCTTTTTCGCGGTCCAAAACGAAGGTTTTACTTCCGAGGGAGACGGTGGTGGTGGCAGGGGCAAAGGAGGTGGCGGACATGGGAGAAAATAGGATTATCTTTTTGGCACAGCGAGGCGAAGGCTGACGGCAATCGGCGGGCGAGGTCAATCCGATTTTGCTCATCTAGTATCCACAAATTATTCACAATACAAGATATGGAGTTTTGCTGGGAGTGTTTACGATGTAAAATATGAGCTGGATCTAGGCTTGCGATGCGGAATGAAAGAATCGGTCCGCAGGTCTAGGGGTGCGGAAAATTTCTGGTAACGGTTAGGGAAGCGGCGATCGGTGAAAATTTGAAAAAACTCGTCAAGTTTTACGGAATTTCGGTCGGGAAATTGGGTTTTCGATGCAATGTGTTGGATGGGAGTTATAAAAAATTTCTGCTGATGGGACGAAATTACAAAAGTCGCCCGTCGTAGGTGGCGATGGGGAAATAATTGTGGCTTGGCGGAGGGCGGCCGATGGTTACCGTCGGGCCATGAAAGGACATTTAACGATCGATTTGGCCAACCTGCCGGAGGAGGGAAAGGGATTTGCAGGAGAGCTGCCGAAGGACACTTTCGACTTGCCGGAGGGCGACGCGCAGGCGGTCGGTCCTTTGGAATACGATCTGTGGGCGCACCGTTTCGGCCCCGAGCTGCTGCTGACGGGTTCCCTCTCGGCACCGTTTGAGTTCACCTGCGTCAGGACGCTGCATCCGTTTGTGCAGACGATCCGATTGGAAAACGCGGCGATCTCGCTGGAGATCGACAAGGAAGGGGTGATGGACGTCACCGAGGCTCTGCGGGAAGAGGTGTTGATCAACTTCCCGGTGGATCCGAGATGCGAGGAGGGAGACTCACCCCAGAAATGTGAAATCGATTCCCGATATTTATCAGTGGACAAGCCGGCGGAAGATGGGCTACCCACTCCGCCCCGCGCCGAGAGCGACGACCGCTGGTCCGCTCTCGACATCCTCAAGGACTTCAAGGACCAACCTTAACTGACACTACGACCATGGCCGTACCAAAACGCCGCCAATCCAAAAGCCGCCAAAAAATGCGCCGTGGCGCTACCCGCTGGCGCGCACCGATCTTCAAAAGCTGCCCTGAATGCGGCAGCCGGGTGCCGTCGCACATCGCCTGCCCGTCATGCGGCTACTACCGGGACCGGCAAGTGCTTGACGTTGAAGCTCTCTGAAGCTCGCCACGTATGCTTTGATTCCATTGCCGCTCGGGGGATTTCCTCTTGCGGCGATTTTTCGTTTCTGATTTTTCCCAATCGCATTCTCGCATGAAAGTCGCCCTGGACGTAATGGGCGGGGACCACGCCCCCGCTGTCAATATCGGAGGAGCCATCGACGCGCTGCGTTATTATCCCAAACTCCAGCACCTCTATCTGGTAGGGGTTCAGGAGGTGCTGGAAGACGAATGTCACAAGCAGGGACTCGATCTCAACGACCCCCGTGTGAGCATCATTCATGCGCCGGAAGTCATCGGCATGGCAGAGCCGGGCGCGAAGACGGTGCGGAAGAAGAAACTTTCCTCCATCAGCATCGCCATGGACATGGTGAAGGATGGCCGGGCGGATGCCTTCGTTTCCGCCGGAAATACGGGTGCCGCTGTGGCTGCCGCGACCTTGAAGCTGAGGACGTTGCCGGGCGTGGACCGGGCCGGCATCGCTTCTGCGCTGCCGAACGAATACGGCATCTGTCACATCCTCGACGCGGGAGCGAATCCCGAGGCAAAACCCGAACATCTCGTCGCATACGCGATCATGGGAACCGCATTTTCCCGCGGAGTCCTCGGCGTGAAAAACCCGAAAGTCGGCCTGATGTCGAACGGTGAGGAAGACGAAAAAGGCACCACCTTCACCAAGGAAACCTTCAAGCTGCTCAAGCAAACTCCGGGCATCAACTTCGTCGGCAATGTCGAAGGCCGGGATCTTTTCGAAACCGAGCTCGATGTCGTGCTCTGCGATGGATTTGTCGGCAACATCATGCTCAAAACCATCGAAGCCACCGCCAAAGCGGTTTCCAAGTGGCTTAAAACCGAGATCCAAGGCAACCCGCTGCGGATTGCAGGCGCGATGCTCGCCCAAGGAGCCTTCAAGGCGCTCAAGGAAAAAAGTAGCTACGAAACTTATGGCGGCAGTCCGTTGTTAGGCGTGAATGGCGTGGTGATCATCGCCCACGGATCCTCCACAGCACTGGCCGTGCGCAACGCGATCCGGGTCGGTCTGGAAACGGTCGAAACCGGGGTGAATCCCAGAATCGAGGAGGCGCTTGCCGCCCTTTCCCTGGTGGCTTCATCTGAAGTCTAACTTGCCACGGCGGGGAATCTCACTTCACGCTTGTGGCGACCGCCCGGGGGTTTCAGTCTCCCGCCGCATGACTGATTTGACGGCTTCCTACCAAGTTTGCATCGCAGGGACCGGCAGCTACCTGCCGGAAAAAATCCTGACCAATGCCGAGCTTGCGATCCTGGTGGACACCAGCGACGAGTGGATCGTTTCGCGGACGGGAATCCGCGAGCGCCGGATCGCCGCCGAAGGGGAATTCACCTCGCACCTCGCGACCCACGCCGCCAGAAAGGCCTTGGAACAAGCGGGTCTCGCTGCCGAAGATGTCGAGCTGATCATCGTTGCGACGATCACGCCGGACACGCCGACGCCCGCCACCGCGTGCTATGTCCAACAGAGTCTGGGGGCGAATCAAGCGGTCGCATTCGACATTTCGGCCGCCTGCTCGGGGTTTCTCTATGCCATGAAAATTTCCAAGCGCTTGATTTCCAGCGGTGCTTTTAAAAACGCGATGATCATCGGTGCGGAAAAACTTTCCTCCGTCACCAATTGGGAGGACCGCTCGACCTGCGTGCTCTTCGGCGACGGGGCGGGCGCCGCCGTGCTTCGCCGCGCCGAGCCGGAGGAAGGCTCGATCCTCGCGACCGAGATGGGGACCGACGGAAGTCTCACTCACGTTCTCAATATCCCCGGCGGCGGAACCGCTTGCCCGATCACCGCCGCAAACGTCAATGACCATCTTTTCACCCTCACGATGATGGGCAAGGAGGTCTTCAAGCACGCCGTCAACCGCATGAAGGAAGCGGCGGAAAAAGTCATCGAGCGTTCCGGATTGCAGCCGCAGGACATCGCCTGCGTCATTCCCCACCAGGCGAATCTGCGGATCATCGATGCCATCGCCGACCGTCTCGCCGTGCCCAACGAGCGGGTTTTCGTCAACCTCGACAAATACGGCAACACCTCGGCCGCTGCGGTGGCGATCGCCCTCGATGAGGCGCATCGCACCGGGGCTTTTAAACGCGGTGACCATATCGTGCTCGTCGTTTTCGGCGCCGGTCTGACTTGGGCGGCTGCCGCCATCCGCTGGTAAAGCCTTGCTTCATGAGCCTTTTGAGAGTTGACGGGCCAAATTCAATTCATAGGATTTTCCATCCTTCGCGGACTCTGTGCTTGTCCCTCAAGAGCTTCAAAATGGAACGAATGATGTCAAAACTGACTCACTGACGGATTTCCCGTATGTTGATCATCCCATCCCTTCAAAACTTTCGTCTCAAGACCAACTCCGACGATGTGATCGCTGTGATCCACCCGACGGCGGACAAGAGTGAAATTCGAGGCGACGAGAAATCAGTGGAAAGAAAACGTCACGTGCTCATCGTGCAGGGCGATTGGGAAGCGGGAATGTCGCGGCTGGCACTGGATCTGAAAGATGCCGGCCATCAGGTGGGCAAGGTTTTCTTCTGTGCGCCGGATATCATTTACCGGATGAAGGGCATAAGGACCCATCTCTACCGCAAACCGCTTGATGAGTTTGATGCTTGGCTGCGTGATCTGATTCGCACCGAGGGTTACGACACCTTTTTCCTCTACAACCATTATCGTCCCTACAATCAGGTCGCTTGGAAAATGGCCGCAGAGCTGGAGCTGGGGTGCTATGTATTTGAGCTAGGTTTGATCCGGCCAAACTGTGTGACTGTGTTTAGTCGGAAGACCCCGCCGCTGCCGACAATGGCGAAAGCTTGGAATAAACTGCTCCGCGGCGGACACTCACCAAAGCCGGTGGCCACTCCCGCCGAGTTATGCCAAGTCAGCACACCGGCCAAGCTCGTCGCTTTTTGTGCCAATTTTTTTCTCAGTAGGATCACCTCGCCACTTTTTCCCAATTTCGTGGATCAGCGGGAGATGAAGTTATGGAGTCACTTTAAACATGGAGTGATTCATCTCTGGCGCTTTATCGAGCGCGGCCGGGACAGCGATTTCGACCCGCTTTTTGCCGGGGAAATGTCAGGAAAATACTACGCAGTCCCCTTGCAAGTGCATAGCGATACCCAGATCACCATGTGTTCGGATTTCCGTTCTATTGAGCAGTTCATTAAACGCGTGGTAAGTTCATTCGAGCGTTACGCTCCCGCGGATACCCGACTGGTTTTCAAAGTTCATCCGATGGACCGCGGCTACAAGGACTATATGGATCTGATAGCTGGCCTGGACCATCGCCTCGGCGGCGGACGCCTCTTGTATGTGGATCGCGTTCACCTGCCCACCCTTCTCGCCCACTCCCGCGGAGTGGTGAACATCAACAGCTCGGTGGGCATTTCCGGACTGGTCCATCATGTCCCGGTCATCACCTTGGGGAACGCGGTGTATAACCTAGCAGATCTAACTCATCAGGGAGGTCTCGATTCCTTTTGGACCCACTGTCAAAAACCCAAGGTCCATCGGGTCAGGCACTTTATCAATCTGTTGCTTGAGACCAGCCAAGGCCGCGGGACACTCTCCCAGCGCTGCTTCAATGTCCCGGGACGTTGCAAAATCCAGTGGCCCGCGCCGTTTCACGACGAATTCTTCGCAGATCGTTCCGAGGATCCGCAGGATGACTGACCTCTGTCCCGGAAGGCTGCCACGGTTTTGATCCCGTCATGAAACGCTGTTGGCTTCACATCGGGATGCACAAAACGGGATCGACTTCCGTGCAGGCGAGCTTGGCGGCGGTCGCCGATCCTGTGGGATGGAAGTATCTAACCGTAGGCGGCAGCCAGAACATGGGCGGATCCTTGTATGCGATGTTTGCCGGGGAACCCCACAAATACTATTGGTTCCTGAAACGCGGGGACACGCCCGAGCGGGTGGCGAAGTATGGGGCGAAATTGCGGGTCATGCTTGCCAAAGCCGTTGAGGAATGCACTGCGGAAAACATCATTATCTCTGGTGAATCCCTGTCGCTTATCGAGGACCAGGGGATTTTGGCGCTCCGGGAATTCCTTAAGCCTCTCTGCGACGAGATCCGCGTGATCGGCTATGTGCGCCCCCCGATCGGATTCAAAATCTCGTTTTTTCAACAACAGATTAAGCATCGTGTCTGGTCGTTCGATTTTAGAGGGTTTCGACTAAAGTATATTCAGAGGTTCAAGAAATTTGACGACATCTTTGGAAGCTCGAATGTAGTCCTCCGGAAATTCGATCCCGCGATGTTCACTAACCAATGCGTGGTTAGCGACTTTTGCGAGCAGGTCGGCATTCCCGCGCCTGACCTCAGGTTGGTCGTTCGGGTGAACGAGAGTCTATGTCGTGAAGCCTGCGCGATTCTATATGCCTACCGCAAATTCGGTCCCAATTTCGGCGTCGGCAAGGATGTCATCAAGGAGAGCAAACTGATTCTCGCTCCGTTTTTTGCGATGCAGGGCACGAAGTTCACCGTTTCCAAGGAGATGGTGACTTCCAGTCTGGCGCTGGATGAGGAGGACTTGAGGTGGATGGAGGAGCGTCTGGGCGAAACGCTGCGCGAGGAAATCGCCAATGACGGAACCGAATTGGCGAGCGAGGAAGACCTTCTCCGCATCGAACGATCGTCCTGTGTCGAGTTCGCGGCCCGGTTTCAGGAAATGTACAATATTTCGGTGCCCGCTGATAAGATTCCGGAGGGTGAGGTAATCAATCCCCAGCGGGTGGCGGATTTCATCGAATACTGTCAATCGCTGTGCCGGGAGCGGATCCGCGAAATGCGAGCTTTGAAACCCAAGCGTGTTCGCAAGAAGCGCGGTGCAAAGGTAAAGAAGCTCGGCTTTTGGGCCAGATGCTGGAAGTATTTCAGAACCGTGTGTCGCTCGAGTCACGGTCGTTGAATCCAGCCTTGCCAGGTCCCGGGTGGCGGGCGGAAGCCGTCCAGTTCGGACTTGTCGTGTTGGGAGGGTCGGCCTAGTTTCCAATTCCTTTTGCCCCGCCGCCATATCCCGGCAGAGTCATTCTCCCCGCGGATGGATTTCCGCCGCCATTCCTCCATGAAAAACGCAGTCATCGTCACCGCCAAAGGCAGCAACACCACGGTGCAGAACAAGAATGTCATCCCGATCCTCGGGGTTCCGGTTGTCTGCTACCCGATCCGCGCCGCCAAGCTTTCCACTCTCGCCGACGGCGTGTTCGTCTCCACCGAGTGCTCCATGATCAAGAGTATTTCACTGAAGGAAGGGGTCTCGATCATCGACCGTCCGCTGGAACTTGCCACCCCGGAAAGCCAGCACAAGGATGTGATCCGCCATGCGGTGCTGGAAGTGGAGAAACTGCACCCGGAAGTGGAAAATTTCATCGTGCTGCTCGGCAATACGGTGATGGTGACGCCGGGTCTCCTGGACCGCGCGTTCAACTTGCTGGAGTCCGGCAAGTGCGACTCGTGTGCGTCGGTTTGGAAGGCCCAGGACGATCATCCGTTCCGCGCGCTCAAGCTTTCGGAAGACGGGTTCCTCCAATCGTTTTCCGATGTGAAAGCGGGCTCTAACCGCCAATCGTACCCGACCGTTTATTTCTACGACCAAGGTGTCTGGGGCTTCAAAAAGCACTGCGCGCTGGAACAGAAAGGCCCGTCGCCGTGGATTTGGCTGGGCGAGCGCTGCCAGATGATCGAGCGGCTCTGGGTCACCGGCCGCGACATCCACACGTGGATCGATGTGGCGGCCAGCGCCTGGTACTTGAACAGTATCCAAGCCAACGATTTCCAAGATTATTCTGATGACTGACAGCCTCCCTGCCGCGCACATGGTGGCGGTCGTCAAACCGTGCGAGCAATACAGGTTCCGCGTGGAACTCCCGAGGACGCTGGACCGGAAAGTCCGTGCGGACATCCGGCGCAGGGCGTTGCTGGAAATCAACGAATCCTTTCTAGACTGCACGCGGACCTATCAGGCGATGGCTTGGTTAGGCCCGTCGAATCTCTCGTTCGCAGACTCGCGGCACAGCCCAAGCGATAGCAAGTCGGAGTTCCTCCACTTGTTGATCTGCATGAAAATCATCGAACTCAGTTTCATCCATTGCCGGGACCATTTGCCTGCGGGCGAGGCACCGGCATTCACGCTGGAATTCGACACTTTCCTGCCGGGCAATGCCCGCAGGAGTTTGATGAAACTGTGTGACGAGCTTGGAATTCAGTGGACAAAAAACCCGGATCTCGTCGCCGCCCCGCGGGGCAGGGTGCGGATCGGCGGGGTTTACCGCTCGTCGCGCCACGCGGGAAAACCTTTTTCCAACCAGCCGGTAAAAACCCTCGAGATGGTGCGCGGATGGGTGATCCGCTGCCTCACGCCATGGCCACCCGTCCGGCGCGTCGTTAATATCCTCCTCCGGACTGGCATTTTTCTTTTCTGGCCAATTCCCATCGCCGCTCGGGCGATCTTCAGTTTTTATTACCGTGCCGCTGCCGCCCGCGTGCTAAGGCGGCTGAATGGGCCGCGCAACGTCCTGGTCTATTTCGACCTCCGCCTGGGTCGCAACCGGGATATCGCTGCCTACCTGCGCTGGAAATTCGGTGCGGCATTCAACCCGTCCGTTTCTAACGGCTTATCGTATGTTCCCTTCAGCCATATCGCCCGGCCGGGCCATGCCTATAGCGTTGAGGCAATGGTTATGGCTTACCGGGCGTTGAAACGGATGGAGCGGGATCCACTGTCCGGCTGCGTGATTGTCAATTATCTCCTTCCCTCGACGAGACTGCTGGAGGTGAATCTTCTCCGCAATGGCCACCGGCGCAAGATCCGGCGGAAACTCGTGGAACTCGAACAGTCCGCCACCGATTTCTTCAAGAGATATATCTACAAGGAGTTCATCAATTCATTGGACTTCCATCATGCATTTCCTGTCGAGGTGTCGGCTTGCTATGACGCTTTTTTCGGGGCGCTTGCCCCTGGTGTGGTCGTGCAAGCGGACGCGATCGCGAAAACGGCGCGCCATTTCACCGCCTCAGCCCGCCGCCGGGGGAACCGTGTCGTGTATGTCGCGGACCGGATTTGCACCAGTCTGCGGACGTCCAATCAACTGATCTCCGACGATGGCGACAACCCTCATCTGCCGAACCTCTGTGTGGTGTTTGATCAGGTCTCGAAGGAGGAATTTGTCCGCCAGGGGATGCCTGCGGGAAGTATCTATTCATACTGCCGGAACTTTGCCTCGGACTCCGGCGTTGCTTCCGAGCCGTCCCGTGCCGGGCAGACGCAAGTGGTGATTTTGCTCCAAGCCTATGAAGACCACATCGGCGGCATGGTCCACCTCGGCGAGGAAATCGCCCGGAAACATCCCGAACTTACGGTCCTCTATCAGGAGCACCCCAACTTTCCCGTGTGTCACCAGATGAAATCCGCACTCCTGAAGGAATTGCCCGGCCGGCTTCGCTTTTTGGAGTCGGGGGAACCCGTGGACTTCGCGCACACCTTGGCCCAGATCACAGGTTACTCGACCGCCGCAGTGCCCGGGATCCTCCATGGCGTACCGCTCATCTGGCTGCGCCGCCAGATCGACAATTCGATCTATGGCGAGGCCTACCTGAATCGCATCGGTTTTGCCGCCGACAAGTCCGACGAGGTGAACTCCATTCTCAAACGCCTGATCCGCCGCGATCCCACCTTGCTTGAAGCGTGCGCCGCCGCCACTGCCGAAGCGAACGCGATTTTCACCTCGTCCTCGACCCAAGCGGCGTGGACTTTTCCACAAGCCCTGACGCAGGCGCTCGACGACTCCTTCGCGGAAATCGCCGCGTCCGGCCGACCGCTCGCGGCCGTGAAATCGTGATGGCGGGATCGCCCTTGCAGGAAGGCAGTATCGGCGATTTCATCGCGTCCATGTTTTGGTCGAAAGCAAGTTCCAAGCGAAGAGCCGCCGTTGCCGCGCTCGTGAAGGAAATTCGAAGTTTGCTGAAAGCGCGGGATTTCCCAAAGGCCGGGGAGGTCTGTGCGCAGGGCCTTGCGCGCTACCCCGACGAGGGAGGATTGCTCTCGGAGCATGCCGAGATTTCCGTTCGCGAAGAGGATTGGCCTATCGCTCTCCAGCGCTTGGAACGCTTGCTGGATGTCCAGGGAAACGGCTCGGACCGCGACAAGACCGTCCTCAGACTTGCGCGCGTGTTCGTCGCATCGGGACAGCCTGCGGAGGCGGAAGCCCGGATCGCTGCGGGACTTGCGATCCACCCCGGCAGCTTCACCCTCCGCTACGCTGCGGCCAAGGCGGCTGTGCTTCGGCCCGGCGGACCTCAGGACGCGACGGCTTGGAGGGACCTGGCCACGACCCGGAAACTCCACCTCCAAAAGGACTCGGTCCGCATTCCGTTGATCTCGGCCTGTGTGGCCGGGCTGCGCTTGGCAGGCTTCCCCGAAGAAGCGCGGACACTCTTTGCGGAGCACTTCGACCCCGCGAACGACGCGTGGAGGAAATACGCCAAGGACGGTTACGGGCGCTTGATCGTCTTCGACAACGGGAGCACCAAGGTCGAATTCTACACCAAGCTATTCGATGCCTCCCGCCAGCCGGCAGAGGCGCGACGGCTAGTGATCACCTTCGATATCATGACCCAGACCTGGGATAAAAAACCATACACTTTCAAGGCACTTTCCCCGCTCGACAATGATTTCCTAGCGGTCCGCAAGCGCACCAAGCAAGACTTCCATCAGGATTTTCACCGCGACGATTTCCTGCGGGTCGCCGTGCCCGTCGTCGCCCTGTATCCGGATGTGGTGGCTTTCGGCCAGAGTCTCGGCGGGTATTGCGCGCTCTACTACGGCACCACGCTGCCGAACTGCCGCATTCTGGCGACCGCGCCGCGCAATCCTCAGAATCCGAAGTATTCGGGAAAACCACATGCCCGCGAGGATCTTTTCAAGCATGAATACGACATGCCGGGAAACCTAACTGCCTCGCCGACGATCGTCTTCGATCCGAAAAACGCCGAGGACGGCCGTTATATCGAAGAATCGCTCCGCCCCGCCTTCCCCAAGGCCCGCTTCCTTCCCTATCCCTACACCGGCCATTCCCTCACCCGCTACCTGCTCGAAGCGGGAATCCTGAAAAGCACCACCCTTGGATTCTGCGCCGGGGCTCCTTTCCCCGCATTCGACCGCAGCTTGCGTGCGGGTTCTGCGGAATACTTGCGAAATCTCGCGAGCTACAACTTCGCGGCCGGCCGCCGGAAGTGGGCGCTCGCCCTGGCACTCCGCGCGAAGGAGTTGGGAACCTATCCGGAGCGAACCGATGCACTTCTCGCCAAGATGGGTAATTGCCGCTTCCCGCAAGTCCTGTTGACATCGTCGCCGCCCGTAGCGGACAGGATCGAGAGCCCATCGAACGACTTTTAGTAGAGATCTCTCTCAAGACCCAACAATATAAATACCGCCGTGGGTGTTGACTTTTGAAGGGTGGTGGAGTGGGTTAAAGACGTTTTTGAGGTTTACGTTCAGTATCCAGTCCCTCCTATGTTTCATTTTCTATCATTTCTTGTGCGAAGGAAGCGCCGCCGCATTCTATGCGTTGTCCTTGCGATGTTCCGGGATGGCTACACCGCTGACGAAGTCCGATCTGTCTTGCGTGCTGCCAAAGCCAACAAGCTGAAGGGTTCCCAGATTCTATCCGCCCCGTCGAATCTTGAAAGAGCGCGAATGAAGCTCACCAAAGCGCGGAGTGCCATCCGTTCGCTGTCCGCCAAAAGTAGCACTGAAGTCCCGGACGTCCAGATTGGCGAGTGTCCTAGCGAAGCGGCCCGCGTGCTAGCCGAGGATTTCGGTCACACCCGCACGGCAGCGGAATGGCTTTGCGTGGATAAAGACGGTGCTCCCATCCCATGGTATACCTATCCTGCGATTGAGTATTTGCGCGGGCTGGACTTTTCGGAAATGGACGTATTCGAATACGGCTCGGGTTACTCCACCTTGTTCTGGAGCCGGCACGCACGGGGTGTTGTCTCCGTTGAGCACGATTCCGAATGGCACGCCCGAATGTCTCCATTGATTCCGGGAAACGTGAGTTACCGCTTACTGCCTGATAAAGATTCATATCTCCAAGCCATCCGTGAATGCCCCCGACGCTTTGATGTCGTTGTCATTGATGGAGAACATCGCGAGGATTGCGTTCCATTTGCCCTCGATAAACTAAAGGAGAATGGTTTGATCATCCTCGACAACTCGGACTGGTTCTCCGGGGTCGCATCTATGCTAAGGGCTGCGGACTTGATTCAAGTCGATATGCAAGGTTTTGGTCCCATCAACCATTATACCTGGACCACCTCGCTGTTTTTCCGCAGGGGAACCGCGCTGAGACCTTCGCACGCCCGGCAGCCGGTTCCGGGTCCGGGAAGTTTGCGCCAGGTAGTAGGCGTCTCTATCGACCCCAAGGTGGATAATCCGTCTCTCAACGGACTGGATGAAAAACTGGCCCGCTACCTGGATTTCCGCGGTGGGTTTTTTATCGAGGCGGGTGCCAATGATGGTTACAACCAAAGCAACACTTACTATCTTGAGAATTCGATGGGTTGGAGCGGGATTCTCATCGAAGCGATTCCGGATTTGGCGGAAATGTCCCGCAAGAACCGCGCACGGTCAAAAGTGGTTCATAGCGCATTGGTTGCCGATCAGGACGCAACCCCCACCATTAGAATGCGCTTCGCCAATCTGATGTCGGTCGTGGATGGATGTTTGGGCGATAAGACCGATGAGCACGTCCAACTGGGGCTTAAAGTCCAAAATCTGCCAGAGTCATATGCCGTTAACGTGCCAGCCAGAACGCTTACCTCCATTCTGGACGATGCCGCACCAGGCAGACCTATCGATTTTTTCTCGCTCGATGTCGAGGGTTATGAAGTAGAAGTGCTAAAGGGCTTGGATTTCGAAAAATACTCTCCAGCTTACATTCTCATAGAGACTTGGAAACTGGAGGAGGTCATGACACTTATTCGTGACCGTTATGAAATGATTGAACAGCTCGCGACGCACGACTACCTTTTCAAGGCAATAACATAGAATCGCCTTTTGCGCCTCCGTCCTTATCGCTGAGGAAAAAGCGCGCGGTCCTCGAGTCTCCCCGTGAAATAATGGTCGATCGTAAATTGGTCGGCTGCGGTATGCGGAACGATATGGCTTGGATGAATAAGAGTCCCAAGACGTTGTGTTTCCATGTTGGCAAAGCGGCTAGGTTCCTTGGTATGGGTCGCGCCTTCGCCAAATCCTAGGTTGGAAACCAAGTTCACCTGGGGCGCGATGGAGAGACCCGTGTGATTCCAATGCGTAAAAAGCCATTGATAATCCCATGTGTCGATCTCCCCCCGATAGACACCGTCGAACAGGTCAAGCCATTGCTTCTGTCGGGCAGGCCTGTGGAAAAGGAGGTTAGCTTGTCCTGAATCGCAAAATTGCGGATATGCCATCATGTCTGGGTCGTAAAGTTTCCAAGCTCGACGCCAGGTGGCCCAGCCCCAGATGTGCGGAAATTTCGAGAAGTAGTACGATGCAGATCCGCGGGGTCGCCCGAATTGAAAATTGTTCCCGCCAATATGGAGAACACGGGGTTCTTGGCGATAGCGTTCTAACAAACTTTCGCAATAAGAGAAAAAACTTGGGTCCGGCAGCGTGTCGTCTTCCATGATGATGCCCTCCTCCACGTGCTCGAAAAACCAGGAGATGGCGGAACAGACAGCCGCTTTGCAGCCAAGATTCCGTGATCGGAGCAGAGTGAAAACCTGACAGTTCCAATCGATGTTTTGCAGCACCAAGCTTCGCACCTGGTCGCATGTGGCCTGCTCATCGGGTCGGTCGGAGCGGGGCCCGTCGGCAGCGACAAAAAGGAATCTGGGGCGCGCCGCTCTGATGGTTGCAAAGACCCGCACGGTCGTTTCAGGACGGTTGAAAAGCAGAAAAAGGATAGCGGTATTGAGCACGGGTGTGAAAGTTTGCAACGTTGGGAATCTTCCGCTATCAGCAGGGTTAAAAGCTGGGTCAGTAGGCTTAAGTGGCCATAAAATTCGGCCACCGTAAAATCAACCAAGCTTTGTTAACCAGAATAAGAGCCTGTTTGGTGGAGTCAAGTCTTCGATCAGTCGATTGGGCGTCATTCTGGCTCTGCATGCCAATCCCCCACCCAAAATCTGCTTTACCGCCGCTACCGGACTTTTCGGTGTTGACCCGTCGGAGTTCCTAAAACTACCGTCCGCCGAACATGATTTCACTTTGTCCAAAAGCCGCCGGCGGAACTCCGGGAATCGAGAGTGCATTCTTCGGGCGATGGCTTCACCTTAATATCGGTTAGGAGATGCAGTCGAATAACGTGGTTCTGACTAGGGAGAATTTCGCAAGCAACATGCTTAAAAACTGCAAATCCGTGAATAAGATCATCATTGTAGGTCATCATAAATCCGGCATCGAATTAGTAGAGTCCGCCCTGTGCCGCAGCGGGATGAAAACCGCGCTTCCGTCCCGAAAGGAGGGTTTTTATCCTGAAGATCTCACGACGCTATTATGCGATGCGCATCGGGTGCGTCCGACAAGCACGGGACCGGACGATCTCCGCCAGATCAAGCCGGCGGCGATGTGGAGTTCACTTTTATTCGATCTTGCGCTGGGCAATTCCGAACATGCCGTGTGGGGTTGGTCCGACAGCCGTGCGATCATCCTGACCGACTATTGGCTGAAAAGCGATCCGCTTGCTTCGGTCGTCTTTGTCTATAGCGACCCAGCGTCCTTCATTGATCAAGGTTTAGAGGAAGTTGGTGTTGAGGCGGTGCACCATCAATTGGATAGTTGGGCCGCATACAACACGGAGATGCTGCGCGTTTTCTCCAATCACAAGGACCGTTGCATACTGGCAAGCGTCCGTCGGCTGCGGGCCATACCGGGTGCCTGCCAAGGGAAACTCAACATGCCGTTCGATTTATCGAAAGCCGCGGCGTCGCTCCCGAAGCGAAACCTCCCGGTTGAATGGCTTGGGAGGAATCATGAAGAGTTCGACCGCATCGCTTGCGCCGCCAAGCAGTATGTTGCGGCTTGCTATCTTAAGGAAAATCCCGGATACGCGCGCCTCTACGATGAACTCCAATCCGCCGCAGACCTGCCAGATGAAGGCGAATCCTCATCCCAAGGAGATTACACAGCGATCTGGGAATCATTGGCAACGACCCCGCAGCTCCTCGCCCTCTCGTACTGCCGGATGCGCGCCAGCCTGTTGGACCATCAGGCCCGCCAACACCAGGAGTCCGGTCAACAGGAGAATCTGCTCGTGCAACTCCAGCAGTCCTTGGAAGAGGTGGAGGAATATCGTCAGAAAATCACACAGATTGCTGGAGAAGTTGCCTCGGAGGAGCGCTCGGCGGCCAAAAGACGGATCAAGGAAGAACTCCGCTATCGGCTGGGCGACGCCCTGATTTCCCACTCCCGCAGCCTGGGCGGCTGGCTCCGGATGCCGTTCGCCTTGATGCGCGAAATCCGGCGACCGGTCCACCGGAGTGGGCGTGCTGCAAAGCATCCTTCAAAAGCAACGACTTCCAGTAAGAGGGACAAGCACAAGCAAGAGTTGGCGGTGAAGCAGCAGCTTTCCTATCGGCTCGGGCGCAAACTGGTGAAACACGCCCGTTCGCCGGTCGGCTGGGTCACCATGCCGTTCGCGCTCGTCCGCGAAACCGTCGCGTTTAAGCGGAAGCGCCGCAGGCTAAAGTCCGGTTCGAAAACCTCCTAAAGCAATGGCCGGAACTAAAGAAAATGAAATTCGCTTAAAGTCGCGAAGTTCTTCGATGATCGAAGAGCTGATAGTCCGGGTTTCCAATGGTGAACATCAACTTTGCCCGCAAATTGTCGAACGGCTGAACGAGTTGCATCAGGAGATATGCATATCTTCAAGGTTTTCGGTATTCGCGATGCTTCGATACATTCGACATTGCTCTGAATTCGACCGATTGAGTAAAGGCCGGTTCGCCGGTAAAATTCCGGATTTTTTTGGGGATGACTTTCTTGAGCTGAGGTTTTCGTCGGACCCCTCCGATTTTGGGATCGTTCTGGCGCTGGCGGTCAAATCTTGGGAAAGCGGCCGGCCGATCCGGGCGAGGCAATTGTTAAGTCGGGTGGCGAGTTCAAGATTCAGGGAGCACAAACTTGCCGCCCACTACATGGCGAAGTATTTCGCAGCGCCAAATCAGAGCAACACCGCAGCTTAATGTTTTGAGCATCATGAACCATCAGCTCGAAATCGTTACAAGCCTGTATGTTCCGGAACAGGCTGCAGAACTCCCCGTCCAGATCAAAACCGCATTCGAAGCACACGCGGCCAGCAGTTTGGTAAGCGAGATTCATATATTGACCGAAGCAAACATACTAACCGTCGGCAACCTCCTAGGCAGCCTCGCGAATGGCCATAAATTCAAGGTCGTCGGAACTGAGCTCAGACCGACCTTCGCCGTTCTTTTCAGCCATGCGACCGACCGGCTGGCCGAGGGGAAGAGCGTTGCAATCATGAATGCCGACGTCGGCTTCCGCAGTGATGAGGATATCCAACGGTGTTTCGCCACCATTGAAGCGCTCTCCAGCGGGACGGTCGCGCCGGTTCT
The DNA here is from genome assembly GCA_031389115.1 of Akkermansiaceae bacterium. Classification (GTDB taxonomy): domain Bacteria; phylum Verrucomicrobiota; class Verrucomicrobiia; order Verrucomicrobiales; family Akkermansiaceae; genus Luteolibacter. The sequence goes on from JANMSI010000188.1 coordinate 19,197, forward strand.
GGCGTTGACCCGTCACGACCCATCCGATGACGGATGGAAAATCGATTTGTTCCAGGCTTGCGGACTGCCCAATATGCTTTCGGTGGATTGTTGGATCATTTCCTCGCCTGTTCTTTTGGAACTGGCCGACTCTTATTCACTGGGTGAGATGAACTGCGACCTGATGGCGAATCACGATCTGGTTTCCGCGGGTTATCAGGTCTTCAATCCTTGTCTGGACGTCTGCATCCAGCACCATGAAACGGACTCGAAGACGAATGAATATTATGTCGAATCCAGCAAGCGGGCCGACAGTCTTGAGCGGCTTTCGAGATTCATGGAAAGCCGGAACTGCTCCACCTATCAACATTTCGAATTACCTCGGGTAAGGACGGATTGGCTGATTTCAGGATACAAGCCGGACCCCTATTCGAATCGCGCGAAGAAACTTTTCGTTCGGTTACCGGATGCACCGGGCGAAGAATTCTTGTCCAGGTTGGTGGAGGTAGAGAATTTCGCCAGCCGGAATTCCTTCGATCTGATCCTTCTGGGCGAGGGGCCACCTGATTCTCTATTCAAGTCCTGTGAACCGATGTTGCTGCGGAACAGCCGCATCTATCTTTTCTCGCTGGAAAAGCAGTTCGACGACTTCATCGGTTCGCTGATGGCGGAGGGCTACGACGACCGGCACTGCATCGTCTTCGCATCGAACCTGCGCTTTTTATCGGAGGACCTGGCGAAGGCCAGCGATTTCATCGTCGTTCAGGACCGCCGGGGAGATCCTCGGGTAGCACGCCGGAACTGCACGTTGATCACATCGGTTTACAAGTCGGACGAGTTCCTCGAAAATTTCGCGATCAATTCGCTAGGCTTGGAAGACTATCAGAATGCGGTTGACCACATCTTCCTCATTTCGGAAACATCCCCGGAGGAGCGGAGGGTTTTGATCCGGCATTTCGGCTCCTGCGACAATGTGCTGATTGTAAGGAACTCCTCGGACCCCGGACTCTATCCTTGTTGGAACCTGGGAATTTCCCTGGCGACCACCGACTATGTTTCTAACGCGAATGTAGATGATTTGCGCGCCACCGATCACGTCTGGAAATTAACGGGGATTCTTGATCGCCAGGGCCAAATCGGCGTCGCTTGTTCCGCGATCGTCCCTTTCCACGATTGCACCGCGGATGTCGCCACCCTCGCTTTGTCGTCCGCCTGGTTTTCGGATCAAGGAGGGGACTTCGGATATTTCGATCTCGGAGAAGTTCTGGAAGAAGACCGGGGGAGCGCCAGGTTAAAACCCCGCAACTTGCCGCATTGCATGCCGATTTGGCGCAAGAGTCTCCATATCGATCACGGTTTTTTCGATGAATCGCGGTACGGGACATTCGCCGACTGGGCGTTTTGGCTGGCAGCCGCCAAGAACGGGAACCGCGGATACCTGCACCCGGAATCCCTTTCTTTCTATTATGTTAACCTAAACTCCCACAACCGGCGCGGCGGGATGTTAGACCAATTTCACCGCCGGATCGAGGAGGAAAACCTCCCGCTCTTCGTCACTTATAAATCTTGGTTGAGGTCGAGCTGCGGATCAGCATCAGGGACGCGGGAGGTGGAGAAAAAATTGAATCTGGGGTTTACAGAACTGCATTACGGGAATCATCGGAATTCATTCGGTTCGCTGGTTGAAAGCCTGAGGCCGCTGCATCTGGGCGGGGGCGGGATCAAGTTCCTGCCCTTCATCGAGCGATATTTTTGTTGGGGTGCGTCTGACCATGAGGCGAGGTCGAAAGATCCGCGACCCATCGGCAAGCCATGGGTCGGGATCATCCACGTCCCCTTCGACAGTCCCGCGTGGTTTGCCGGAACTCAAAGGCCGGAGGCCATCTTCGAAACGGACCTTTGGAAAGATTCGCTCCCCAATTGCCGCGGACTCATCTGTCTCAGCGAAGATTTACAAGCGGACCTCAATGTTTGCTACCCTGATCTCCCGACTCTCGCGGTGAAGCATCCCACAGACCTCAAGGCCCTGCGATTCGACTTCCGCAAGTATGTGAGGAAACCGCGGGTGGTTCAAGCTGGAGACTGGTTGCGCCAGTTGCAGGCGATCTATCGGATCAAGGCCACCGGGCACAGAAAACTCATGCTTAGAAAGCGCACTTCGATCAAATCCCTGGAGCGGGAAATCGAAGAGATCGGTGACTTCGGTAACAAGTCCGTTTCCGTAAGAGACTTTGTGAGCAACGAGGAATACGACGATATACTATCTTCCTCGGTGGTGCTGTGCCTGCTATATGCGACTGCGGCGAACAACCTCGTCCTGGAATGTATCGCGAGGCATACGCCTATTATCATCAATCCACTGCCAAGTGTGGTTGAGTATCTAGGGGAGGAGTATCCGCTTTACGCCAGCACCGTTGAGATGGCGGGTTTCCTCCTGTCGGATAAAAATTTGATTTTGAGGACCAGCGAGTACCTTCGCGACCGAGCGAAAGCCGTGGATTTTTCCTACCGCGGATTTCGGGAGGGCATCGCCAATTCGAGTTTTTACGAACGCCTTTGAGGCATTGTCCCACCCATCACAACACCATGTTTTTCTGGAGAAAAAAGCAACCTGCCTCGCGACCAAGTTTGATCGTATTAGCAAACTGCGTCCATGTTAGCCTAGCATTGGTTCTCCGCAAGTCGGGCTTGTTCTCCACGGTGGATTCGCTCGAGGTCTATTCGGTGCCGGAGGGAAACCGCCAGCGCGAGGCCGAGAAGCTTGCCGCCGCTGATTTGATTCTCACAATCGAGCACGGTGAAGCCTTCGGTCCTCTTTCTACGGCCGCGCTTCGGCAGGCGTATCCCGGCCGGATTTTCTCACTGCCCACGCCGTTTTTCTCGGGAACGGTCCCTGACATGGCTTATCTAATCCGTGACGGGGCGATCAGCCGGGCACCCGCTGTCATGGGTGACTATCACAGCGCCTTGCTGCTATTGGAATGTCAGGGCGGCTTTTCCGAAGCGGATATCGTTGATCGTTATGAAAGCGGTGAGGCCTTCCGCAGGATGGATGTGAAGGGGATATGGGATGACAATTTGCGGGAGTTGAAATCCCGTGAGCTCGGTACAAGCATCGGGATCTCGGAGTATATCGAGTCCAGAGCCGCAGAGGGAAAAATCGGGGAGGATTTCCTCTCCTTTAACCATCCCAGAGAGGGCTTGGTCAACCACATCGCGCGCTCTTTCGCTCGAGTCGCGCTCGGGCCGAAGGCGGAAATTCCGCCGCTTCCCGCAAGCGAGCACAATCTCTATCAGGATGCGCTGTGGCCGCTTCACCCGGTTGTTTCGGAAATACTGGGTCTGCCGGTGCCGCAGACACCCGTACTCAAAACTCCGGACCGCTTGGGTGGAGAGCGGTTGAGCATCCGCGAGTTCGCTTCGCGAAGTTGCCGTTTTTTCAATGAAGGCAACGCCTGCAGTGAGTTCAAAATAGCCACCCCGTCGTATCTCAGGAACCGAATCATTTAGACCGTGTTTGAAAACCCCAGAACAAGTGGAGCCAGTCCAGAGACGCTGATAGAGAAATCAGGTTACGGGGTTGCTGTGCTTCGCTTACAGAAAGCATAACAGCCAACTTTATAACAATTCACTTAATCATATGTCAGATATCAGTTCTATAATTAAAGCCTATAAGTGTGAAATTGCGGGGAACGTGCACAATCTGTTCCTGCCGGACGCTGTCCGGGATATTCCGGGGGAGGATGAGAAGAGGCTCTATGAGCTCGAACATCTTGTGGATGCCCAGAGCGTCGGTTTCACCACCGACCTGATTCCGATTTTTCAAGGGATCATCCGTCAGATCCAGTCCCGCTTGAAGCCGCCTTTCGGAACAAGGTATTCGGTGCTTGACGTGGGCACCCGAACCGGATCGGGCGCCGACCTGATCGCCCGTCTGTTCCATGGATACATGCGGATCAGGCTTGATGTCGATGTCTGTGACTTGGATCCCACTTATAAAAGTTATTCCGACGCGTTCAACAGTTACATCCGGAACTATTTCGTGGAAGATGCGTTCAAGTTGACTCAGGAATACGACTTTATCCTGGCGTCCCACACCATCGAGCATGTGGACGATCCCGCCGGTTTCGTGAAGCGTTTGGCGGGGCTCTCACGCTATGGTGCTATTTTCTACTGCCCGGTGAACGAGACGGATCCCATCGTGGGTCACAGGACGATCACCACGGAAGATGTGAAGTCGTTCGGCGCCACCAAGATGTGGATCATCGATTCCTGGTGGTGGCGGCACGTACACGCACAACGGAACAACGGACCCTCGAAATGCGTGGCTTTTCTCGTTCCAGGAAAAGAGGACATCGGCTTCGAGGATATCAAGATCGCCTACAAGGAAGTGAAAATCCGGAAACCGAAGCCAAGCTCCGGGAAGAAAGCGAAATCACCCTCATGGAAAAAGAAGTTGGCAAGATTTTGGAGAAGCCGCACGCGTTGACGCGAGGTCTGGCTGGCCTCGCGGGGATTCGCGACGTCACTTTTTCCCGACCAGCCAGCGGATGCAGCAGCGGAGGCGTCCTTTGACGGTCCTCCGGGCGAACGATTTCTTGAGTCTGCCGTTCGCCCGTTTTTGCGCCTGCAACTGGTCCGTTCGTTTTAATAATTCTGTCTCCGCGGCGGCGAAGCTCAGGCCCAGGCCGTGAAGCGCATCACGGCGATCAGCGGCGGCGATTTCCTCCAATCGCGAGCGTTCTCTCGCATCCTCGGTCTCCCGCAGCGCCTCGGCGGCTTGCTCGCGGGCCTGTGCAAGGTGCCAGCGGTGTTCCGCAGTGGCGGCGGCGTGGGAGAGATCGTCGCGGGCTTTTTCCTCAAGCAGCACCGCGGCGATTTCCGTTCCGAACTGCGGGATGAGCTTCGCGCCCACGTTCTGAACCGGGAGAGGCACCGGGCTTATGAAAATGCCGGATTCCGCGGAGGCAGCCGCCTGGTAGAGATCCCGCAGCGTCGAAGCCTGGGTTTCCAAAGCCATGGGCGCCAGGTCGGCCGATCTAGCATTGGCTCGCAAGCTCTCCCGCAGGCTTCGATTCATGCAGAAATCCACGATGGAGCGGGCCAGGCCGTGGACGTCGCCCTTGGGGGCGAGCAAGCCGTTCCGGGAATGTGTTACCATATCGGGAATGCCTCCGGTGGAAAAGGCCAGGACCGGACATCCGCAAGCGAGCGCTTCCATGACCACGTTCGGTAGGTTGTCTTCCAGCGTGGGGCAGATGAGACAAGACGCCGCGTGCATGGCTGCGGCGACGTCGGTTTCCTTCTCAAGAGTCCCGAGATGTTGGACGGGCATAGGCATGTCCCATTGCATTGCGGAAATGTAACCGAAGGTCGTCAACGTGATCCGTCCACCTGCCACGGCGTCCGCAAACGATGCGTCCTGCATGCAAAGCGCCAGCGCCTGCTTGAGTTCACGGAAGCCCTTGCGCCGATCCTGCGAACTCTGACAACCGAACAACAAACCGACCTTTTCGTCCTCGCCCCGGTCCGGTCCGGGGCGGAACACGGTCGTGTCGATGCCGTATGGCACGATTTGGATCCGGTCTCGCGCGAAGACTCCGGATTGCGCGGCTTCCTCGGCCATCCATCGGCTCGGCGCGATTACATGGATCGGCTGGTCTTTAAATGCGTCCATCTTGCGTTGGAACTCGCGCGCGACGATCGAGTGCATCGAGGGATCGATCTGAGCGCTGCCGTCCCAGTCCGCGGGGGTTCTCGTGGTTCCTCCAACGTAGTGGCAGCCGCCGGTGTAGGCCCACTGGTCGTGGAAGGTCCAGAAGACGGTTTTCCCCGAGGCGCAAAGTTCGGCGATGTCTTCGGGGGCGAGAAAACGGGCGACCCAATGGAGGTGGATCACATCCGCCGCCGCGATCCAGGGATGATCGAGGAGGGAAACCGATACGGGGGAAACCGAGAAATACGTCGCTCCCTCGGGTTGTGCGGGCTCGACGCGTTGCTGGTGGTAAAGGTCCGAGGCATGCAGCCAGGGAGTCGATAGCCGGGACACGTCCGGACTCCTGCTGCTGCGAAGGATGCAGACCACCCGCGAGTCCACGCCGAGCAGTTTCAATCCCTCATGCAGGCGCCAGGCCGCGATTGCCGCGCCTCCCTCGATGTCCCTGGTGCCCACGTGTACGACCGATTTCATGATGGGGCGAGTGTGCTGACCGCGGTCTCACGTTCAAATAGAAATGTCGGGATCAGGCACCCATGATCCATGGGTAGGGTGATTTCCCGAAAGCCCGCACCAGCGAGAGGTGCGAGGAATTCGCCGGGGTTTCCGACATGGACGATCACCCAGCGGTAACGGGACATGAATCGCGCGGGCATTTCAGGAGCAGTGGCTTCGATCACCAGCAACCCGTAATCCGAAGGCTCGGTAACTTCGTTAAAGTCCGCCGCTTCTTCCACGGTGATGGTTCCTGTCATGCCGGTAATTTCACGGAAATATGCCGCTTTTTCCGGCGAGTCCGCGATGAGATGAATCCGCTGCGCACCCAGCCGGCAGTAGTCATCCAGCTCCAGGCGATTTTGGATCCCCAGATGGACGACCGTATCGAGGCGGCGGGTTCTTGTCGCCAGGGTGCGAATGGCAGCTCGCAGGGGCGACGGACCGCGGTTCTCGAACCGGATGGTCGGCGCGGACCGGGGGCCGACCGTCCGCGTCTCCATGGTGGAAATGCTGGACGCCAAGGTCCTGGGCGGAGCGGCCAGTTGGATTTCGAACTGGCGCTTGAGCGCGGCAGCCACGCGGGGTGCGTCGAAGTTTTCGCGGGCGAAATCCCGGCCGCGTTTCCCCACCTGGCAGCGGGTCGCCGCGTCGTGGGCAAGTGCGATGGGCGCGACCCAGGCCGCGGGGTCCGCGCCGTCCATCAAGAAGGCGTTGTGGCCGTGCTCCAGCGACTCGCCGAAGCCGCAGCGGCAGGTGAGGATCGGTTTGGCCATGGCCATCGCCTTGACCAGGCGCGAAGGCAGACGATAGCGGTTGAAATCGTCCGGCAGGCCGGGCGAGCAGACGACGTCGCAGGCTTTGAGCATCTCCAGGTAAGCGACGTCTGCGGCGGTGCCGAGGTCGGTGAAGGAAACGGAGGAGCCGAGCCGGTCCGCCGCCATGCGGGCGAGGGGCAGCGAGGAGCGGCCGGAAGCGACAACGAGGGCGAAGTTCGCGGCGGGCTCGCGCGCGGCAAGGCTGAGGGCGGTTAGAAAGATGGCGAACTCGTCGGAGTAGCTGTAGAGCGCGCCGCCGATGAAGATGACGGTGGCTGCCGGATCGATGCCGTAGCGCCGCAGGGTGGTATCCCTTTCCTGCGGCGTCATCGGGATGCGTTCGAAATCGGCGGCGCTGGCGACTGGCGGGACGACGAGGGTGGGGACTGCATACTCGCGGGCTAGCCGCTCTGCGAAAGGATGCCAAATCCCGGTGTGGACGCAGGCCATGCGGTAGCAAAGCGTTCTTAAAATCGGATCCACCCAGCGGTCGAAGCGGGGGTCGAGAAGGACGTGCAAGCTGTGGTTCCAATCGTGGTTCTTCAGAAATCCGGCGATTTCCGCGGTGGTGAGCTTGGGGCGGTCCAAGGTGCCGAGGAGTTCCGCCGCTTCCGCACTCCGGCGGTGGCGGTGCACCTGGATGTCATCGTCTTCCGACTGCATGGCAAGGCGCGCTCCGGTGAGCATGATCGCTTCGAGGGCAGCCCGTTGGGAGCGGGACCGGTAGCCGTTCAGATAGACGAAATCCGGGTCAAATTTGACGATCTTGCGGAGGAGGGAGGAGGCAAGGAGGCTGCCCTCAAATTCCATTTTCAACCAGCGCACGCCGGAGTCGAGGCGGGGGCAGTTTCCCTCGGCGAGAACCATCATTTCGCAGCCGAGATCGACGAGCGCGGCGGCCAGATGCCGGATGTAGCGGCCGGTCGCACCGTTGCGGCCGCTGGGGAGGACAATCAGGATCTTGAGCGGACCGGCAAAGGTTTCCCCGGCAGGTGCGGACGCCAGCGGAAGGTCTCTAACCGTCGCGAGATAGGCGATGAGATCCTCAATCTCGGCGACGCCCCGTTCCGGCACGTAGTAGCGCGAACGGGCGATGTGGTAGAGATGGAAAACCTCGGCGGGGGTGCGGCGTTTTTTCCGGCGGGGAATGGCCGCGCGATCCCTGGTGAAGCCCCAGCCGGCGTAGTAGGCGGCGGCGAAGCAATGCACTTCCTTGCCGGCCAGGACGGCTTCGAAGCCCATCTGCGAGGTGCCGACGAAGACCTCGTCCACCACGTCCAGCAGGTCGTGGGGATTTACATCGAAGTCGATGAGCACGACATTTGCCGGCAAGGGATCGGGCAGCAATGGCGCGAGAAGAGAGTGCGAACGGCCGGCGATGGCCTCGGGATGGATTTTGACGAGGATCTGGCAATCCTTCGTCTCGAGCGCGGTTTCCATCATCCGCTCGAAGGTGGCCTGGCCGCCGAGGCTCCAGTGGACGGAGCCGCCGCCCTTGCGCTGATCGATGAGCAGGATGCGGCGCGTGCCATCCGGTGGGAAGCGCGGGCGGAGATCGATGCGGGGCGCGTGGTTGAACTTGCTGAGGCGGTTCGCGACGATGGAGGCGATGCAGGTTTCCGCCCGCGCGCGCTGCCCGTCGGTCAGGGTGAAGGCGTCCGAGTTAAGGAGGTGAACGAGTTCGGAGGGGCGGGTGGCGTCGTAGTAAACGGCATCCGGCGTCACGATGACGGAGAGGGCGGGCGCGTCCCGGCCCTCAATGCCGGGGGAGCTGAGGAAACCGGAATCCAAGCACAGCAGCGGCCTGCCGGCGGCGGCGGTTTCTCTAACTGCCGAATGCGACTCGTGCGGCGGGCCCCAGATGGCGAAGACATCGACCGCGCCCGGGGGACCAGGTTCGCTGGGAGCCGGGACGGTCTCCGCGAAGTCGAGCATGGCGGAGACGTGCTGGCGCAGTGCGCTTGCGCCGGGCGAAAACGCGAGGGTTCCACGGGCGGAAGTTTCGTAGCGGTCCTGGAAGAGATGGCCGGTGGCCGGATGGACAGGATCGCAGACGACGGGCTTGCGGGACGGGATGGCGAGCAGGTAGGCGAGGCGGGCGAGCGAGTCGCGCAGCGGGGCGTCGCCGGGGTATTTCGCGGCCCCTTCGCTGAGGATCGCCTCCGCGCGGACTAACAAGCCTTCCTCGCGCAAGGCGTGGCCGAGCTGGAGATAGATCGGCGCGAGTTTCTTTTTCGGATGCGCGGCGATGGCGGCGCTCCACGATTCGAGGGCGTTGGCGGTGAAGCCTTGGGCGGAGGAGAGATTGCCCAGTTTGCGTAGCAGCGAGAAGCTGGCGGGATGAATTTCCAGGCCTTTCCGCAGGAGGGCTTCCGCCGTAGCAGGGTCGTCGCGGTGGCAGTTCGCCAGCTCTCCGAATGCGCTGGCCGGAGCCCGCCCGCCGCCGAGGTCGAGCACGCGCTGCCAGCGGATCAGGCGGAGTGGTAGATCCTTGGCTGCCTTGGCGATTTTCGCATGCTCGATGGCGAGCGCGAGGTCGGCCGGATCGAGTTCGATGCCGCGGGCGCATTCCCGCGCTGCGGCGGAGAGATCGCCGGCGCGGCGGAAATCGGCACTGGCGCGGCGGCAGTCCTGCGGGGTGGGTTCGCTGCGGGAGAGGGTTTTAAAAACGCGTTTTCTGAGCCGCGCCAGGCGCTTGGCGAATGTTTCCCCCACTGCCGCGGGTGCGGACGGCGATGGTGCAGCGGGTGGAACATTCACCGGCGGGATCATATCATCGAGAAGATCGCCTTGGTGATGGCGCGGAAGATCAGAAACATGAGCAAGCCGAGCGTGATGAGCGTGACGGTGGCATAAGGCCGGCGCGGCAGACCGACGTCTTCGGGGAGGAAGGGATGCTGGATGACGGTGAGGAAGCGGGAGTTCGCGATAGCCTCCACGCGGTTCCGCTCTAACAAGGACTCCGCTCCGGTGCGGAGCTGGATGGCGAAGGAGAGCTTCTGCCCCAGGACCTTGTAGCGCACCAGCAACTGGTTGAGCCGGCTTTTCTCGGGCCCGGAGATTTTGGCGGACTCCACCGAGACCAATTCGTTGAGCGAGCGCAGGCGGCTGCGCAGGCTCTCGATGCGCGGCGAGTTCGGCGAATCCCGCTCGAGGGTGGCGACCTCTGCCTGCGTCTCGAGGGTCTCGAACCGTAGCTTCCCGATGGCCCCGAGCGTGGTCGCGATGACCTCGTCCGGGCTGATGAAATTGTTTTCGTTCTGCAACTCGACGAGTTCGGCGTTCACGTCATCGACCTTTTTCGCGGCGATCTCGAACTCGGAGCGGACGAAGTTGAGCTGCTGGTCGGCGATGTTCTTGTTGACGGTGTTGATGAATTTCTCCGCGCGTTCCAGCAGGGTGAAGGCGAGGTCGCGGGAGAGCTTCGGATCGAAGGTGTCCACGGTCATGACGGTCATGCCGGTCTCGATGTCGAAATGGGCGGCGATGCGTTTGCGATAGTATTTGAGGCGTTCCTCAAGGTTCGCATCGTGTTGGAGGCGGAAGACGATGTCCTGGGCGGGGGCTTTGAAATGATCCGCGAGGTGATATTCTTTTTCTAGGGCGAGAAGCAGATCCGCCGAGTGCACGAAGCCGATGACCACTTGCGAATCGACCGAACCCGAGTCGCTGAGGCCGGGCAGGGCGAACTGGGTGAACTGGGCTTCGTTTCCCGTGACGCTCTGGCGGGAGACTTTGAACTCCGCGCTGCTGATGAAGCGGTTCTGGGTGAAGAACCAGAGATAGACGACGGATGCCGCGAGTCCGAGGAAGTAGAGGAAGGCGAGGAAGCGCAGGAAGATCAGGGTGAACCCGAGTTTGCGTTTGGTGTGGGTGTAGGTGGCGCTCATGGGGCAGGAGTGGTGGTGGTTTCGGCTTCGGCGGCTTCACGGGCGAGACGTCGCCGCTGGCGGGCGGCCTTGAGGGCGACCTTGTGGGCGCGCTTCAGGTTCTTGTCGTCGCGATGGACGCCGATGTATTGCTTGTAGGCTCTGATGCCGTCGTTGATGTCCGGATAGAAATCCGCCTCGCCGTCCCGCAGGAAGAGGGCCGAGTCGCAGGCGGCGCGGAGGACGGATAGATTGTGGGAAACGAAGATGAGGGAGGCCCGCGCGCGGATCTGCTCGAAGGCGGACTTGGCCTTTTCGCGGAAAATGACGTCACCCACGGAGGTGAGCTCGTCGATCAGGTAGATGTCGAACTTGAAGCTCATGGAGAGGCCGAAGCTTAGGCGCGCCCGCATGCCCGACGAGTAAGTGGAAACCGGCATGTCGAAGTAGTCGCCGATTTCCGCGAAGGCGACGACCTGATTGGTGACCTGACGCGACTGGTCCCCGCTGAGGCCGTTGATCTGGCAGACGAAGAGCACGTTCTGGCGGCCGGTGAGCGAGCCTTGGAAGCCGGAGTTCAGGCCAAGCGGCCAGGAGATGTCCGAATCCGTGACGATCGAGCCGCTGTCCGCCTGCTCGGCACCACCGATGATGCGCAGAAAGGTGGATTTCCCGGCACCGTTCGGGCCGAGGACAGCGATGTTGGTGCGGTCCGGGATGACCAGTGAGACGTCCCGCAGGACGTGGCGGAAGCCGTTGTTCAGGGGATAGGATTTGCTGACGTTGCTGAGTTTGATCATGGCGCGCGTGCTTATTGTTGCTGGGTCATGAAGTCCCGGCTGCTGTGGAACAGCATCAGTCCGATGCCGAGGGTGACCACGGCGACGGTGAACGGGTAGTAGAGCCCGGTGTCCCCGGCATAATAGAAGGGAAACAGCGCCTTGCGCGCCTGCTCGATGGGATGCACGAGGGGGTTCCAAAGCAGGACCCGCTGGATGCTCTGCGGCAGCGCCGCGATGGGGAACATGACCGCGGAAATGAAGACCATCGGAGCGAGCAGGACATCGACGATTTTCTCCACCTCCTTGTAGTGCGCGGCGGCGACTGCGAAGATCAGGCCCAGGCCGCAACCCATCAGCCACGTGAGCAGGTAGCAGGCGGCCAGGATCTCAAGCTGGCCCAGGGAGATCGCGATGCCCATCCACATGCCGATGCCGGTGAAGACCGCGAAGGAGAACAACGTCGTCAACAGTTCGTAGAAATAGCGCGCGAGAAAGGGATCGAGCGGCCGGACGTTCGGGTAGATGAGCAGGCCCTTGTTGGACCTCATCGCGCTCATGCTGGTCTCGATAGGGCCGGTGAAAAGGTTGAGCAGCAGTTTCCCGTGGAGAACGAAAAAGGCGAAGGGGATCTCCGGCACGGCACGGCCGCTGAGCGGGCCGAGCAGCACCCCGATGACCAGCACGCTTAGCAGCGGCTCGATCAGCATCCAGACGAAGCCCAGCCGGTATTGGCCGAAGCGGGTGGCGATCTCGCGCGTGAACAATGCCCGGATGACCAGAACCTGGCTGCTCCAAGGCGAGTGTCTTGGCAGCGAAATGGGGTGGAACATGGAATTTGGGTTAGGCCGCGGAGCCTCAGCGGAAGCTTTTGGACAGGGAGTAGGCGGAGACCATGGAGTGCATCATCGCCGCTTTTCCGGGTGCCACGCCGTAGCCCAGCAACAGCTCGTGGAACGCCGCGTCCGCCCGGGCGCGGCTGACGCCTTCCTGTGTGAACAGCCAGTCGTGGAAAACGGCGGCCCAGGTTTCCGGGCTCTCGATACTGTCGCCGAGCGGGGCCTTCAAGAGCTTCGGCGCGGTGATACCGTTGCAGATGTAGCCAGCCGGGATCTGCCAGACGTTGCCGCCGATCTCGACGGTCCATGGCTTGCGGACCTTGTAGCGGCCATTGCCTGTTTTCTTGAGCTGCGGCGCGTCCGGACGCTTGGCGGCGGATGCCTTGACGTGCTGCCGCACCGACGGGCCGCGGTGGGCTGCGGCCGGCGGAATGCAGCCGCTTGCGAGAAAAGCGGCAACTAGGCAAGGGATCAAGGTTCGCTGCATGAACGTGATCAGTTGGTGCCGAGGCGGTTCAGATCGTAGGCAGCTTGCGAGAAGGAGGTGATCGGGATGATTTGCTGGATCAGGCGGCTCCAGCGCACCAGCGGCGCCTCAGTCACATAGACGAGGTCCTCGCCCCGGATGGGGAAGCGCTGGGTCAGCAGCATGGCGCCGGGATCCTTGAGGTTGATGGTGTAAACCATGTCCGGGTTCCCCTTCCGGAAAACGAAGACACCTGAGGGATCCGACCGCCTTTCGTCCAGACCGGAGGCCGCCCCGAGCGCGTCTGCAAGGCTCGGAGAGGGCGCGGGAAAGGGAACTGTCGTGGGCCGGTTGATGGCACCCATGACGTAGAAGCGGTTCGATGCATCTGTCGAGACGCTCAGCAGGTCGCCCTCCTCCACCGGGAACGCCCGCATGCGGAAGCCCTCGTAGTCGAACTCGTAATCGCGGCCGTTGCGGCGCAGCGTGTAGCGGAACAAGTGCTGGGCATCCTTTGGTCCGCCGGCCGCGGCGAGCAGGTCGAGCGAATCCATCGCGCCGCGTTCCAGATTGACCGGGCCGGGTGATTTCACCTCGCCGAGGACGTTGGCGGTCTTCGAAATCCTCCCCGAGCGGGAAACGGAACCCTGCGCGGTATTGGAGAGCGGTTTGAGCTTCTCCAGCAGCTCTGCGGAAATTTCCGCGAGACTGCGCTTGATGACTTGGATGTCGCCCACATACGGGATGCCGACGCGGCCGTCGCGGGGCACTTCCACCGGGCCAAAGGTGAAGGGCTCGCCGCGGATGTAGAAGGGACTGTGCTCGGAAAGGTCGGTGATAACGAAGCGCAGCATGTCGCGCTCGCGGACCTTGTCCGAGTAGCTTTCGCCCTTGATCGATGGCGGAATTTCACCGGCTCCGTAGGTGCGGCCACCGGACGGCAGGTCGGCGCGGGAGTTCACCGGCACGAGGACGTAGGGGTTGGCACCGCCTTCGATCCGGCTCTTCTGGGGGCCGGTTTGGGACATGTAAGTGCAACAAGGTAGCCAGAGGAAACAAAGCAGGGCAAGAAAGTGAGCGGGAAGCCGATCTTGTGTCATGGAGATCTGAGATGCGTGCGGAATTTGAGCGAAAAAGGCTCGACCGGTAAACCGCTGGAAGCCGGCCCGATGAAGATCGTTTCCAAAGGCTTGTCAAGCCCTCTAGCGGTTGTAAGTCAGCCCACGTTTCATTAGAATCCGATGCACCGCGTCCGCTGCGGGGCGGGGGTTGACAATTCGCCCGCCGCCTGTGGAAGCTCAAACAGGATGACGCAGGAGTTGCAGGGCGAAGCCGCATGGATCTATCGCAAGGTATTGAGCCATCCGCTGCTTTCCGCCTTTTTAAAGCAGCAGAATTCCGGCGGCGAGCCTGTCCAGATCGGCTGGGGCTACCGACCCAGCGGTCGTGCCGCGAAGCGCAGGGGCGGGCGGCTTTTGCTTCTCGAAGATTCTTTCGTCCGCTCGCTCCGCCCCGGTGACGGCGGCGCGGTCTATGGTCTCATTGCCGACTCACGCGGCATTCATTACGACATGGATGGCGAGTCGGATCTCCTCGCAGCCCTGGACTCCGGAAAGCCGTCAGGTTGGATGAATTCCGGGGATGTCGGCGAGGTGGCGAAGCTGATGGCCCGCTTCCGCGAAATCGGCGCGTCCAAATACAACTGGTTTCCCGGCGAGTATCGCGATGCGCCGCTGCCCACCGAGCCTGGGATCCTCGTCGTCGATCAATCGCGAGGGGACGCCGCCATCCGCCACGGTGGCCTGACCGTTGCCGATTTCGACAAGATGCTGCGTGCCGCCCTCGACGAATGCCACGGCGCTCCCGTCTATGTCCGGGCGCATCCCGATCACCTGTTCCGCAAGCGACATTCCTGTTTTCCCCAGGCCTTGTTGTCAGATGCGCGGGTGAAATTACTCTCTCCCGATTTGTCGCCAGCCCAGTGTTTTTCGTTCTGCCACACCGTCATGGTCGGTAGCTCGCTCATGGGAATGGAGGCGTTGATTCACGGGAAAAAAGTCGTCACCTACGGCCGCCCCTTCTTCGCCGGTCGGGGACTGACCGATGATCGGTCGGCCGCGCCCCGCCGCCAGGTCGGCGTGACCGAGTTGTTTGAAGCCGCCTACCTTCGCTACGGCCATTATTTCGATCCCGATACCTCCGAGCCCTGCGGCTTCGGGGAGATCCTCGATCACCTTGCCCTCCAGAAGGAACTGTTCCGGCGCAACCGCGGCCACTCGGTAACCGTCGGATTCTCGCCGTGGAAACGGAAAATCGTGTCCGAATACCTCCGCAGTCCCGGAGGCCAACTCACTCAAGTGAACGAAATTTCCGAAGCTCCGCCGGACGCCCGCCTGCTCGTCTGGGGACGCCGCCCGGAAATTCCGCAGCATTCGAGAGCCAGCGCCGTCCGTGTGGAAGACGGATTCATCCGCTCGAAAGGCCTGGGTGCCGCCTTCAATTTCCCTTACTCGTGGGTTCTCGACGGCACCGGCATTTACTTCGATTCCCAAGCTTCGTCCGATCTGGAGCAACTTTTCAATCAAGGCTTCGCCGCGGCCGAGCTCGCCGAAGCCCGCGTGCTGATCGAGGTATTGCGGGAAAAACGACTGACCAAATACAACCTCGCCGGCGAGAGCGTTTCCCTCGCCGCCGATCTCACGTACGGCCGCAAAGTCATCCTCGTCCCTGGCCAGGTCGAGGCGGATGCCTCCATCGTCTTCGGCAGTCCCGAGGTGAAATCCAACATCGAGCTGCTCCGTCGCGTGCGAGCCGCCGAGCCGGCCGCTTTTCTCATTTTCAAAGCCCACCCCGACTTGGTCGCCGGCGCGCGCCATGGCAGCGTCCTGCCCGATGGTTTCGCGGAAGCCTCCGACCTCGCAGTGACCGAGGGCAACGTCCTCGATTGGCTTGCTGTCTGCGACGAAGTCCACACCATGACCTCCACCGTCGGCTTCGAGGCGCTCATCCGGCAAGTGCCGGTCGTCACCTATGGCCTGCCGTTCTACGCCGGGTGGGGCCTGACCACCGACTGTCTCACCTGTCCTCGCAGGCAGCGGCAACTCAGCTTGGAGGAACTCGTCTGCGGGGCGTTGATGAAATATCCCCGCTACCTGAATCCCGCGACCGGCGAGTTCACCACCGCGCTAAAGGTGGCCCGGCTCCTGACTTCCCCCGACGCTGCGGGCGACCAACGCGCGTGGCACTTGAAAACCGTCTCTTTCCTGAAAAAACTTTGGGTAAGCTCAGCCCGCAAATCGAACTCAGGTTGAATCCCGAAAGCACATCTCCCCTCTGGATCGAGGTAGTCACGGATACCTACGTGCCGGACATCAACGGCGTCGCGCTCTCGCTCGGACGGCTTTGCAGCGGCCTGCGCGAGCGGGGCCACCGGGTGGAAATCGTCCGCTCAGGCAAATCCAACGGCGAAGGCGAAACCGCCGTGCTGTCATGGCCGCTGCCCGGCTATTGGGAGGTCAAGGTCGGCGCGCCCTGGCCGGGTGAACTCCGTCGCCGCTGGGAAAAGAACCGGCCGGACATCGTCTATGTCGCCATCGAGACGCCGCTGGGATTTTCCGCCGCCGCCGCCGCGCTGCGGTTGGGCATCCCGGTGGTGGGTGGCTTTCACACGAATTTTTCCGAATACCTCCGGAAATACGGCGCGCACTGGGTGGGCCGGCAGGTCTGGTGCTATCAGAAATGGTTTCACAGCCGCCTCGCCCGCACGCTCGTCCCTTCGCCCGAGGCCCGCGACAAACTCGTCAGCGCCGGATTCTCCAATGTCAGCGTCCTCGGCCGCGGCGTCGATACCACGCTGTTCACTCCTGCAAGAAAAAGCGCCGCGCTCCGTCGTCGTTACGGCGCGGCGGATGAAACCCCGATCGCCTTGGTCGTGGGCCGCGTTTCCTCGGAGAAAAACATCGGACTCGCCATCCGCGCCTTCGACCGCATGAGGCGGTTCTGCCCGGAAATGATCTGCATCGTCGTCGGCGACGGCCCGGCCCGCGCGCGGCTCCAGCGGGACCATCCGCAGGTCCAATTTCCCGGCTATCTGGTAGGCGAGAACCTCGCCGCTCTCTATGCCTCGTCGGACATCCTGCTTTTTCCCAGCGAGACCGAGACCTTTGGCAATGTGCTGCTAGAAGGCATGGCCAGCGGCCTCTCCATCCTCACCTACGACTCCGCCGCCGCCGCCTGGCACGGGATCGACGGCACCAATCTCGTTAAAGTAACCAAAGGCGACGAAGCCGCTTTTCTCGCTGCCGCGGACCGATTGCTGGACCCGGCGACGCGCGCCACGTTGGGTGCGGGGGCGCTTACGACCGCCCAAAGTCTGGGCTGGGCCGCAATTGTCGAAGAATTGGAAACCATCTTCCGCGAGGTCATCGCGAGCTAACATCATGTCCCACCGCACCACACCGTTTGAAGTCGCCACGATGCCGCCGGGCATCCCCTACATCATCGGCAACGAGGCGGCCGAGCGTTTTTCGTTCTACGGCATGCGCACGATCCTCGTCGTGTTTATGGTGCAATACCTGCATGTCATGGACGGCGGAACCGCCCGCCCGCTCACCGGCAACGAGGCGGTGGAATACTACCATCAGTTCGCAAGCTGGGTTTATTTCACCCCATTGTTAGGTGCTCTGATCGCGGATATTTTTCTTGGAAAATACCGGACAATCCTTTGTCTCTCGATTGTCTATTGCCTCGGTCACGCCGCGCTCGCGTGCATGGGATCTTATGGAAATTCCCCGTGGTGGCTGTTCGCCGGCCTGGCCCTCATTTGCGTCGGCTCCGGCGGGATCAAGCCCTGTGTTTCCGCCCATGTCGGCGACCAGTTCGGGAAAAACAACCGCCACCTCATCTCGCAGATTTATAACTGGTTCTACTTCTCCATCAACTTCGGCGCCTTCTTCTCCACCTTGCTCACGCCATGGCTGTTAGTGAAGTATGGCCCGCATTGGGCGTTCGGCGTTCCCGGCGTGCTCATGGCCATTGCCACCTTCATGTTCTGGTTGGGGAGAAACCGCTTCGTCCACATCCCGCCGTCGGGACTCGGCTTCTTCAAAGAGGCCTTTTCCCGCGAGGGGATGATCGCGCTCGGCAAGCTGATACCCCTGTTCGCCTTCATCGCCGTGTTCTGGTCGCTCTTCGATCAGACCGGCTCGTCCTGGGTGCTGCAGGCCCAACAGATGAACCTCAATTTCCTCGGAGTCACCTGGCTCGAGTCCCAGATCCAGGCGGTGAACCCGATCCTCATTCTGGTTTTCATCCCGCTCTTCACCTTCGTCATCTATCCGTGGATCAACCGCATCTTTCCGCTCACGCCACTGCGCAAAATCGGCCTCGGCATGATCCTGATGACCGCGTCGTTCGGTCTAACGACCCTGATTCAGACCTGGATCGACGCGGGTCAGCGTCCTTCCGTCGGCTGGCAGGTCGTCGCCTACATCGTGATCACCGCCGCCGAAATCATGGTGGCGATCGTCGGTCTCGAATTCGCCTACACCCAGGCTCCCAAGGCCATGAAATCGTGGGTCATGTCGCTCTTCTGGCTCTCCGTCTGGGGCGGCAATCAGTTCACCGCGCAGGTCAATCGTTTCATCGCCATCCCCTCGGCGGGAGAGGTGCAGTTCGCGGAGGCCACCGCCAAGCTGCCGCCCGACTGGCAGACGTCGCCCCGCAGCGTGGTGCTGCCGGGCTACGACGGCGTGACCGGCACCGTTGACGATTTCGTCGCCCGCTGCCACGAGGGCCGACTGGATTCCCTGGAAATCCCCGGGCGGGAAATGTTCCTCGAGGCCGCCGGCAAGATCGAGGCGCTGTCGGCTGAAAAGCTTCCCTCTAACACGGCGGGCGCCGAACAACTCGGCGACATGAAGGATCCTTGGGGAAATCCGCTGGTTTACAGTCTCATCGATTCCTCCCACGCCCGCATTACCAGCGCGGGTCCGGACCGGACTCACAAAACCCAGTGGGACATCGGGGTGGTCATCGAGAAAGTCGCCGCCGACGCGCCGCCCGCTCCCGACACCTGGCTGGGCCGGCGCAAGGCCGAACTCGGCATCCAGGAAAAGCCCGCAGTGGCCGGCTTCAAGCGCACCGAATTCTCCGGCGGCCAGAGCAAGCTGGAAGGCGCGGCGTATTTCCGCTTCTTCACCTGGCTGGTGTTAGGCAACACCCTTCTGTTCATTCCGTTCGCGCTGTTCTATCGGCCAAGGACCTATCTTCACGAGTAAGGTAGTCGAGGGCTTCGGCCCGTCGTCCCCAACTACCGCGGACTGAAGTCCACGACTACTTTAGTTCTCCTGCATCAGCCGGAGAGCCTCGTGGCCACTGCGGCAAACTCTGTTCATCGAACGCTCCAGCCCATCGACCGGGCCGTCGTGCTGAGCACCTTCGCCCGGCCTTGCCCGACCCACGCTTGAAGCAGAATTCCTGGATTCAAATCGCCACCCGCGCTCGTCCATTCCCGGCGAAATTCTTTGGAAAACGCCGTGCGCCAAAGAGTCATCGGGCCGTCCAATTTCGGAATCTCCAAAATCCCTCCCTCCAGCCCCATTCCCGCCGCCCACGTTGCGATTTCCGCAGAAATACGGGTGAAGCAATGTCCGCAGATCACCACATCCACCTCCGCGTATCGGCGGTCTAGAAACAGCTCGCCGCTTTATTCTCCCAGCCGCAGCCGGGGATTCAGATCGATCCAAAATTCAGTGGAAACATGGTTTCCCACCCAATAGATCATACCCGACGGCTGCGAAGGCGGAAGAATCGCCCTACAAACTAACACTGTCGCCTGCCGGTAATACGTAAGCGTCCCAAAATCCACCCCCTACCAATCCGCCGCTAACCGTGCATCCTCGCCCGGATGTCCAAACCTCGCCCCGCTCCCTCCCGCCGCGTCACCTGCACCGGCGTCCGCTTCGTCGAAGTCGACTTCCCGCGCCAG
>JANMSI010000013.1:0-10788 GCA_031389115.1 Akkermansiaceae bacterium
GCAACGGTGTCCAACATTGGAGTGAATAATCTCCTCTAGCGTGGCCTCGGGACGCCTTGGCGGGCCCGCTGGCGGGGTTCCGACTTAGCGGATCAAAAAAGTCCCTCTGCATTTTCTGGGGCGCTAAATATCTCCCGCCACGCGCATTTGGCGCTTGCCTAGATGGCTGTTAGTTTTGAAAAAATTCATGCCCAGCACGCCTCCCTGTAAATCCATTGTCGGTGTCGAATTTTTCAAGCCTCTCGGCGGGTTTCTCGATCTTTCCCGGTCCCGCCGGAACTGCCCCGCGCTCGCAGACGAGCTTTGGCTCGAAGCTGGCATCCGCCGTTGCCTGGGCCTGTTTCAAAGCGGCCGGGATTTTCTTCAGGATCTCGCGGATCGCCACGACACCGGGATTCTCCGGACCACCTTCTTCGAAAGCCTCAAGAGCAGGCGGCGGCTTGCGCTGCTCAGTGAGGTTCTCGCTCAAGTCCAAGTGCTCATGCGCCGGTCCCTGCCCGATCCCTTCGCCGCTTTCAAGTATCTGGCAGACTTCGATCTTTATGCCGGCGACGGTCACTTCATCTCTGCCGCCAGCCATGACAAGGCCGCACCCCGCAAGAGTCCGGGCAAAGACAAGAAGGTCGGCAGGACAGCCGCCTTCACCGCCACCAAATACGCCACCGGCCACATTTACAGTCTCTGCCTGCGAAGCCACTGCATAACACATCTCACAGTGAGCGATCAGGTCGAGCGCAGGAAGGAGCACGACATGCGCGCCCTCAAACGCCAGGACATGCTAACATTGCGCCAGGGTGCCGCCAAAGGCCGCAAGGTTCTTTATATATGGGACCGCGCCGGCATCGACTTCCGGCAATGGTTCAAGTGGAAGGAAAGCGGCATCTATTTCCTGACCCGCGAAAAGGAAAACATGAAGCTCGAGATCGTCGGCATCCACCCGTTTGATCGCGCCGATCCAATCAACCGGGGAGTTATATCCGATGAAATGGTCGCCACCAGCGTCGGCGTGAGCGTGCGGCGGGTCGTCTATCAGGATCCGGAAACCGGCACCGTTTACGCCTATCTAACGAACCTGCCGCCCGCCATTGCTTCTGGAATCGTCGCCCTGCTCTACAAGTCCCGCTGGGACGTTGAGAAGGTCTTCGACGAGTTCAAAAACAAACTCGGCGAAATCAAGTCCTGGGCCAGCACCGCGAACGCGAAAACCTGCCAGGCCCGCTTGTTGTGCCTGACCCACAACCTGATGACTCTCATGGAGGAACAGATTTTCCGGGAAACCGGCATCCGCAACGAGGCCGAGACCAAACGCAAAGCGCAGACCATCAGCCACCGGGACCAGGACTCCAAGAGCAAGGGACGCGGCGGACTGACGGATCTCCAAAAGGCCATCCAGCGCCTCACTCAACGCACCGTGAAATTCATCCGCTGGTTGAAAAATCATTTGGATGGCACGCGCTCGTGGCCCCAATCCCTAGCGCGTCTCGCCAAAATCTATGCCACCTCATGACTCCAATGCTGGACACCGTTGTCCTCCGCAGTCGGCTCGCGGCGCACGATCGGTACCGGATTCTCGGCGAGCAACAGGCAACAGGCCAGAAACTCGTCCTTATGCGAGCCGCCGGGGTGGGTCAAAATTCGGGAAAATGTCATGGCCGCGGCACCTTAGACCGTGCTTCCCGCATGGGAAGTGTTTTGGGGTTACGGAGCGCTGACTTTAGAGGCTGTCGGGAAACCCGGCCCTGGTGATTTTCGTTAGAAAATCCAGGATTCCTGCGGCGACTTCTCCGAGGGCCGCAGCTCCTACCATCCCGGTGCCCTCCTCAAGCTCTACCTTTGGGCTATCTCAAGCGCACCCGCCAGGCTCTCAAAATTACGCCGGCTACAAGTCAGCGCTCCGTTGCTCATTCTTCCACCGGCAAAAACTCGGGCAAACTTCCGGCCACTCCCGCCAGACGCGGGTTGGCTTCCCAGGATTCACGCTTGCCTACGATTCTCCCGGCCATCCGTTGGAGGAAATCGCCCCGGTTTTCATTCGAGGGGGTGAATTGCCGCAGGGGATCGCCCTCGTTCTTGCTGATCACCCAGGAAATCGCAAGGAGGCTGTCCACCATGCCTTTTTTGCTGCCCCAAGTCCGTGATTCTGGAAACCGCAGATCTCCGAGCCAGGCACCTTTCGCATGGGGCCGGGCGAGCCACCAGCCGTCGCTGATAGACACCAGCGTCTTCGTGGCACGCATGGCTGAAACTTTGGCTAAAGCCCCGCTGCCTTTTAAATAAACCGTCCAGCGCACAGGCGTGCCGCGGTTCTCGAAGACGCTGCGATATCCCACCCAGAACTCGTCGCCGCGATCCACCACCGCGCGCCATAACAGAATGTTGAAAGCCGCCGGGGACTCCATCCGCCGCTCGTATTTCGTCCCGCGCCGGGCGAGATCCGCGTCGAATCCCGCGGATGCCAAGAATTTCATCCCCACGGCGAGCATCGCATACGCCGCACTGACAGCGGCTCCCCGGATCAGCCACTGCCGCCGCTTCGAGCTCGGCAGCGCTTGCTTCGAGCGGTTTTTCTTCGCCACCGGCTCCCGCAGAAACGCCAGCCGGATCACGGTAACCACCAGCGGAACCGTGAAAAGCGGATCGCTGCGATCCAAGAAATTGAAAGCCACCCGCTTGTCCATGAGCGGCCACAACACCGCCGCGCCCTCGACCGTGAAGCAGTCCACCAGCACATGCGCCCACCACACGGCGAAGACGAACGCGCCGGCTTGCGTCTTGCCGATTTTTTCCCGCTTCCAAAACCTCGCCAGCCCGTGCGCGATCGCCCACGACCCGAGCGCCATCACCAGCAGCGAGTGCCCCAGCGCCCGCTTGCACGCCGCCTCCCGCGCGGTGTCCAGCACCGGCGAGACCAGCACCTCCAACAGCTCCGGCACGATCCCGAAAAATCCGCCCCACGCCAGCGCCCGGCCTCCTAACCGCCGCCCCATCAGCAGCTCTCCGATCAATGCGCCCAGCGCTGCCTGCGTGATCCAATCCACGCGCCGACGATGCGGGAAATTCTCAAATCTCAAAATCCCAAATCTCAATTTCTTCTCCCCGCATCGACCCTTCTCGGGACGGAGGGCAGCGCCTCGGTGGCACCGACCTTGGGCTGGCCAAGCGGGCGGGAAGCTGAAAGTCTGGCCGCATGTTTCGAAAAACCTTGTTGCTAGCGCTGGCCGGATTGCTCGGCGGCATGATTTCCGTGGAGGCCCAGCCCGAACCGCCGGCAGCGGATGGCACCACACCGGAAAAGCCCAAGATGGGAGAATCGCCGGGTCCGCTCGGTTTCTGGCAGGCGACCCTGAGCGGCGGTCACTACATGGTGGCGCTCTCGCGGATCACTTCCGTCAGCCGCCACAAGTATGTGCTCGATGGGACATTGATTGTGGATGAGGTCACGGTCGATACCGACGGCCAAGCCTTGGCGCGCTTCTATTTCATTGTTCCAATCACCGACGCTGCACCGGGAAATGCCGTCACCGGACTCGCCAACCGCAGTCGCGAATTACTGGACCAAGGTGCGGAAAAAGTGGGTGCGGGCGTGCAGAACATGGTGATGAAAAAATACCCTGACACCACCCACGCGAAGTCGCTCGAATACCGCGTGCTGAGCGAGGCGGAACTCACGGCGCTCTACGGCAGCCTCCGCAACGCCTGGGAAACCGGGCGCGGGCGGCAGTTCGCCGCGAAGTGAGGCGCAGCTTGCCAAGCGCTGCGGCAACGCGGAACGTTCACGCAAGACGATGAGTTCATTTGAAACCAAAGTGCGGGAGGCGCTCGCCAATCCTCTCAATCAGGGCGAACTCGCGGATGCGGACGCCGTTGGCACGGTAGGCTCTCCCGAATGCGGCGACATGCTGCGGATGTGGCTGAAATTCACCGACAAGGACGGCAAGCGCGTGATCGACCGCGCTTCGTTCCAGGCATTCGGCTGCCAGACGGCGATCGCCGTGGCCTCGATGGCGACCGAGCTGCTCCGGGGAAAAACCGCCGATGAGGCGAAGCACCTCACCGCGCAGGAACTGACCGGCGGTCTCGGCCCGCTGCCGCCGATGAAAATTCACTGCGGCCAGCTCGTGGAAGGCGCGTTGAGAAATGCCTTGGACAACGACGCGGCTCCCGTCGCAACGCTCGCGGGATCCATGGCGCCGACCCTGGCATCCTCGCTCCAGCGGAAAACCGGCGGCACCCTTCGCATCGTGCCGCTCGACTAAGCCGGGGCTTATTTTTCCCGATAGCGATAAAGCGGCCGCCTGTCCGGCGTTAGTTATTTTTCAGTCCCATTCACCACGTGCTCGAACTTCAAGAAGTCAGTTTCACCATTCGCAAGGACGGCGAGGAAATTCCATTGGTGGACCGCGTTTCGATCCGCGTTCCGAAGGGGCACTTCATGGCCATCGTCGGCCCGTCCGGCTGCGGGAAAACGACGCTGCTGAAAACCATCGCGGGACTCAATCCGGAGTCCGGCGGGTCGCTGTTTTGGGATTCGCGCGACCTGTCGAAAGAGGGGGACTTTTCGCCCTCGGAAATTGGCTACGTGCCCCAATTTTCCATCGCCTACGACCCCCTGACGGTGGACGAGTCCGTGGAAGCCGCCACCCGGCTGCGGGTCCGTTGCCGGAATACTGAGGAGCTCGATCACCGCATCGACCGTGTGCTGGAGGAGACGGGCCTGAGTCCGATCAGCGACCGCCAGGTGAAAGTGCTTTCCGGCGGCCAGAAGCGGCGGCTCGGCCTGGCGATGGAGCTGGTTTCCGATCCCAAGTTGCTGCTGTGCGACGAGGTCACGTCAGGTCTCGACCCACGCTCGGAGCGGGAAATCGTCCGGCTGCTGCACGATCTTTCGCGCAAAGACGGGCGGATCGTGCTGGCGGTGACCCACTCGCTGGCGCACTTGGAGTTGTATGATTCCATCCTGGTTTTACACGAGGGAAAGGTGGCGTTCCACGGCCCGCCGGAGCGGTTGACCCACTATTTTTCCGTCGCCGATACCGAGGAGGTCTATCCGCGGCTGGCCACCCAACCGGCCGAGCGCTGGCACGAATCGTGGCAGAAACACCGTGAGTCCTATGAGAAAATGCTGGATAAAAGCCGCGCCCTGCTGATCTCCAGCGGCGGGCTGTTGCTACCAGCGACCGACGCCGTGGCGCAGGAAAGCGTGCCGCTGCCCGGATTTTCCAGCCAGCTCGCAACCTTGGTTTCCCGTCGCTGGCGGATCTTCTTTCGCGACCGCGGCCAGGTGTTCCTGCAACTGGCGATCATCATTTGCTTCCCGATCCTCGTGACGATTTTCAGCGACAAGGCCTCGGGTAACATTCGCCGTTACTCCGACACGCGGTCGGCGAATGTGATGGCGGAAATCCAAGAGCAACAGAGCGTGCGCTCGGACCAAGCCAAGGTCGGTTCGGCGATTTCCGGCATCATTATGTTCCAGGTGGTGCTGCTCTCGCTGATGGGTTCTAACAATTCTGCGCGCGAGATCGCCGGCGAGCGGCCGATTTACGAAAAGGAGAAATTCGGCGGGCTGCGGCCATCCGCTTACCTCGCGTCGAAGGTGGCGTTCCTGGCGTGCCTGGTGATCGGCCAATCGTTGTGGATGGCGTTTTTTGTGAACTTCTTCGGCGCATTCCGTGGCGATTTCATCCAACACGCCGGTTTCCTGTTGCTGATCAACGCGTCAATGACCGCCATCTGCCTCGCCATTTCCTCGCTGATGCGGACGGCAGAGCAGGCGTCGTTGCTCTCCATCTATCTGGTTGGATTCCAGCTCCCGCTATCCGGCGCGGTGCTGGCGCTGCCGGAGAGCGTCGAAGCGTTCACCCGACCGTTTATTTCCGCTTACTGGGCGTGGTCCGGATCGGTGGAAGCTTTGCAAACCCAGGTCCACGATGCCGTGAAGTCGGTGATCGACACCGGCCTTTCCGCCCAAAACTCCTGTCTCTATGCGCTTGGTGCCCACATCGTGGTCGCGCTCATCGCCGCCTGGGCCGGAGCCCGCCGCCCGCAATGGGACTGACTGCGTTTTTCCCCCTCGATTTTACCGTTTTTTCCCACTAATTTTCACCCCATGGCACGCCGCGCTAGCTCACACCTTCATCCCGGAATCATCATCGGTGCCATTGCCGCCATCGTGGTCGCGGTC
This sequence comes from Akkermansiaceae bacterium, assembly GCA_031389115.1. Lineage (GTDB taxonomy): Bacteria > Verrucomicrobiota > Verrucomicrobiia > Verrucomicrobiales > Akkermansiaceae > Luteolibacter. Next base: position 6,185 of record JANMSI010000013.1, read on the forward strand.
ATCGCCGGGAAATCTTTGCTGGGCAAAAAATCCTCATCGTTCGGAGAAATCGCGAAGCTGAGCGTCGATGAGTTGCTGGAAAACGGCAACAGCCTGCGCGGCAACGAATACGTGATCGAAGGCCAGATCGACGAGAAGCTCCAGTGGACGAGCGACCGGGGGCAGTTGGTCAGCGTGAAGGTCGAGGCACCCGGCGGAGACGAATTCGTGGGCATCGAAATCCCCAGCGAGTTCAGCAAGCGCAACATCGACACCAAGCAGAAATACGCATTCCGCGTGAAGTTCCGGCAGGGCGGCATCCCCGTGGCCACCGGCGTGGAGCGTCTCTAACGAAGCAATCACCACTCTCATGAACGCCCGTTTTTTGCTCCCCCTTTGCCTTGCAGGTTTCGCCCACGGCCAGGTTTACACGCCGCCGCCCGCCGAGGCACCGCCACCGGCCGCCACCCCGACCGACAAGGCTCCCCCGCCGGAAAAAAAGCCGGCGGGGCCGCTTGGACAGGACATTCCGCTGCTCGATCCAGCCGCCGAGACAATCACCGTCGGCGGCGTGGCGATCCCGTTGGGCGACAATCGGTTGCTCAAGGCTCGCTTCGAAAAATACTTGAGCCAGCCACCGGAGAAAGACGAGGCCGCCGCCAAATACCGCGCGACGATCGCTGAGATCCTCGCGACGGTTTCACCGTTCAAGGCCGGCGGCCCGGACCTTTATTCCGCCTTCAAGCTGCTGCCGGGGGCATCCGCCTACCCCGGCGATGCCAATCTTTGCGGCTCGCTCGCCGAATCGATCTACGTGGCGATGCTCGCCAAGCAGGACGTGAACGGCCTGAAAAAGCTCAACAAGTCCATTGAGGACGAGAAGAAATCGATCATTTCCGAAGGAGATTGGAAATCGAGCAGCGAGAAAAGTGTCTCGTTGGCCGAAACGAAAGGTGAGGACGGAAAGACGACGACGACCGCAATCGAAAAACCCGGGGTGGGGGCAACCTCGTTAAAATACGCGGACATCCTCCGTCGCATCGCCGAAATCGAGGCGTTGAAAAAGACCAACATCATCCGCACGGAGGCGCAGACGATTCAAACCAAGGCGCAATATCAAGTCAGCATGGTTCAATGGTTCGTGCAGCGCCGCTATGAGCACGTCCTGATGGCCGCGCGGTTCTACAACCAGATCTGGAAGGACGGCGACGCCACCCTCCGCATCGACAAGGACTCGGACATTTCCAAGCTTTTCTCCCAATCCGTCGGTGTGAGTCCGACCGTGGCGTCACTCGATTCACTCTCGAACGAAGCCATCCGCGAGGCCGGGAAATACATTGAGGCTTTCGATCTCATGTTGTCGCGCGGCGACCTTCATTCCGCCTCGCAGCGGCTGATGGAAGCCTACGCCTTGGGCGAATATCTGGCGCCGGTGGCGACGTTGCCATTGGAGAAAAAAAGCCGCATTTCCGCCTATTTCCGCGATCTGAATGAGCTCTACGGCACGCTCCAAGCGCACGATTACACCAAGACCATCGAGCTGGCCGCGCGTTTGAAAGCGACCGCCAAGGATTTCCCTTCGTCCAAGGTCGATAGCGCGATCGCAGCCTACACGCTGGCTTCGGATCTCGCGATCGAGGAAGCCAAGGCGCACATGTTGTCCAAGGAAGGCGACAAGGCCGCCGAGAAAATCAAAGCTGCCGCCGAAATCTGGCCGACCAATCCCAAGCTCAAGGAGTTCCGGAATCTGGTGAACAGCAGCGGAGGGCTAGTGATGATCCGCAATGATTTCGACCGTCTGCTAGGCGAGGGGAATTTCCGCGAAATCGCCCGCAGGCAGTACGAGGTCGCGCCCGCGATCCAAGGCGATGCGAAACGTGAGGACGCCTTCAAACAAATCATGACCAATCTCACGAAGATCGAAACCGCGCTCGGCAAGGCCTCGGAGTTCAGCAAAATGGGCCAGGATTACGCGGCCTGGGAGCAGCTCGCCGAGCTGCGCGAGGATTTCCCGGACGATCCGAAGCTCGGTCGCGAGTTGGAGTTGTTAGCGCCCAAGGTCGCCGATTTCACCCGCGCGCTCGACAAGGCACGGCAGTTCGAAAACCGCAATCCGAAGCAAGTCGGTTCCGCGCTCTCATGGTATCTCAAAGCGCGCAGCATTCACCCGCAGAGCGACCTCGCCGAAGCCGGCGCCAAGCGGCTGACCAACGAGATTTTGCCGCCCGACGGGAAAAATTGATGCCGGGAGTGCTGGAAGCACTTCCTAAGGGGGCATGGACGTCTCGTCCATGCGAAGGGAGGAGACCTCCCTTCCCCCTATTTCCCATCCGGCAGAGCCGAGTCCGCCTCAGCGCGGGATGATCACCACCGCATGTTCATCGAAACGGGGTTTCCCACCCGCCTGATCCAGAATGTATTTCAACACTCCGCGCGCAGGGGTGTTCTTCAGGCTCAGGGTGACCCTTGCCCCAGCAAGCCGCTTGCCTGGATCTTCGACAACGAAGTTAGGGGTCGTGTCAGCATTGGAGTTTTTTTCGATCATCAGGCTGAAGGCTTCGAGCGCTTCCTGAAGAGTCGCCTGATCCAGTTGGAAAACGGGAATGATCACGGCTCCGAACTTCCCCTCGCGGGTTTTGAGGGCGATCGCGGGCGCGTTGATTTTCAGCTGACCGAGGCTGAAGCGGGCATTCGCGTGCTTGGGATCCGTCTGGAGCGCGTCTTTGTAAAAGTTGCCCGCAGCCGCCGCATCTCCGGCTTTTTCGGCGGCGAGTCCTTGTTGATAGAGCGACTCCGCGGTCTTCGCCGGAGCTTGGGCGAATGCGGTGGAAACCAAACTGCAGGCGACGATGAGCGGGATGATTTTTGACATGGCGGTGTGGGTTTTTCTCCATGCACCGCTAGCATGCGTGGGGCAGCGGTTCAAACGGTAATAACCACGCGATCACCCGGCGAGTTACCGCGTCGGTTATCCCCCGACCTTCGGTTTGGCCGGCGCGACATCGGTAGAGAGAAGCGTTTTGAATTCCCCGCTCCACTCGCGCGCGGAGGGATGGTTGACGTATTTCTCGATGTGGGCGAGCATGCGGACGGAGGCGTCATGCTGGTCGCCGGCCTTGTAGAGATCGATTTCCATTTCCCAAAGGAGCTGGGGCAGATCGACCTCGAGAAACTTGAGAAATTCCGGCGGCCGCATGGCCTCGATTGTGCCGATTTTGGTCTCGTTGACTTCAGAATCCGCCCCGTCGTGCTGGTTTTCATAGGTCTGTTCGCGTCTCGCGCGGTCGCGCTCCAGTTTCCTGGCGAACTTCGCCCAATGCTCGCGGATGGCGCCTTCCTGTTGGATGCGCTTCAGCCATCCGCTGCGGAGGGCATCGAGATTTTTAGAAGTTCGATAGGGAGGGAACAACAATTTGTCGTAAATTTCCTCCAGATCCACCGGCGAGAGCGGCCAGTCGTCGATTCCCAGTTTCTCGATATCATACGCCTTGGCGAAGACGGTGGCGGTAACGGGGGTTTTGAGAACCTGCTCCTGGCCTTCGAGCATCTTGACATCTTCGAAAAGATCGCTGACGCATTGCTGGGCGCGGGGGAGCAGCGTTTTGCGGTCCGCGCCCGAGGAACTGGCCTGCAGGGTGAGCATCAGCCAGCGGAGTTGGTGGCGGAGCGCCCGGTGGAAGCCGGCTTTTTCGGAGCCTTCGTTAGGGTCTTCGGCTTGTTTTTTGTCTTTGTCGGCTTCCTGGCGTTTGAACTCGCGGAAGTCCTGTTTTTTGCGTTTCTCGTCGGTGAATTCGACTTTTTCCAGGCACCGCAGGTAGAGTTGATAGGCCTCCGCGTCGCTCGTCATGGCGGCTTGGTAGGCCTCCACGGCCAGACGGAAGCGCGCGTCCACCACGGATTCCGCCTGGGTTTCCAGCTTGGCGAGTTTTTCCAACAGCACCTCCCGATCCGCCGGTGAGATCGATTCCGCAGCGAGCGGGGTGGCCACGAGCGCGACACCAAGGAAGGCGGCAAGAATTCGCATGACGCAGGTCATTGCAAATCGCGAAGAACGCGCCAAGGCGGAAGAATAATTTTATTTCAGCCTGAAATGAAAGGATTGCGGCGTGTTTTCCGGGCTTGGAAGTTGGCGGATCCTGCCCATGGTTGGCCCGTTCCCTCACAATCCATGAACCCCGCTTTTCGCCGTCTGCTGGCACTTGTTGTTGTTTTCACCGCCGCTTTCATCGTCGTGACGGCGATGCGCACCTGGCGCGCGGGAGGTGACCTGCGGAGCTTCATTCCCGGGTTTTCTAAAAAGGCCGGGAAGTTTCATCCCGAGGCCTTCACGCTGCCCGACCTAGCCCCGCTGGAACTGGGCGATGTGGAGCTGCTTTCCCGGCTCAATAACGAGTATGCCAAACTTACGGAAGCGGTGGTGCCCTCGGTGGTCGCCATCGACACGACGGGCGTCCGCAGCGAGAGGCTTTTCGATATGTGGAGCGGAGGCATCCAAATCCGCGACTACCCGACCCAGGGTCTAGGGTCGGGCGTGATCGTCACCGCCGAGGGGCACGTGATGACCAACCATCATGTGATCGACCGCCAGAAGGAGATACGCGTCACGCTTCATGGTGGGAAAACCT
>JANMSI010000073.1:0-6621 GCA_031389115.1 Akkermansiaceae bacterium
TTGCCCGTCTTGCTGCCGTAAAATTCGATCTGTTGGAGCGACGGCCCGCGTTCCTCAAACGCTAAATCGGCAGCCACAAGTTTCCCGTCCAACGACAGATCCCAGACATTTTTCTGATAGTCCTGCCGGATGGTCACGCGCATGTAGCCGTTGGCCGAATTGATCCCAGGACCGACCGCAAAGGTGCCAGCGGTTCTCAGCCATTCACTCTGAGGGACGAGGGGGCTCGGATTGCCATCCTCACCGTGGAGCACCCACACTTGACCGGGGCTTGCGCTAGAAGGAACTTGAAAAGCGATCTGCGAACCGTTGACCCGCAAAGTAGCGACGGTCCCTAGCGGATCGGCTGCTGGCTTGATCCTCAGATCGATGAAGGCGACGGATTCCGAAGAATTCCAGGAGATCAGACGCGCCACCCGAGTTTCGTTCGCCATATTGACCGGGAGCTTCAGCGCCCGGCCGCCATTGAAGCCTTCTCCGTTTGGAGAAACGATGGCGTTGCCGGATTGAATCTGCCAGCCGGAGTTCGGATCATGAGTAACGCTTTGGAGAGGAACCCATTCGGCAGATTCGAAAGTAATCGGCGGCAAATCCCCCAGAAGCTGATTGGTACAGAACGCGAAATTGACGAGTATAGCGAGGGCGTTCTTGGTGAACTTGTTCATGTATCTGTGAAGCTGGCAGGACTATCAGCTTGGAGGCAAGTGACCAATTCGGCATTATTTTCGCGCTTTCTCTGATCCTGAACTGTTGCGAAAATGGATTGGTGCCCTCATGTGACCGAATGGTTTGGCAGTGGCCTGCCCGCGCGGCTTCGTCACCCATCGTCGGCTAAAAACTTCCCGCCCGACATTTTCGCTTCACCCAATCTCTTGCGTCTCTTAGGAATGCGAATGATTTTCCAACGCCCATGAATTCCGCGCTCCACCAACTCATCCGCGATGCCTTTGCCGACGCGGCGACTGACGTTTTTCTGGTAGAGGACGAGCCGCCACGGATTCGCCGCGACGGCGAAGTGGTGGTCCTGCATCCCGGGCCGATCCCGCCCTCGGCGATGGCGGAGTTTTGGAACTCCTGCGGCGTCGATCCGACGGCACAGTTAGAGTCCGACATCTCATGGCGGGTGCCGGAAGGCGGTCGCTTGCGGGTGAATCTCTATCACACCCTCGGCCGGCTCGCGGCGGTGCTGCGGCCGATCCGCAATGAAATTCCCGCACTGGCGGAACTCGGGCTGCCGGCCTCCCTGTTGGAAAGCTGGATGCAGCGCCGGCAGGGGCTGATCCTGGTGACCGGCCCCACCGGCGCGGGGAAATCCACGACCGTCGCCTCGTGCCTCGATTGGCTGAACCACCGATTGGCCCGGCACATCGTCACGCTGGAAGACCCGATCGAGTATTTGTTCACCAATGACCGCTCGCTGTTCTCGCAGCGGGAAATCCGGCAGGACTCCCCTGACTTTTCGACGGCGTTGCGGTCCGCCTTGCGCCAAAGCCCGGACGTGTTGTTTCTGGGAGAAATCCGCGATCAGGACACCGCGGTCACCGCGCTCCAATCGGCCGCCACGGGCCATCTGGTCATTTCGACCCTGCACAGCAGCAGCATCATCGAGACCCTCGACCGCTTTTCCCACCTCTTGAGCAAGGGCAACCACGAGGCCTTTCATTTGTTAGCCGGGCAATTGATAGGCATCCTCTCGCAGCACCTGCTGCCGCGCATCGGCGGCGGATTGTTCGTCGCCTACGAGCACATGCAGAACGAGGCCGCGACCCGCCGGTGGATTTTGGAAAACCGGCTCCCCGAGCTTCAAGACCACATTCTAAAATCCACCGATGCGGCTAACCACTCCCTGCTAGAGCACCTCGTGGCCGCCGTGCGGCACGGGGATTTGGACGCCGATGTCGCCCGCGGCGTCTGTGCGCGGCCGCAGGATTTTGATCGCGCGATGCGGGGAATCACCGGATAACTTTTTTACGACATGGCAACCGACATCACCGAATACCTCCGCCAAACCATCGATCTCGGCGGCTCGGATCTCCACCTCAGCGCGTGGGCTCCGGCCTGCGCGCGAGTCAACGGGTCCATCGTCCCCTTCGATCAGGAGCTGCTGGATCCCGACACCGTTAGAGACCTGATTCTCGACACACTCACCGAGGCCCAGCGCGCGACCTTGGAGGAAGATTGGGAGCTCGACTACGCGCTCCAAGTCGAGGGCGTCGGCCGGTTCCGGGGAAATGTCCACATGGCCCGCGGTCATGCCGAGGCGGCGTTCCGCTTTATTTCGCAGGAAATTCCCGCGCTGGAATCCCTCGGTCACCACCCCGGCATTCATGAGCTTTGCGGCTTGCGCAGCGGTCTCATCCTGGTGACGGGCATCACCGGATCGGGTAAATCCACCACGCTGGCTTCGATGGTTCAGCGCATCTCGGAGACGCGCAACGGCGTGATCATCACCTTGGAGGATCCCATTGAGTTCATCCACGAGCACCGTTCCTGCCTGATCAAACAACGCGAAGTCGGCAGCGACACCCGCAGTTTTCCCCGCGCCCTGCGCCAGGCGCTCCGCCAGGATCCGGATGTGATCGTCGTCTCGGAAATGCGGGACCTGGACACGATCCGCATCGCTCTAACCGCCGCCGAGACGGGCCATCTGGTCCTCGCCACTCTGCACACCCCCGATGCGCCACAGACGATCGATCGCATCGTCGATGTCTTCCCCGGCGACCAGCAACCGCAGATTATGACCCAGCTTTCCAGCGCGCTGGAAGCGATCATCTGCCAGCGGTTGATTCCCCGCGCCGATGGTCAGGGCCGCGTGCTTGCCTCGGAGGTGCTGCGCACGAACAACGCCATCCGCAATTGCATCCGCGATCGGAAACTTGAGCAAATTGTCGGCCTGATGGAAATCGGTTTCAGGGAAGGCAACCGGACCATCGACCAAAGCATCGGCCAGCTTTTCGAATCGGAAATCATCACCCGGGAGGAGGCGATTTTCCACAGCCGGGAGCGCCGGAGCTTCGAGGAAAAACCCAAGGAAGTCCGCAAACCAAAATCCAAGTGGTCCTAACCGATCACGGTGGTTGAGGTGTGTCGCTGTGGAAAATTGCCGGGCAACGATCCGTTGCGAGGCGCGGCGGCAGCGCTCCCCGCAGTGGCACCCGGTTTGCCTTGGCGGATTCCCGGATCGCGGTTTAGCCTGTGAGCCGATTGATTGAAGTTCGTTTCCAACGCGGCCTGCACTTGCCGGAGCTCGACCTGTGGCTGGATCCTTGGGATGCGAAGCCTTGGGCGTTTGTCTCTCACGCCCACGCGGATCACTTCGCGCGGCATGAGTCGGCGCTGTGCTCGGAGGTGACTGCGGAACTGGTGCAACGCCGTTTCCATCTGGCGGGAAACCGCATCGAGGCGGTGCCGTTTCAAGTGCCGGTCGTGCGGGATGGCTTCCGGCTGAGGTTGCTGCCGGCGGGCCATATTTCGGGCTCGGCAATGCTGCATGTCACGCGGATCAAGGACAACGCGAGCCTCCTCTACACGGGCGATTTCAAAACCCGCCGGGGCCGGACGGCGGAGGCCGTCAGTTTTCTAGCAGCGGACACGTTGGTGTTAGAGACCACGTTTGGACTGCCCGGTTTCGAATTTCCAAATGCGATGGAAATCGAAGCGGGCATCCTGCGCTTCATCCACGACGCCTTCGCCGACGGTGAGACGCCGGTGCTCTTCGGCTACTCGCTGGGCAAGGCGCAGGAAGCGCTAGCGCTCGTCACCGAGCACGGCATCCCCGCGCTGCTGCATCCGACGGTGGCGGCGATGACCGTCGCCTGTCGCGCGGTCGGTTTCGACATGCTGCCGGAACCGGTGGAGTTCGAGGGTCACGCCCCGCCGGGTCATGTCGTCATCGCGCCGCCGAACACGATCCGGTCGAAATTGCTGCGCGGCCTGAAATCCAAACGCACCGCGATGCTGACCGGCTGGGCGCTGCAACCCGGATCGAAATTCCGCTACCGCGTGGACGAGGTTTTCCCGCTCTCCGATCATGCGGATCATCCTGGGCTGCTGGAATGCATCAAACGCGTCCGCCCGAAGAAGATTCTAACCGTCCACGGCTATACCAAGGAGTTCGCTGCGGAACTCCGCACCCGCGGCATGGATGCGTGGTGCGCGACCGGCGGCGACCAACTGGAACTCTCGATCAACCAAGCCCAGCGCACCGGCTCGTCAAACGGCCCGCGCCACAGCCGGGCGATCTGCGCGCTGGCGGACTTCGGCGATCTTTGCCGCCTGGTGGGCGAGACCAGCAGCCGGGTGGCGAAAACCGATTTCCTGGCTGCTTATCTGCGCGGGCTGAAGGATGAAAACGAGCTCCGTCTCGCCGCCGTCTGGCTCACCGGCGAGGCGCTGCCACGCAAGGCGGGCCGGCGTCCGCTGCACGTCGGCTCCGCCACCATTCGGCGAGCGCTGATCTCCCTGCCGAATGTTAGAGAGGAACGCTACCGCGAAATTTCCCTCAGCCAGAACGACACCGCCCGCACCGCGCGGCTGGTTCTTCAGGAAATCCCGCTCAAGCCGCAGCCGTTGGATCTGCCGAGCCTCGCCGCTTTTTTTCACGATCTTCTCATCGCCTCGGGTTCATTGGATCGCATCGGAATGCTTGCTGCCAGACTCGCGACCCTGCACCCGGTCGAGGGGGAAACCGTCATCAAGCTGCTAACCGGAGACCTCCGCATCGGCCTCAAGGAAGGCTTGGTGGAAGATGCGATTGCCGCAGCTTTCAAGGCGGACGCCGCTGAAGTGCGGCACGCCCACATGCTCACCGGCGACATCGGGGAAACGGCTTTGCTGGCCCGCCATCGTAAGCTCGGTGAGGCAACCCTGCGCCCGCTCGTGCCGATCAAATGCATGCTCGCTGCGCCGCTCGAACGGGATGAGGAGGATGACCGGCCGCTGTTTGAAAAACTGCCTTTCGCGCCGCCGGTCTGGCTGGAACCGAAATATGACGGCATCCGCGCGCAGCTCCACAAGCAGGGCGAACTGGTTTCCCTGTTCTCGCGCGACCTCCGTCCGCTGGACGAGGAATTTCCCGAATTGTTAGTTGCCGCCCGCAGGTTAAGCGGTGATTTCATTCTCGATGGCGAACTGATCGCCTTCGCGGAGGGCCGAAAACTTGGCTTCGCCGATCTCCAGAAACGCCTCGGCCGACGCATGGCCGACGGGGATCTTTTTCTAACCGAAGAAGGTCACGACAGCTCGGTGCCGCTGCGCTTCATCGCCTTCGATCTGCTGTGGCACGAAGGCGAAGATTTGCTGGAGCAGCCCTTGTCTGTCCGGCGCACCAAGCTCGAGTCGCTGTCGCTAACAGCCCCGTTCGACACGATCACTCTTCGCCCTGCCGCTAACCCGGTCGAGATCGAGGCCGCCTTCAAGCAAGCGCTGCAGGAGGGACACGAGGGACTCATCGCGAAAGATCCCGCGAGCCTCTACACGCCGGGAAGACGTGGTAAGGCGTGGATCAAACTCAAAGGAGTCATGCCGACCTTGGATTGCGTGGTCGTCATTGCCGAACAGGGCCATGGCAAGCGATCCGACGTTCTATCCGACTACACCTTCGCCGTGCGTGACGACGCCAACGGCCAACTCCGGGTCATCGGCAAGGCCTACTCCGGACTTACCGATGACGAGATCGGGGACCTAACGGAGCACTTCAAGCGCCACACGCTGCGCAAGGAGCGGCGCAAGCATCATGTGGAACCGAACCTTGTGCTGGAAATCGCCTTCGATGCCATCCGCCCCTCGCCGCGGCACGATTCGGGACTTGCCTTGCGGTTTCCACGGATCAAGGCGATCCGGCGGGACAAAACCCTCGATGACATCGACACCCTGCAATCGGCGAAAGCGCTGCTCTAACGCTACAAGTCCATGTCCGAAATCGACTCCTCCTGGCCGGCACTTTTCCTCGATCTGTTGGAAAAATACAGTGTTAGGGACAGCGCCCACGATCATCATCACATCCACCGAGTCGTGACCAACGCGCGGCGTCTAACGACCGCCGAAAATGCCGACTTGCTCGTCGTGATGCCCGCCGCCTGGTTGCATGATTGTGTGATCGTTCCCAAATCATCGCCCCACCGCAAACAAGCTTCGATCCTTGCCGCCCGCCAGACAGTCGCGTGGCTGGAGGAGCATCAATGGCCGCATGGCCGGCTGGATGAAATCGCCCACGCCATCGAAGCCCACAGCTTTTCCGCAGGGATCGCACCGCTGACGATTGAAGCGAGGGTGGTCCAGGATGCGGATCGCCTCGATGCCTTGGGAGCCGTCGGGCTTGCCCGCACTTTGATGTTAGGCGGCGAACTGAGACGTGAGTTCTATGCGGCGGTCGATCCGTTTTGCGAATCGCGGGAGGCCGATGATTCCGTTTACACGCTGGATCACCTTTACTCGAAGCTGCTCACACTCGAAGACACCATGCAGACCGCCGCCGGAAAAAACGAAGCGCGCCAGCGTACCGAGTTTCTCCGACGATTTCAGAATCAGCTAAAGGATGAGATCCGGTGAGGCCGTGGCGGCGGTTTTCAACCGCCACGCCAAAACTTGATCATGGGCATGGCGGTTGAAAACCGCCGCCAC
>JANMSI010000101.1:0-23138 GCA_031389115.1 Akkermansiaceae bacterium
CTGTGAAACGAAGACCAAAGCCTCACCAACTACTAAATGTTCCCCGGCATCAAATGATCGAGATCAGCCATCGCTCCCGCTACAAGAAAACCGCACCTAAAATTATCCCAAACGACCCTTAAGTTAGCGCCATTCGGGTCGGCGCTCACGGTTTAGCAGCAAACACCTTGAAACCCGGAGGCTCACCCGTTGGAGCGGATCAATTTCTGAATCTCATCGTGGTTGCCGATGAAGAAGAAAACCAGTTCCGTCGGTGAAGCCATGAACACGAAGGCCAGCCCGTCATCCAGGCCGACCCGGCACTCGAAGATGGTTTTGGTGAGGCGGCGGATGCCGATCCCGGAATGCGCGTGCGGGTGTCCCCAGCTATCAAGAACCCGGTTGATGGCGTCGCCGATTTCCTGACGCTCCGACTTCGATCTGGAGCGGATTTGTTCCAGCAATTCCTCAGTGACCCCTGCCTTCAAGGAGGGCTTCGATGTCTCCGGTGAAGTCGTGGAGAGTGCCTTCTTTGCGGGCTTTTTCGATTTCGCCATGAGTTCGTTGTTCGAATTGATTCAATTCCATCCCCGTCGCTCCGTATTCGCGCGTCGCGTAATCCATGGACTCCACCGCGACGGGACGGAGAGCGACGATTTTGCCGTCCACCACAATTCCAATATCATCCCCTTTGAGCGCCCGGCGCAGCAGTTCGGAAAGATTGGCCCGGGCGGCGGTTGGCGTGAGGGTCAGCATGCTCATGGCCGGAAGGTGACGCATTTCCGTCGCAAATGCGAGCGGCATTTCGATCATCCGAAAAGGTCGCAGAGCGGGTGGAGAGGTGACTGTTGATCGCCGGACGTTGTCTGGACTCACCGGAAGACGGAGGACTTGCGGTAGGCCAGCCAAGCGCAGGAGCCGGCGGTGAGCAGGAACATGACTGCTAGGGCGGCGATCCAGCCGAGCGTCACGAGACGTCCGGTTTGCGGCAGCGCCGGGAGGATTGAAATGACCGCGGCGAGGAGCCCGATGCCGATGGCCCAGAGGATGAATTGGCGGGTCTCGCGGATGATGAGGGAACGCAGGATTTTTTTCGAAATGCCGATCTGATGGAGTTGGGTGAACTCGTTCTTGCGCTCCGCCAGATTGCGGGCGGTGACGATGCCGAGGCCTGCGGCACCGAGAATCACGCCGAGGCCGCCGAGGACGTTAAAAATGGAGATGTAGGTGTTTTCGACGCTGTTGAACGCGGCAAGGCGGTCGGCGGTGGTGGTGACGGTGGCACCGAGGTCGGTGAGGGATTTTTGGAGGATACTTCTGGTTTCATCGAGGGCGACCGGAGTGTCGGCGAGGAAAAGCTGATAGCCGCCGGTGGACGGGTAGCGTTGGAGGAAACGTTGTTCATCGACGATGAAACTGCCTTGAAAGACCGAGCCTTCCAGAGTGCCGGCGATTTCCACGGGGAAGGTATTTCCCTGTTCGTCGGTGTAGTCGATGCGATCGCCGGGCTTCTTTTTAAGGACCCACATCAGCGTGGTTTCGTCGATGTAGGCGCGGAGGGCGTCGCCCTCGCGGAGGGATTTCCATGATGGCTCGATGCCCGGGGCGGTGGATTTGATGGTGAAGGAGCCGCGCGTTTCCAAGGCGGCGGTGTTGGTGGCGAGAAGGCGCGGGCGGGCGACGGAATTGAGGTTGAAGCACGATGCGTCGTCGCCGGTGCCGACTCGGAATGGAAGGATGTCGCCGAGGCGTTCGCGCTGGTCGCCGAGCTTGAGAATGTCGGCGGTGGAGTCCGCAGCGGAGCTGCGATGGACGGCGGTGGTGGTTTCGATCCAGAACGCGAACCCGCCGGAGCCGCTGGCACGTTTTTTCCAATCGCCGCCGCCGTGTTTCTGGAAGGCGGTGACGGAGACGACGAGGAACAGCCCGGCGGCGAGACTGCCGACGACGACCAGCGAGCGGGTGGGGCGCCGGGCGGTGTTGAGCCGGGCGAGGTGGGCGAGGTCGAGCGCGCCTGAAGGAGGATTTGCGCTGCGAAGCTTGAAGAGTGAGAGGCCGGCGACGAGGAATGAGAACCCGGCGAGGAAAAACGCGCCTTGCGGGCCGATGGCTTTCGATGCGGCCAACGCGGCTAGGCCAACCACCGCGGCGGCGGGAGCGATCCAACGGGCGCGGGATTTTCCGAGTCGGGTGATTTCCTCGGTGCCGGCTGCGAGACGCAGGCTGGCGGAGCGTTTTGCCTGGCGGCGGGTGACGAACCAAATGGTGATCATCATAAGGACAACGAAGCCGATAATGCCGCCGATGATGGAGGTGGGAGCGGCGTGGAAACGGAAGAGCCGGTCGCCGCCGCGGTTCCAGATCGATTCGAGGAACAGCAGAAGTCCGCGGGTGTAGGCGAAGGCGAGCAGGGCCCCGAGGGCGCTGCCGAGCGTGACGACGACCAACCCTTCGAGCAGGCGCCAGCGGAGGATTTTTTTGGAAGAGATGCCGAGGGCGGCGAGCAGGCCGGACTCGTGGTTGCGCTGCTCGACATTGAAGCGGAAGAGCATGGCGGTCAGGGCGACAGCGGCGAGGATCAGGAAAAACGACATGCTCAGGAACAGGCTGGCGATATCGACGGGCGAGGCAGCGGCGGATTGGCTTTCGCGGCCGAGGTCGCGGACGAGCAGGCCGGCGTCGGCGGGGATGAGGGTGTCGAGGATGCGGCGTTCGAGATCCGGTTGGCCCGCGGGCAGGCGAAGCGAGGTGGCATTTCCCCAGCGGTTGCTCCACATCTGGCGGGCGGCGTCGATGTGGATGAACGCTTTCGGCGTGCCGCGGTGGTTGTCCCAGTAGGTTTCGTCCTTCTCGCGAATGCGGCTGAGGTCGAGCGGCAGGCCGGGTGTCCAATCGGCGGACTTGTCAGCCTCGGCGATGCCGGGGAAGTCGGGCATCCAGAGCTTGTCGGCGGCGGCACCTTCGAGCGGGACGATGCTGTGGACGGTGAAGGTGGATTTTTTTTCGGCGAGCTGGTTGCCGCTACCGAGCGTGAAATAACTCAGCGTGACGGCGTCGCCCGGCTTGGCGGCGAGGTCTTCGGCTTCCCACGAGTTGAGGACGATTTGGTCGGCGGCAAGATCGTCCGGGAGGAAGGAGACCGCAGTGGGATCGGCTCCCGTGACCATCGAGTAAGGCGTTTCGCGGCCATTGGCGGCGAGGGTGTTGGCCAGGTAAGTGACGACCGGGCGGGCGGCGGGAAGGAGCGTGCGAAGTTTTTCCTCGATGACCGGCGGCAGGAAAATGCGGTCGGTGCGGATCTCGGTTGCGACTGATAGCGGGACGTCTTGCAGCGAGAGGCCGTAGTCGGCGAGGCGTGCGGATCTGCGGATGAGGGCGGTGGCTTCCGAGGACGATATGGGGTTTTGAAAAAGGAGAAGATTGGCTCGGTCACTTCGCTCGATGGCGGCGGCAAGGCGTGCGATGGGCAGAAAAACTGCGGGGGCGGGGAGCTGGGTTGCTTCGAGATTGAAGCGGCCCATGGCATCGTCCTCACGGATCTCGGCGACGGTGCCGCGGAGGGTAATGAGCTCCTCGGGTTCGCCGGAAAGCGGGGCGTCGCGCGAGGCGAGGCCGGGCTTGCCGAGGCGGATGACGAGGGTGTTGCCGGGACTAAGGTCGAGCGTGCGGGCGAGTTCGCGGTTGATGGCCCACGAGCGGTCGTCGAGGGCGGGCGGGGTGGTTTTTCCCCGTGCGAAGTTCCAAAAGGCGGGGGTGACTCCGAAGAGATTGACTTGGCCGATCGAGCGGCCCGATGGCGTATCGACCTGGCTGCGAAGTTGGAGGACCGGGGCGGTGCCCGGGAGATCGCTGGAGAGGCTGGCGCGGAAGAAATTTTCGCCCCCGGCGAGGACCAAGGTGGTGCGGCCCGTGCGTTGTTCGGCGATTTGGCGGAGGGTGGATTTCACCGAATCACCCGCGAACAGCGCGCCCAGCAGGACCATCGCGCCGAGCGCGGAGCCGGCCAAGACGCCAAAATAGGCACTCCGGTAGTGGCGGACGCCGCGGAGGATGAAGGAGGAGGCGGTCATGGGGGGGTGCCGGGTGATCGGTGATCAGTGAGCAGATTGAGATCGAGGCCGTGCTCCACAAAGGCGGTGAAATCGCTGTCGAGCGTGGTGAATGTCAGCTTGGCAGAAATGGCAAATGCAGCGAGATAGGCGTCCATCCAGACTTTCGGCGAGGCCGTTTCGCCGGCGGCGAGTTTGAGCCACAGATCGCGCGCGCCAGTGGGTTCGTCCGGACGGGAGACGATCCGGGGCTGGCCGAGGAAGTCGGTGAGGTTTTTGACCGCCCGGGAATTCGTCATGCCGTCGGCCCGGTAGTGAGCAATCAGTTTCGGGGTGGTGATCAATCGCAGGTAGCTCTGCTCGGTGGCCCGACAGAAAACTGCTGGCAGTTCAGGGGCGCGCTGACCCAGAGCGGCCTTTGCTTGGGAATGATGCGGGTGGTTTGCGAAGGTGAGCGCCACCCACACGTTGGAATCAAAGAGCGATGCCGACACGTTGAAGGTCCTCCTGTTCGAGCGATTCAGTTTCCAAGCGAAGGAGTTCCTCGCTGGTCATCCGGTGCACCGGGGCGTCCGGAGGACTGACAAAGACAGAGATTCCAATCTCTGGATCCGTTTTGAAGTAGCCGGCTTGGCGGGTTGAAATGCCCGCAGCGAGACCCAGGTCGAGTAACTCGGCGATCAGATCTTTAAGTTTCCGACCTTCGCCGGCGGCGCGGATTTTGATTTTGCGCATCAAAGGATCGGGTAGATCTAACGTGGTTTTCATGTAAGAAAAATTCCCATAAAACTGGGTTTATGTCAAACTGGTGGTTTTTTCTGTGATTGTTACGGGAGCTTGCCGCCTCGAAGTTCGAAGGTTTTTCCCATGCGCCGGGCGAGGGCGGCGTTGTGGGTGACGACGATGAGGGTGACACCCTGGTCGCGGTTGAGGTCGAGAAGCAGGTCGGCGATGGTGTCGGTGGAGGCCGGGTCGAGAGAGCCGGTGGGTTCGTCGGCGAGGATGAGCTTGGGTTGGTTGATGAGGGCACGGGCGACGGCGGTGCGGAGTTTTTCGCCGCCGGAAAGTTGCCAGGGAAGGTGATTGAGGCGGTCACTCAGGCCGACCGTATCGAGGAGTTGGCGGGCGCGTTGCTCGGTTTCGGCGGCGGATTCCTGCCAATCGCCGGCGAGGCGGGGGACGAGGGTGTTTTCGAGGACGGTGAGTTGGGGAAGCAGGTGCTGCTGTTGGAAAATGAAGCCGAGCGAGTGGTTGCGGAAGGCGGCGGCTTGTTCTTCGGAAAAAGTGGAGATGTCCTGACCGCCGATTTCGATGGAGCCGGAGGTTGGGCGGTCGAGAGCGCCGAGGAGATTGAGAAGTGTCGATTTCCCGCAACCGGACGGGCCGATGATGGCGGCCGTTTCGCCAGTGGCTAGGGTTAGGTCCAGGCGATCGAGAACCTGGATGGTTTCGCCGGGGGTGATGTAGGATTTTGAGAGTTGGCGGACTTCGATCATGAGAGAATGTTCCAGCGTTTGGCTTTGACTTCGAAGGTGGGGAGTGTCCCGCGGGCAACGGCGGTGACCGGAATGCGAAGCGTGAAGGTGGAGCGGAGTTTTTGCGCCAGGGCGGTGGCGGTGGCGGCCGGTGCTTCGACGGTGAGTCGGATTTCCGAGAGGGCCGGGCGCGAGTCGATTTCCACCTGATATTCGGCGATGTCGGGAAACATTCGGACGATGGCGTCGATGGAACTCGGGTGGATGTTGATGCCGCGGATGACGACCATGTCGTCGGTGCGGCTGAGGACGCCGCCGCGGAGTGCGAAATGATCCTCGTGCGCGACTGGCAGGACCAGATCGCCGGTGCGGTAGCGGATGAGCGGGGAGCCGTGGCGACCGAGGGTGGTGAGGACCAGTTCGCCGGTTTCGCCGAGGGCGGAAGGAAATCCAGTGGCGGGGTCGATGACTTCGCAGAAGTAGGAATCGTGGAGCAGCAGGAGCAGATCGGGATCGTTTTCCGAGCTGACTGAGACCGGCCCGATCTCGGTCATGCCGTGGTGGTCGTAAACGCGGGACTGCCAGGCGGACTCGATGCGGTGGCGGACCTCCGGGATGCTGCCACCGGGCTCACCACAGACGACGATTTTCGTGACCCCGAGTGAGTGGACGGGGAGGTTAATTTTTTCCCCGACTTCGGCGAGGCGGAGGGCGTAGGTGGGAGTGCAGCAGAGGACGGAAGACTGGCTGCGCTGGAGGAGATGGAGGCGGTCTTCCGACGAAAGCCCACCGCCGGGGACGGCGCGGATTCTCATGCGGGTGGCGGCTTCAAAGCCCGCCCAGAAGCCGAGAAACGGGCCGAACGAAAAGGGAAAAAATGCGGTATCGCCCGGGTTCACCCCCGCGCCGCGCCAGACCCATTCCCAGTTGTCGAGGATCCAGTTCCAGCCTTCCGGTTCGTCGAGCCATACGAGCGGCTTGCCGCGGGTGCCGCTGGTTTGGTGGAAACGGTGGTAGCGGGCGAGCGGGTAGGTGTGGGTGGTGCCGTACGGCGGGTGCCGCTCGTGGTCGGCGGCGAGTTCCTCCTTGGTGGTGAAGGGGACGGATTTGGTGAAATCGGCAAGGCTTGCGAAGTTCCCGGCTGAGCCGAGTTTTTCCTGATAGAAGCGGTTCGCCGGGAGGATCGCTTGGATCAACTCATTGAGTTTGGAAAGCTGGCCGGGCATGGCAGTTAGGTCAGCGGCCAAGGGTGGTTTTCGGCGGCTCAGGCGCGGCGGCGGGTTTGTATTTGGTGACCATGAATCCGCCGACGGCTGCTAGCAGGATCCCAAGGATAAACGGGATCGGGATGGCGGAAAAGCCGCCCTTGGGCGGATGCATGGCGATGCCGACGATGGCGTTCACGATGGGTGCGCCGGCGAAGATGATGGACATGACCGAAATGGCGACGATGCCCGGGTTCATCCCCGCCTTCGCGCCGGAGCCCATGGCGAGCAGGACGAAGAAGGCCCCGATGGCCCCAAGGATGCCGGCGAACAGCGAAACCCACATGCCTTTGGGCGGCATGTTCCAATTCATGTTCTTCGACGCGACGAGAATGATGAGCGGCGCGAGGACGGCGGTTAGAAAGTAGGCGATGCCGACAAATAGAAATGCCTTGTAGCGGCCAAGCTCCTTGTCGGCCATCGCGACTTGGCCTTGGTGGAGAAAGATGCCGTAGAGGCCCCAGCAGGCGACGGTGACGAGTGCGAGATAGAACCAGTTCATGGATTTCATTGGGATTGGGAAACAAGCGTGGAGAGTTTTTCCGCAAGAGCGGGCGGCAGGGGGACTGCCTTGATGCCATCGTGGGTGATGGCGACATGGGCTGCGGTGATGGAGCCCTCGGCGATCAAAGTTTCGTCGCGGACGATTTCGAAACGGTAGCGGACTGAGCGGTTGCGGACTTCGGCGATGAACAGGCGGATTGCAAGGAGTTCGCCGAAGCGGGCGGGCGAGCGGTAGTCGCAGGTGGCGTTCACGCGCGGCCAGCCGGTTTCGAGGCCGTCAAGCACGCCGTGCAATTCATGATCCAGGCTGCGGAGGAACGCGTGTTCGCAGGTTTCCATGAAGCGGAAAAAGTTAGAAAAGTGGACGATGCCCGCCATGTCGGTTTCGTAGAATTCGATGTGACGCTGGATTTCGAAAGCAGGCTTCATGGGTGGAAGATCGGGACGGAAGGACGCCAAGGCGCAATCATGTTTCAGGACCAGGGCGCGAGGACGGGAACGACACGGCGATTGTTGAGGCGGTAGATCTTGAAGTCCGACTCGATGGTCCAGACCTTGGGGGCTGTCGAGGTCTCGACCATCTGGATTAGACAGGCATCGGCGAAATCCATCGGCGTGTCATCGTATTTCACCAACAGCTTGGCAATGTCGGGCAGGTGGTCGCCCACGCGGAAAGGGAGGGAGAAAGTGCCACCGGAGATCATCTTGAGCAACGTGCGCTTGCCGGGGGGAAAGCGCTGGAGAAGGAAGTGGGCCTCGCAAAGAACGGCCTCACAGGTGGCAAGCGGGGGGGCAAGGTGCCTGAAGCATTCCCGGGCCCAGGAGTGATGGCTATCGGACCCGTCCAACAGGGCAACGATCGGGCCGGTGTCCGCGATCACGGCGGTCATGATTCCCCGAAGCCTTTCATGTGCGTCTTGTTGGAGGCGAGGTTTGAAATCCCGCTCCCGCCCCGGGTCCAGAGATTCTCGAGATCCTTCGCGAAAAGATCGTAGCAGGAAGGTTGACCGGAGTCCCGTGACTCCGAAAGAACCTTGCGCAGGCCTTCCCGGATCAGGTCGGAGAAGGGGACCATTCTTGCGGAAGCGACCGCCTTGAGCCGCGCCTTCTCGGCAGAGGTGATCTTGATGGAAAGCGTTTCGGACATGCGGCTGACGGTAAGTCGAAAATGGCAGGAGTTAAACACGAGAATGAATGAGGTTCGCGAGAGCGAGGAAGCGGTCGCGCATTGCGGCGACGCTGTAGAGATCCTCCGCGGCACGGCGACCGTTTTCTCCGAGCTTTTCCAGCCGCTTGCGGCCGGCGAGAAGATCGTCCCAAGCGGTGGCGAGGGCGATGGGATCGCCGGGCGGGACCAGCACACCGCCTTCGCTGGTGTTGACGATTTCGGGGAACGAGGAAGCGCGGGGTTGGACGACGGGGACGCCGCTTGCCAGGGCCTCGATCAGATAGAGTCCGAAGGCTTCCGGATAGATTGCGGGGACGGAAAACAGCGTCAGCGAGGCGAGCATGTCGGCCTTTTCCCTGCGGGAAATGTTAGGCGACCACGTGACCTGATCGCTGAGCCCGGCGGTTTCGAGCTGTCGCTTGAGTTCTTCGATGAGCGTGGAATCGCTGGCGGTGGCTGTCCCGGCGATGTGGAGGCGGGCGTCGGGGTGATTCAGTCGGGTGCGGAGGTGGATGAAGGCCTCGACCAGATGAGGAAGACCTTTTTCCCGAATCATGCGGGCGAGGTAGCCGATGACGGGAGGCGAGGTGAATTTAGCGGCGCGGTAACCATCGAGGTCGATCCCGTTGGGCATGACTTCGATGTGAAGGTCGGGAGCATCCAGCCGCTGCCGCATGAGGTCAGCATAAAATTGACTGGGAGCAACGAGCACGTCGGCATCCCCGAGCCGGGTGCGCAGCTCGGACCAGCAGTCGGTCTTGAACGGTTCGGGGAGTCCGTCGAGGAAACTGTCCTCGCCTTGGAAACAACAGATGATTTTTACGCCGAGCCGCTGCTTGAGCTGGCGGATCATGCCTGCCTGGAGGGCGGTGCCGAGGCAGAGGATGTCGGGCTTGTCGGCGGCGAGCCAGTCGGTGAGCTTGTCGAGTTCTTTGCCGAAGTGGCTGTCCTCGATGCGGAGCATGGCCAGCGCCATCGCGCCATGCACGCGGGCGGAGGTCATGTGGCTGCGCTTCGCGGCGGAGCGGAGTAGCCCTGAGTGGTTGAAGAGTTCATCTAACCAGCGCGGAGTGTGCCGGAAGACGGAAACGTTCTGTTGGAGATAGACATTGATGCCGCCGAAAAAAATCGGGTTTTGCGCTTGGGGCAGAACCTCCTCATCGAGCTGAAGCGGTAGATACATCGGCAGCAGGGAAACCTGGTGACCTGCGGCAAGGAGGGATTTCGCGAGCGCGTTGTCGCGCATGCAGGCTCCGCAATAGTAGGAGCCGGTGCCGGGAGTGAGGAAGGCGAGATTCACTGAACGATGGCTGGCTAGAGTTCAGGTCAACCCGGGGTCAAGGGAAGGACCCGGCTGCGCATTCGTTTGGGCAGCACTGTAACCAAGGCTCCATTGATAAGATCTGTCAGATTTGCCTGGATTGCGGCGACTACGATTCGTCCCATGGTTTTCGGGCGGGTGTCCTCGTGGCGGATTTGAATAACGCTTGGTCCGTTAGCGCCTGAGGCGGCCAGCAGGGCACCGAAATCCAAATCGTGAGTGAAGACAACGTGGTTATGTGTGTTAGCCCATGCCATGATGTGGGAGTCGGGGGCGTCCGCCGCTCCTATCTCCGACCAGTGGATTGCTTCCCATCCACTCTCCTGAAACACGCCCGCCCATTCAGGGGAAAGATTCATGTCGATGAGTAGCTTGATCATTTTGCTGTGCCGCCGACATGAAAGGAGGATTAAAACAACTCCCCACCCGACTAAATGCCAGCAAGAGGAACTTCCCGTTCTTCAGTTCGCCAAGTGGCGTAACGAAGTGCGGCAGTGATATCTTCGGCTTCGAGATAGGGGTAGAGTCGCAGGATTTCCTCATGATCCGCACCTGAGGTGATGAGTCCGAGAATGGTGCCCACGGTGATCCGCATTCGCCGGATGCACGGCTTGCCTCCCATGACAGCCGGGTCAAAAGTGATTCGCTCAAATTCGGAAAAGTTCATGGGACGTAATTTGTCGTTTGAGGTGAAACTTGTCGAGCGGGCAAGAAGCGCGAATTTTTTTAAATTAGACAACTGCCGGGACGCGGCCGTAGTCGAGGGGTTCGGGAAGTTTCGCAAAGTCGGCCATGGCGCGCGCGAGGTCCGAGTAGTCCTGTCCTTCCACGTTGCCAATGAGGACATCAGTGAGCTTGGCGCGCAGGTCGGGGTACTTGCGGATGAGTTTGGCGAAACTGAAGTCCTTGTCGTAGAAGGCGTAAACGACCTTGCGCATGGTCTCGATGTGGCCGCAGAGTTCCTCGCCGTATGATGCGAACGCGGCTGCGGACGTGTCGCCTTTTTCAAGCGCTGCGTGGGCGGCGTCGGCGGCCATTTCACCGGATTTGAGGGCGAGGAAAACCCCGGATGAGAATACCGGATCGAGAAAGGCGAACGCGTCCCCGACCAGGACCAAGCCATCAGTGGCGCAGTTTTCGGCACGGTAGGAATACTCGCCAGCCACCCAGTACTGGCCGAACTGCTCGCCTTGGGAAAGGTGGTCCTTGATCCAGGCGTTGTTCTCGATTTCCCGGGCGTAAATTTCCGCAGGGTCGCGGGTGTCGCCGCGATAGAGGTAGTCGCGTTCCGCCACGATGCCGGAGCTGACGATGCCGTTGCGCAGCGGGATGTTCCAGAACCAGCCGCCTTCGGGTAGGTAGGCGATGGTGGTCGCGCCTTCGTCGAGACCGGAGTCGCGCTTGGCATTTTTGAAGAGCGTCCAGATGGAAATCTTGTTGAGCTGCGGATCGCGCTTGCGGGTGCCGTGTTTGCGTTGGAACAGGGCATCGCGGCCGGTGCAATCGAGAGTGATCGGGGCGCGCGCTTCGAAAATGGCTTCATCCCCGGTGCGGGCGCGGACGCCGGTGACGCGCTCGCCGTCCTTGATGAAATCCAGCGCCGTGGTGTTTTCCCGGACCTCGACACCTTTCGAGCGGGCGTTATCGAGCAGCATCAGGTCGAAATCCTGTCGCTCCACCTGCCACGTCGTAGCGGCGGGATGATCGAAGTGTTGGAAGAAATAGAACGGCGTGGAAATGCGGCCGTCGGTGGTGGCGAACTGGACCGAGTGCTTGCGGGTGAAGCCGATTTCCGCCATGCGTTCGATCACGCCGAGGCGGTTGAGCGTGAACCAACAGAACGGCATGAGCGACTCTCCGACGTGGTAGCGGGGGAAAGTTTCCTTTTCGAGCAGTAGCACTCGGTGGCCCTTCCCGGCGAGCAGGCTCGCTGCGGTGGAACCGGCCGGGCCGCCGCCGATGATGATTGCGTCGTATTCGGTCATGGGGATAGGGGAAGTATTTCTAGAATGCGGGCGAGGCAGGTGGTTTCATCGCAAATCAGGCGATTGTAGCGCCCAAACAAAATCGCGCCAGCGGAGGCTGGCGGAAAAATCGAACGCAGGGCTTCGGCTGGCACCGAGAAATATCCTTGCGGCTCGCTGCGGAAAACAAGGCCCGAAGTGGTGAGGATGGTGCCGAGCGGGGTCGCGCCCGCCAAGATGAGCGGCCAGAGTTCGGGGGGAAATGAATCCAACAAAATCTCGATCAGCCCGTATTCGACCAGGGTGCGAGTGGTCGCCGCATGGAGGGTGACCTCGCGGAAATAGCTCTCTCCCGATAGCTTGGATTGAAGGACCGTTAGATGGATCGCGTCGCGGTGGAATCCGGCCAGCGCGGAAGTCATGTCGTGGTCGTGGACGAGAAGCTGGCGATAGGGGTTCGGCACCTCGGTTGCAGGGATCCAAGCCAGCGGAGCCGCGCCAAGGAGGGAGGTCGCGAGAATGGGAGCGAGTTCCGTTGGCAGGGTGGGATTGACTCGGTTTGCACTCATTGTTCCAAGCGGTTGCGTATCCAAATCGGAGCGCGTCGGGTATCAATGAGAGCGATGATCGATACGACCTGATCTGAGAACCGATAGTAGATGGCGTAAGGGAAAATCCTGCTGAGCACCCTGTGATAGCCCTGCAATTGGCGATGAATCCCTGCTGTTATCATTAGGCTTGCAATATCCGTCTTCAGGCAGGCCGCGAAATAAGCTCCGGCCCCACGTTCCTGAATCTCATAGAAGGCGTGGCCCTCATTGAGATCCTGGCGGGCTTCGATCGTGATCTTGATTCGATTCACGGCTTGCCGATGGAATCCTTGACTTCATCCCAATCAAGAAGCGTGGTTTCGCCTGACTGGACCCGCGCCCAACGAGCCTCCAGAAGTTCAAGGTGGTCGGGCGGTATTTCACATTCTCCGGCCTTCACTCTCATGTCTTCCCAGAGGGCTTCCATGAGCTGGAGTTTTTCGTGGGTTGTTAGCTTGGAAACTTCGGTCGCTGTCATGGGCGTTGCATAAGGGTTTGCCGGGCAATTACGAGATCCAATGAGGACTGGCCGGAAAATTCGAGGCTCACACGAGCTTGTCCGTGTGGTGCTGCGGGAGGAAAAAGTCGTGGAGCAGGTTGTCCACGCAGAGCAGGCCATCGCGGGTAAGCACGATGGTCGCGTTCTTGATGTCCAGCAGTCCCTCGCTCTGGATCTGGGCGAGGGGCGCGGCGAAGCGTTCGAGGATATCGATGCCGAACTTGTCGCGGAAATAACCGGCTTCCACGCGACCGAGTTTCATCTTGAGAATAAATTCGCGGATCATGCGTTCTTCCTCAGTCGTCTTCAGCGCGCGCTTGGTCGGCATGCGGCCGGCGTCGAGCGCGGCGTCGTAGTCGTCGATTTCGGTGAAGTTCTGATAGTGGACGCCCTTCGCGTGGGAAAACGAAGCCACGCCGAGGCCTAGCAGATCCGCCCCGCCCCACAGCGAGTCGCGGTAAATGAATTTCGAGCGCTCCGGGTTTCTAACGGCGGTGTAGCCGGAACTGATGGTGTAGCCCGCCTTCTCCAACTCCGCGAAAGCCTCCTTGACCCAGCGGCGCTTGGTCTCCCAGTCGGCGATCGGCGCGACAAGACTGCCGCTGGCTTTCATTTCCTTGTAGATGCCCGTGTTGTAGGGGACTTCCATTTGATAAATGGTGACGCTGTCGGGCGCGAGCTCGAGGGTCTTGGCGATGTTGATCTGCCAGTTCTCCTCGTTTTCCTCAACCATGCCGGCAATGAGGTCGATGTTGATCTGGTCGAAATTCTCCGCGCGGGCGCGTTCGTAGGCGCGGTAAACTTCCTTGGTGCGGTGGGCGCGGCCGTTGATCTCGAGAATGCGGTCGTCGAAATTCTCAATCCCCAATGAAAGGCGGGTGACGCCGATGTCCTTGATCGCGGTGAGCTTGCCGGGATTGAGGGTGCCGGGCTCCGCCTCGAAAGCGACCTCCTCGGCAGCGTCCCATGGAAGAAGCGCCTTCATGCGATCGGTGAGATCGACAAGCTGCGTCGCGGACAAATAAGAAGGCGTGCCCCCGCCAAAGTAAATGAAATGCGGCTTGCGACCGGCGATGAGCGGCTTGCGAGCCATCATTTCGAGTTCGCGGACGGTGCAGTCGAGGTAGTGTTTGATTTCGTCGGCGTTCTTGTCCGTGTAAACGCGAAAATAACAGAAATGGCAGCGCTTCCGGCAAAACGGAATGTGATGATAGAGTCCGAGCGCGGGCGGCGCGCCAAGGTGAGGGGCCGCATAGGCTTCCTCGACGGCGGCGGCCTGGTCCTCTCCCCAAAATGAAAACGGCGGGTAATTCGAGATGAAATAATTGCCCGCGCGGGTGGCATGTGACTGGGGTGGTGTCGAGGCGGTGTCGGGCATGAGAATAGGTGGGTCAGGAGTCGCTTAACGGAATCTGAAACGGATGGACTAGAGGAAGGGATTGAGGACTTGGACGGTGTCGTAGGTTTGGCCGTGGCTGAGATCCTCAGAATACAGGGTGTGACAGCCGAGTTCCTGAGCGGCCGCGAGGATGGCGGCGTCATAATAGCGAATCTGGTATCGGCCGGACAAATCCAATGCCCGGAACACCAGGCCGGGAGTAGGCGAAAGCACCGGATAACTGGCCGCCATCTCTTCGAGCATAGTCCTGACTTCATCTGGTGTGACACCAAGGCGCTTCTTACGCAGCGCGGCATCCGCAAATTCATTCATCACTTGGATAGAGATGGCAAAATCGCATGAAGAGATCAATGCCATGGCCTTTTCCCGCTTCGACGCGTCCTCCTGAGCGGCGGAAACTACGTAGAGGAAGACGTTGGTGTCAAAAAAGCAGGTGGCGGTCATGAAGTTCATCGCGGTTCAGGTGACCGACGGGTTCGGCATTTCGGCCTTTGCTCAGAGCAGCGATGAGTCGCTCGGCCCTTTCCCGGCGCTGGAATTCCCCGGATTTGGGAGGGCTGTCGATTGCGTGTGAAAGACCCTCGATGACAAGATCCTTGAGCGTCGTTTTGCGCTGGGCAGCCACGATCTTGGCGCGATGCAGGATTTCCTCGGGAAGGTCGATAGTGGTTTTCACGAGCAATATCTACGGTTGTATGGAGATGTTGTCAATGGCCCGGTCCTATCACGAAAAGCGTGCCGTCGCCACCGGCGATGATCAAACGGCCCTGGGCAAATACGGGCGCGGCGGTGAGATCTTCCCCTAAATCCAGCCGCCAGAGTTCCGTGCCATCGGCGGGATTGGCGGCGTAGAGGCGGCCATCGCTGGAACCGAAAACGATGCCGTCATCGAAGGCCAACGGCGAGCTTTCGACCCGACCGCCGGTTTTGAAAGTCCAAGCGCGCTTGCCGTCGGCGCGCTGCACGGCGTGCAGGGATTTGTCGCGGCAGCCGATGTAAACGTTCCGGTCATCGACGGCGGGAGCGGTGAAAAAGGGAAAATCGGTGGCCTGATAGATCCACGTCAGCCGATCGGCTTCGGCCTCGGTGGCGACAAGTTGGTTGGCGTGGTTTCCGCAATAGATCGTGGTGCCGGAAGTCGCGACCGAGTTGGTGATTTGGGCGTCGGTGACGACCTCGTTGACGAGTGTGCCATCCTTGAGATTGAGGACATGGATGACCTTATCGCAACCGCCGAAGACGACGAGGCGATTGTCGAGGATGGCCGGCGTGCCGTTGATGTAGTCGTCGGTTTTATAAGTCCAGACTTCTGAGCCGTCGGTGGCGCGGAGGCAGCGGACGATGCCGTCGTAGCCGTTGACGAGGATCCACTCGCCCGAGCCATCAGGAGCGGTGACGAAGGAGGCGGCGGACGAAAATTTATCGCCCCCTTCGATGGACCAAAGTTTGTCGCCCGTTTTCAGATCGAGGGCGTAAAACTGCTTGTCGCCGGAACCGACGAAAACACGGCCGTTAGAAATGGCGGCGGCGGCCTGAATCGTGTCGCCGGTTTCCATTTTCCAGCGCAGCTTCCGCGTTTCGAAATCGATGCAATAGAGAATGCCCAATACGTCGCCGACGAGGATGACGCCCTCCGCCACGGCGGCTTCCGCGGAAGCGGGCGACTCTAGCGGAAACGTCCACTCGATGACGGGAGCTTTCGGAGTCGCGGCGTGGACGCGGCCCTGGAGATGCGGGCCACCGCGCGTGATCGGCCAGTCGGCCAATGCGGGCGGAGTGACGACGACGGCGCTTCCGGTGGTCCGCGGTTTGTCGCAGGCCACGAGGAAAAGAATCGGAAGCGTGGCGAGGAGACGGTTCATGACGCGACGTTGGGTGGCGGCTTTGACAGGCGAAGCTTTGGACTGCGGCAGCCTGCTGCCGCTATCTGACCGCCAGCCTGCTGGCGAGTCGCAGCCCGATACCACAGCAGGCTGTGGCAACAAAGCGGCAGCAGGCTGCAGCAGTCCATGGCCCTTGGCGCTAGTGGTTCCGGCAACACTTAACGGCATGGCAAGAACGCGGCGGTGTAGAGTTTGGCGATGACCGGTGGGGTGAGCAGCACCGGATTGAAACGGCCGGTCCATTGTTGGGTGGCGGCTTCGGCGAGGTCAGGGATGGCGGCTGAATCGATTTCGGCCACCGGGAGTCCCGCGAGGGCGATCGTTTCCTCCAGCCACGGGAGAAGCGGGCAGCCGAGAGTGGAGGCGAAATCATCGTAGATCGCCGCGATGACAGCGTCGCTGGAATTCAGGCGGATCACGTGCGGCAACATCAGCGAGACCGCGTGGCCGTGGGTGAGATCGAAACGGGCGGTGAGCGGATTGGCGGCGGCGTGGGCGGCTCCGAGCATGCTGTTTTCGATGGCGGAACCGGCCATGGCGGCACCGAGCAACATGCGGCCGCGGGTTTCGAGATCAGCCGAGCCGTCGAGGATGGGACGAATGGCGGAGACGATGAGCCGGAACGCGGCTGCCGAATAGGCGGAAGAGACCGGGTTGCGCTTGGTGCAAACGGCCGACTCGAGAGCGTGCGAAAGTGCGTCGAGCGCGGTGAGAATCGCCACTGCCGGCGGCTGGGAAACCGTCAGCTCGGGATCAAGGATGGCGATGCGGGCGAGCGCCTTGAAGTCGCCGCAGGCCATTTTCTCATGGGAGTCATCACGCGAAACCACGGCGTAGGATTGGCACTCGCTGCCGGTGCCGGCTGTGGTCGGGATGGCGATGAAAGGCAGCATCGCGTTTTTGGCGAGGCCGTAGCCGCGGTAGTCGGACATCCGGCCACCGTTGTGGAGGAGGAAATTGCAGCCTTTCGCGGTGTCCATGCTGCTGCCCCCTCCCAGGCCGATGATGGCATCGGGGTTCAGGTTTTCCGCAAAATCGCGACAGGCTTCGATGTCGGACTCGGTGGGGTTGACGTGCGATCCCTCGTAAACGGAAACGTGGAGACCGGCCGCTTCGAGGAATTCCGTGGCACGGCCAGTATGTCCTGCTGCGACGATGCCGGGATCAGTCACGAGAAGTAGCTTCGAGACTCCGAGAGAAGCCACTGCCTCGGGGAGTTCGGACAAGCGTCCGGGGCCAAAGATGAGGCGGGGACTCGGGCGGGCGTCGAAGGGAGTCATGGGCGCTTTGAACGAAGGCCGAAATGCCGAGAGGCTATGCAACCAATGGATGGACTTGGCGGTTGGAAACCGCCGCCACATTTCCCTGGATCGCGCGGCGGTGATAGAGAAACTCGAAGAGATTGCCTTCGTGCGGTTGCTCCCACTGGACGCGGTTGGTGGGGTAGGTGCCGAGGTTGAGGCGCTCGATGTCAGGGCTGAGGAGGAGTTGCTCGATGAAGCGCGGGTCTTCGGTGAAGGCGGAGACGACGAGGGTCTGGCCGATGCTGGCGAGCATTTCGGCCTGCGGAATCTCGACGATGCTGGCGTAGGGAAACATGAACTCGGTGTTGGCGAGCGCGTGGTCCTTGTCGGTGCAGGAAATGAGCGTTGGCTGGAGGTAGGTTTGCTCGAAAGCTTCCACCTTGCGCGGGCCGTCGCGGTGAAGCGCGGTGATGTCGGTGGCTCCGGAATCCTTGAGGTGGGCTGTGATCAGGTCGTCAATGCCGTCGGCGAGAGCTGGATTGGCAAAGCCGCAGAGAATCGCCTCGGCGTGGTCGCGCGGGTGGGGCTGGATCTTGGCGAGTTCTTTGGCGAGCGCACCGGCGATTTCATCACGGTGGCTCGGGACGAGAATGGCGGAAGTATTGATGCAGGAGCGCCCGCCGTTGGCTGAAATCGACTGAACAATGACGTCGAGAAACTCCGGCCAGCGGCCGATCATGTCCTCGCCGATGAGGATCTTCGAACGGCCGGTGCCGTGGACGGAAATGCTGGGGAAAGCTGCATATTTTTTCAGGGTGGTATCGTTGCCAAAAGCAATCCCACGGCCACAGCAGGTGAGGAGTGTGTCGCCACCCTCGTGGGTGGTCGGGTAGTAGCCAAATGCCTCCTTCGGAAATCCTGCCGCGATCATCGCCTGCACGATGCGCAGCGGGGTGAACGGGTCCTCGCGACCGGGTTTGAGCAGGACCGGAATCTTCATCACCGGCGCGGGAATCCATAGCGAATTGACGGCGGGGGCGTTGCTCGGAAGCGAAACGCCAAGCGACAAGGTGGCGGGGTAATAGTTGATCGCGAGATCACCGACACGGGAGATGCCCTTGTCGAAAATTTCAAGCGACAGCCCACGGGTGAGACCGCCGATGATGGTGCGGACCTGCGACATGGCGTCGTGGATTTTCCCCATGTTCATCCGGACCAACGTATGGGGCAGCCGCGTCAGCGCGGATAGCGACTCGACGTAGGCTTGGGGCGACTGGGCGGTGTCGCCGCAGGGAAGGTCGGCATGCAGGAAAAGCTCGGCGGCTTGCTCGCAATATGTCGCCAGAGTGTCGGCGGGGATGGCGTCGAGGGCGGCTTTAGATTTCGAGATCTGGAGCAAATCCCGCCGGATCAGCCCGGGATTGGCGGTGTGGGTGGTCAACGTTTCGCTGCCGCCTAGGTCGAGTTCGACCAAGTCGTAGGAGGTGTATTCGCGGCCGAGGCGGAGGATGGGGATTTGCATGACTTCAGAGTTTGAAATAGGGCGCGTCAGAAAGCCTCTTCAACCGAAGAAACGGTTCTTTCGACC
The DNA here is from genome assembly GCA_031389115.1 of Akkermansiaceae bacterium. GTDB lineage: Bacteria > Verrucomicrobiota > Verrucomicrobiia > Verrucomicrobiales > Akkermansiaceae > Luteolibacter. The sequence goes on from JANMSI010000101.1 coordinate 18,929, forward strand.
TTGAGCCGCTCGGCGAGCCAGACTTTGACGATCGACTCGCGGGTAACGCCGAATTTTTGGGCTTCGCTATCGAGGAGTCCGATCATCCAAACCGGTAACTCGAAATCCATGCGCTCTTGGATCAGTCCGGGGCGTTCGGCGCGGGACCAATCGAGGTGAACGCTGATATCGCCGCCTTCGTCGAAGAGCCGGTCGAGCTCGTCAGCTTCGATTATAAATTTGTCGTTCTTCATGGCGCGATCTTCTTACCGAGATGATGCGGATTCTCTCTTCCCGCAGGGTGAATATGGCAGTCCAGGTTTTATTTTCAAGGAGGCCGATCAGGGCGAAGCGGGTTTCAATGGAAGTGAGGGCGGGAACGACAAGGTGTCGGGGATCGAGCCAGAGGCGGCGTGCTTCGAGAAAACTGATGCCGTGCTTCGCAAGGTTGGCTTGGGATTTCTGCTCATCGAATTCGAATTCCATGGCTGGCTCTGGGTCGACGAGCTGATCGCTAATACACCCCTTCGATCACCGTCTTGGTGCCGGATTGGAAAGGGCGGACATCGCCGACTCCATCCCACGGGAACTCATCGCACGGGGCGCGACGGATGGCTTCGTCGCGTTCGAGGAAGCGGGGCATGAAGAATTCCTTGGTCATCGTGGTGAGTTCGACGCGGCCGTATTCGCCGTATTCCATGAGTTCGGCGGGCGAATCGGGATTGACGATGCGCAGCACCGCGCGTGGTTGCGGGGCGTGGTAGGTGAGGGAGAATTCGCCGGGACCGCGCTTTTTGCTGATGGCGAGGCCCATCAGGGTGTTGCCGTAGGTGGGGGCGAAATTGATTTTTCCTTCGAGGACTTCCTTTTCGATGAAGCGGACGTATTGCGGCGTCATGGTGGTGCCGCCGGCGAACACGCCGCGGATGCCGGCATCGACGAGCGACATGCGCTCGGCGAGGCTTTCGAGGAGTTTCGGAGTGGTGAACAGGCAGCCGATGTCGCGGTGGCGGATGATGGTGGCGGCCTGGTCGATGACGTGTTCCTGATAGAGTTTGGCCATCCGCATTTCGCCCATGCCGATCAGGCGCTTCACCCAGCGTGGGTCGAGGTCGATGAAATAACAGGCACCGCCTCGGATGTTGGCGAGGTGTTCGATGGCGAGGCGCAAGCGGCGCGGACCGGTGGGGCCGACCATCAGCCAGTTCGCGCCTTGGGGGAAGAAGTCGGGGCCGTAGTGTTCGGAGAATTCGGTGTAGTCGGTCCGATAGTCGTCCCAGCCGATGCGCTGCTTGGGCATGCCGGTGGTGCCGCCGGTTTCGAAGACGTTGTAGGGGCGCTTTCCGAAAGCTTTGGGAATGAAACGGGCCGGATCTTCCTTGCGCAGGACCTCGTCATCGAAGGGTTCGAATTTTTGGATATCGGCGAAGCAGGTGATTTCCTTGAGCGGATCGAAGCCGAGGTTCGGCACTTGTTCGAGCCAATAGGGACAGCCGGTTTCTGGAGAAAAATGCCATTTCACCATTTCGCGGGTGTGGGCGTCGAGGGCTTCGGCGGCGGCGGCGGGAGTGAGATCGGAGGACATGGGATTTGATGGAATGATGCTCAGGCGAAAAATTTCCGCAAGGTGGCGTCGGACGGTTTGGCGGTGAAGAGGGAAACTCCGACCAACGTCACGGCGGACGCTGCGATGATGAGGGTGACGGGCATCATGCCGGCGATGAGCGGGGAGTTGGCGGCACCGGGCAGCTTCGCGGCGAAAACATCGCGATAAAAAAGAACGCCCCAAGTGAGGATGGTGACCACGATACAGGAAATGGCACCGGCACGGGTGGCACCCTTCCAGTAAACGGCGGCGACGACGAGCGGGAAGAGCCCCGCGAAGCCGCTGAAACACCACACGCCCAGCGCAAAAACTTGGGCAGTGTCCATCAGCACGACCGACAGGGCATAAGTGACACCGGCGATCAGCAAAATGAAGCCCCGGGCGACCATGACTTTCTGGGAGTCCGTCAATCGGTTGGGGCCCAGCTTTTGAACGACGATGTCATTGGTAAACATCGTGCCGAGGCACATGAACTGCGAGTCGAGGCTGGACATGGCAGCGAGCACTCCGGCCGCGACGAGACCGGAAAGCACGGGTGATTTGACAAGGCCTTCGACCATGCGTCCGAGCACTCCGTTCGTGCTCTGGCCGGGACCCAGCGGGCCGAACTCGGCGGCGGCCCAGATGCCGATCAGGATGCAGGGCAGCCAGACGATCAGGATGAAAACCGGAAACGCAACCACCGTGAGCTTGAAGGTTTTCGCGCTTTTGGCGGTGAGCCAATGCTGGAAAAGGTGGGGAAACATGCCGACCGAAAGCGGGATGAAGCAGTAGGTGAAAAATTTCCCATGGCTCATGATGCCCTCGCGGGCGGCGCGGGGTCTGGCGAAATCGCTGTCGAGCACGGCCTGGCTGGCCGCGGCGAGACCGCCGAGTTTTTGGGAGATCATCCAGTAGGCGGCCACGCCCGTGATCATGAAGATGGTCGTCTGCAAAGCATTTGCCCAAACGGCTCCACGCAGGCCGCCGAAGAACACGTAAAACAGAATGATCGCGCAAAGAATGCCACCGCCAAGTTCGGGCGGGAGTCCGCCGCTGAGCGGGTGAGGGCTGCCATCCGCCAGAGTCCGCGCGAATTGCTCCGGAAACATGCCCTTGGTGAAGGCTTGCAGGAATTTCCCCGCGGCGATGACTCCTACCAGAAGATAGGGGATTAGCAGCAAGACGAGGATCGGGAAAAGCAGATAGCCGAGGCCTTTCGAGTCGAAACGATTGCGGAAATACTCGCACTGGGTGAGGTAGCCATGGCGCTTGCCCACCGCCCACAACCGGATGCCGATCAGGAAGAAGACCGCCGAATGCATCAGGCCGGACCACGAGGCCATCGCCCCGTAAACGCCGATGCCGGAGGAAAACGCCTCGCCGGTCGAGCCGACAAGCGCGAAGCCGGTCATCGTCGCGCCGAACATCGACATCAGCAGCAGAAACGAACCGATCGAGCGGTCCACCACGAAGAAGTCGGCGCTGGTTCCTTTTGAAAAGTAGTTCGTGACGAAGCCGAGCAGGATGAGCAGCGCGAGGTAAGCGACGATGATATAGAGGCTGGTCATCAGAGAGAGATGGCGGCGCGTGATTTCATAGTGCGAAAAGCGCGCGCAGTTTTTGTTGGACCTGAGATTGGAGGGCCGGTGTCAGCTCGCCCAACTGACGCTGAATGATCGTTGCGGAAACCGTAACCATGCGCCGCGCTTTTGACCTTGCTGCCGGAGAGGTCATCGAAAGGAAACGGAACCAGGACAACGCTATACCGCATCACGGAAGGGCCTTCCATCGGCTGCTGTGTAAATGTCCTCGGCTGGGTCGGCGAGAAACGCAAAAGCATCACTGGACGCCGCTGCCCGGAGCCAACCCTCCTCGGAATCCGCGTCGGAAGTGGCAGGAAGCACCGTTACCATGAGGCTGGCGTCGGCGGGCAAATCATACGGCTCATCGAGAACGATGTGCACGCCGTCGTAATGGGCTTGAAGTGCTACCGTAGGCATGAGGGCGACGATACCGGGCGTTCCGATACTGGGCAAGCGACATTACAACGCCGCGGCAACGTTCCAAGGTGTGATGGGCACAATCCAAAGCAGGTGTCAAAACCGGTGTGTATGGTGCCAACCGGGCGGGCGGAGGAGCACCCGAGGGCTTTAGATCTCAGTGATGGGCCAATTCACGCGCATGAGGAATCTCGGTGCTGCCGACAGGGCGAACCTGCTCGGCACTAACGGAACGACTGCAGCCGTCCTGCCGGTGAGAGTAACGAACTCGACCTCATAAGCCTCGTTGCGCGGATAAACGTGAAGTGCCTATGGCCGGTTCCCGGTCGGATATTTGTTCGGCGATCTTGTATGATGCCACCCTATGAGGACTTCGCCGAAAGAAGCTCGCGAAGTCTAGTGGAGTATCCGACGGATTCAGGAGGAAGACGATCAATCAACTCCAACCATTGCGGACGCGAGTTGATCCGGCCTCCGTTCTCGAAATGATCGCAAATTACTGAGAGGCTGTCTTAAAAATATCTAACGTGCGATTCTGGCGAGCATCCGCTTGCTCATCGACAGATAGATCATGGCTTCCGAGTGTTCGATCTTCACTTCATAATCCCGGACCAGTCGCCGCGATTGGATCAACCATCCGAAT
>JANMSI010000119.1:0-1902 GCA_031389115.1 Akkermansiaceae bacterium
GGCCGTGATCTCGTCAATACGGTGGCTTCCACGGCTGTCCAGTTATGAGTAGTTGATTTCCAGTTGGTTAGGAATATCGACCTGGTTGTCTCTTGTATCAAAGTTCATAAGCAGTTCCGCCAATGGGATTTGCTCAAATGAAGAGGCGCTGACGATTTGCAGGATTTCATACATCGACGGGGCGAGATGTTTTTGCTGCTTGGCGATGGCGACCAGCAGGTAGGTGCAAAGGGCAGTCCAGATTTGCACGCGCACTCCGTTGGGCGAGTTGCTGAAAAATCCGCGCAGGCGCAGGTGCTGCTTGATCCAACGAAACAAGAGTTCGATGGCCCAGCGACGGCGGTAAATCGAGGCGATCATCAGGGCGGGCAAATCGAACTGGTTCGTGAGGAAGACCAGCGCCTGGCCCGTTTCCGGATCGACATAGCTGATGCGCCGCAGCGGTTCCGGGTAAGCCGCGCGGCCTTTGGCGGAGCTGAGGCGGATCGTTTGATCGCAACGCAAGCCAACGGTTTGGTCCACCGGCCGCGACGTAACAACGTAAAAGCGGATGCCGGCTTTGAGTCGGGTGACGAAGAAAGCGCCGGCCACGTGCAAGCGATGCAACCGCTGGAAGTCGAGGTAGCCACGATCAATGGCGTAGTAACATCCGGGATACACTGGGATCTCGTCGAGCGAGGCCACCTCGTGCCGATTCCCCTCGTGGAGACTGGCGAAAACCGGCAGATCGTTGCGTACATCCAGCAACACGTTGAGCTTCACCGAAGCCTGCGCCTTTTGCCAGCGCGCCCACGGAAACAACGCCAGGCTCAGTTCGATGACCGTCGCATCCAAGGCGAACAAGTCCGCCTCCAGGCCAAGTTCGGGTGGCGTCTCCCCATACAACCGCTGCGCCCGTCGCATCAACACGCCGGCGATCTCGGCAAAGACACGCCAGTCGCGGTGTTCGTTGGCGTAGGCAAGGTTCGTCCGTGTAACACGACCTCGGATACCCATGCGATAAGTCGCCGCCCGCCGTCCGAGCAGGCAGGCTTCGATGCCCCGCAGGCTCTCGCGATACGTCAGTTGGGCGAACACCATCGCGGCAAAATGATCGTAGGCACTGAGCGCGCGCGAGGCCCGCGGCATCGGAAATCGAGCCGCCGCCCGCGTCAGCTCCATTTGATTCAGTCCTGCGATGATTTGGGCGAAGACGGTCGGACCGGGATTCATTTCCGGCCCACAATGGCCTCAAATCGACTTTCAAAAACCACATCGGCAACACGTCCATCGGTGCGCTTCTCACGAATCAACGATTACTTACAAAATCAAATCAGGCGCTTATCTGGACAGCCGTGGCCGCGAGCCAGCCAAACCGGATCTTCAAAAAAGGTGAACCCTTTTATATATAACTCTCGACACGCCTTCTCATGGAAGTCGCCACAGCGCAACGCGGGCAATGCTCAGAATGCGGATCAATCGTTGCCTCCGCGTGGATGATCTGGATCGGTTAGCCGAAAAATTCCCGCCCCTTGACGCTCCGGTTGCCAGGCTAGCTTCGGGCATGACCGCAACTGCCATTCTCGACATCAAGCAACGGCTCTCGAAGCTTTCGGATGCGGATCGTCGCATGGTGTCCGCGTATCTGCTGCGACTGCAACACGAGTCGCCTGCCGGACGCCGAGAAGCAACGCGGACGATGCGAGAGATGGACGGTGGAAAGAAAGTCAGACTGAAGGACTTGGCGAAGCAGCTCGGTCATGCCTAATCCTGCTGGCTACGAGCCAGTTCTCTCGGGCAAGGCGTCTTCATCTTTGGTCGGCTTGCCGTGGCCCGAAGCAAAAGCAGGTGCTGCGGTTACTTTTCCAGCTCGCAGAGCATCCGGGCCAGCTCGGCGATTACGCCACGCGCGAAGAAGTGGAG
>JANMSI010000148.1:0-24158 GCA_031389115.1 Akkermansiaceae bacterium
CCAGCCTGGAAACATCGGCGTGATGGAAGTCATTGATGGTCAATGAGCAATTATCAAGCCAACCCGCAGCAAATCTAACATTATGTTATCCCAAACGACTCTTAAGTTAGCGCCATTCGGGTCAGGCCTCGCGGTGTAACATTCTTCTCGTGGCCGAACAGGCCCTGGACATCGACCTGCCCAAGGAGGTGGCGTCGGGAAAATGGTAGGCCCTGCGCGCAAGAGGGAAGTGGTCGGGCGGCTCGTGGAGAACCACGGGGTGTCGGAGCGCAAGGAAATCCTGTTCTCATGCCATTTCGGATTTCCGGTCAGAATTCAGTGAGAAATGCGACACGCTCCCTACGATGTGAGCGGTGTTGAACCCCGAAATCATCACGATGTCAAAGGAAGCAAATCGCTTCGAGCTCTCCCGCTGCTGACCACGCTCCGCCGCTGCCCACGATGCCTAATCACAGCACTTTCATCGCCGCCACGGTATGACAGCATCGCACCGCCGGGCAATTACCCAATGCCGTCAGTTGCCAAAAACGCTCAGCCAGGGTAGTCGCCCGAGATGTATCCTTGAAGTTGCTCGATGGTATGGCGCTGGGATTGCATGACCCAGCTGACGAGGTCGCCCATGGAAATCAAGCCAACCAAGCGGCCGTCATCGACCACCGGGAGGTGGCGGATCCGATTGTCGGTCATGAGCTGCATGCACTTTTCGATTCCGTCCTTGCTGCGGACGGTGATGGCGGGTCTTGAAATAATCTCCCCGACGCGGGTGTCGCGCGAGGTGCGGCCCTGCAGGACCACCTTGCGGCTGTAGTCCCGCTCGGAAAGTATGCCGATGACCTGGCCGTTTTCCATGGCGACCAGGGCACCGATGTTTTTTTCACCCATCAGGCGGATGGCGTCATAGACGGAATCCTCCGGCTTGGTGGTTAGAATTTCACCACTTTTGTTATGTAGAACATCGTAAACCGTGCCGTTGATTTCCATGGATTTATTCGTTTGAAGTTCGGGTAACATGCGCATCTGGATTCGAGGCGTCAAGAAGGCAGGAGGACGAAATTCAGCGGCCTTATTTCTTGCCTGATCAAGTCCGTCCGTGGCTTGATCGGCGGCGTGAAAGCCTACCTGGATTTGATGCGCGATGTGTTGGAGCACGGCGAAAAGCGGGCTGACCGGACCGGAACCGGGACGATTTCCGCATTCGGGCGACAGGTGCGGTACGATTTGCGTGAGGGATTTCCCTGCACGACCACGAAGAAGCTGCACTTAAGGTCGATTATTCATGAATTGCTGTGGTTCCTGCGCGGCGAAACCAACACCCAAAGTCTCAAGGAAAACGGCGTGAGCATCTGGGACGAGTGGGAGGATGCCGAGGGCGAGCTGGGGCCAATTTATGGCAAGCAGTGGCGGGCTTGGCCCACCCCGGAAGGCCGCACAATCGACCAGATCCGCCTGCTGATCGACGGGTTGTTAGGAGATCCGCTGTCCCGACGGCATATCGTTTCCGCCTGGAACGTGGGCCAGATCCACCAGATGGCGCTGCCGCCGTGTCATCTGTTATTTCAATTTTACGTGCATGAAGCCCAGGCAGGCGGTCGTCCGGGGTTGTCGTGCCAGCTCTATCAGCGCAGCGCGGATCTCTTTCTCGGGGTGCCTTTCAACATCGCTTCCTACGCCTTGCTAACCCAAATGGTCGCCCATGTCTGTGACTACGAAGCGCGGGATTTCGTCCACACCTTCGGCGATGTTCATCTCTATTCGAATCACGTGGAGCAGGCGTCGGAGCAGCTCAGTCGCGAGCCGCACGCCCTGCCCACCTTGTGGTTGAATCCAAGCGTGAAGGACATTGACGGGTTCACGATCGATGACATCCGTCTGGAAAACTACGACCCGCACCCGCATATCAAGGCCCCGGTGGCGGTTTGAAGACGGACCTCCATCTAACCGCATTGGTGGCGATGACCGCGGGCCGGGTGATCGGGCGGGCGGGCCGTCTGCCATGGCATTTGCCCGAGGATCTCGCCTATTTCAAACGCACGACTTCGGGCCATCCGATCGTGATGGGCCGGAAAACCTATGACTCGATCGGCCGCCCGCTGCCGAAGCGCCGGAACATCGTGCTGACCCGTGATGAAGCGTGGTCAGCGGATGGCGTGGAGGTCATCCATCGGCCGGACGACCTGCAAAATCTCCCCCAAATCAAGGGCCAGGTCTTCATCATCGGCGGATCGGAAATCTATGCGGCGTTCCTGCCGATGCTCGATGATTTGCTCGTGACCCACATTTTCCAAGAGTATGAGGGCGACACTTGGCTGGGAGAGTTTGAGGGGGAATTTCCGCGCTCCGAGGTGGTGGAAACCCACCCGGCATTTGAGGTGCGACGGCATTTCCGCGGCCCCTGAGCGGGCGAGTTTCGGCTTGCAACTCAAATTCCGCTCGCCTAGAAGCTGCCCGCACAGCTTCTGACGAAAGTAAGGAGTGGGTCTCGCACCCACTCTTTTGCGTCTCCAGACATCAGCAGCGACCGCAGCCACCGCCCGCCATGACCAACGATATCGTCGCCCTCATCGAGTATTACGAAAAAGAAAAAGGCATCGACCGTGAGAAGGTCGTCGCTGCGCTGGAATTCGCTTTCATCTCCGCCTATCGGAAAATGGTTCCCGGGGCGGACGCCATCGAGACGCTCCGCGCCGCCGTGGATACGAAAAAGGGCGAAACCAAGATTTACGCCTGTCTCACCGTGGTGGCCGACGACGATCATGCGGACAAATTCAACGAGGTCCCGCTGGCCACAGCCACCAAGAAGGCTGCCGACGCGCAGATTGGCGACATTCAGGAATTCAACGTTACGCCCAAGGATTTCGGCCGCATCGCGGTGCAAACCGCCAAGCAAACGATGATGCAGCGCCTCCGCCAGGCGGAGAAGGAAATGATTTACGAGGAATTCAAGGACCGCGCCGGCGACGTGGTTTCCGGCACCGTCCGGCGCTTCGAGCGCAACGATGTGATGATCGACCTCGGGAAATTCGAAGGCATCATGCCGAACCGGGAGCGGGTGCAGGGCGAGGATTATAACATCGGCGACCGCATCCGGGCTTACGTCCTCGCGGTGGAAAATGAAGGCCGCGGACCGGAAATCATCCTTTCGCGCAGCCATCCGAATTTTGTCCGGCGCTTGTTCGAAGCCGAGGTGAACGAAATTTCCGACCGCACGGTGGAAATCCGTGGCATCGCCCGAGAAGCCGGTTTCCGCACCAAAGTGGCGGTCTGGAGCAGCGATCCGAAAGTCGATCCCGTCGGCGCCTGCGTCGGCATGCGCGGTGCCCGGGTAAAAAACATCGTCCGGGAACTCAACAACGAGAAGGTCGATATCATCCGCTGGAGCGAGGACCCCAAGGAATTCGTCCGTGAGGCGCTCAAGCCCGCGGAACTTCGCTCGATCACGGTCGATGAAGAGACCCACACCGTCCACGTCACCGTCGATGAGATCGACCTCAGCAAAGCGATCGGCCGCAAGGGCCAGAACGCGCGCCTTTCCTCGCGCCTGATGGGCTGGGACGTGCAAGTCCGTCGCGACGAATCGAAGGAGGAGCAGTTTAAGGAAAAAATCGGCGGCGCCGCTCATACGCTCGGTGAGCAACTGGGAATCACCGACGAGCTGGCTAACAAACTGACCTTGGCCGGCGGCTTCAATCCCGAGCTCGTCATCGACATGCCGGCCGACTACATCGCGGCAGCCCTTGAAATCACCGAGGAGGCCGCCGAGGCGATTCTCGCGCGTGCCAACGACATCGTCAGCGGCACTGCCGCCACCACCTCTAACGACTGACTTCGCAACTCCCATTATTATTTCCACTTCATCTCTCCCTCGAACTTTGCCGACAAGCCGGATGCCCGAAAATAGCGACAGCCCTCCCAAGAAAACCAAGGTTCTCGATCTTCTCGACCCCGCCGTGAAACCTTCGCGCCGCGAGCGCCAGCGCAAGGAGGCCGAAGTCATTCCGCCAGCTCCGAGTGTGCTGGACGCGCAAAAGGCCAACGCTCTGGATCTGTTTGCCGAGGATAAAAAGCCCAAGGTCCGCAAATCCACCCGCACCGGCAAATCGGTTATTGGCACCATTTCCAAGATTCTCGACAAAGAGGACGAAACCGCGATCCAAGCTGCGGAAATTGCGGCAGCGCCCGCTCCAGTCGTGGAGGCCGTTGTCGATATCGCAGTTGAAGAAGAATCCCCGGATGATCCGAAGCTGATCGTCATCAAGCCCCCGATCCTGATTCCCGCACTTGCGGCGCGCCTCGGGTTGAAACCGTTCAACATCATGGCGGACCTGATCAAGATCGGCGTCTTCCCGGCACCTAACCAACCGTTGGAGCCAGAAATCGCGGCCAAAATCTGCGAGATGCACGGATTCGTCTTCGAGCGTGAAAAGCGCGACAAGGACAAGGGAGTCCACAAGGAAGTCGTCGTCATTAAGGAGCCGGAATTGATCGCGGAAGAGCCGGTGGACCTGCTTAAATACCGCCCGCCGATCATCACGATCATGGGTCACGTCGATCACGGTAAAACCTCGCTTCTCGACTACCTGCGCAAGACCAAGATCACCGCCGGCGAAGCGGGGGGCATCACCCAGCACATCGGCGCCTATCAGGTCATCCACAACGAACTGGAAATCACGTTCCTCGACACTCCCGGCCACGCCATTTTCTCCGACATGCGGGCACGCGGTGCCGACATTACGGACATCGTGGTTCTCGTGGTCGCCGCCAATGACGGCATCATGCCGCAAACGATCGAGGCGATCAAACACGCCAAGAAGGCCAGGAAGACCATCATCGTCGCCATCAACAAGTGCGACCTGCCTTCTGCCAACGTGGACCGCGTGAAATCCCAGCTTGCCGAAAACGGCCTGCAAACCACCGACTTCGGCGGCGACACCGAGTTTGCCGAAGTTTCCGCTCTCACCGGCAAGGGCATGGATGACCTGCTCGACCTCATGGCGCTGCAAGCCGAAGTGCTCGAACTCAAGGCCAACCCGAAGTCCACTGCCCGCGCCGCCGTCATTGAGGCCCGCGTGGTTCCGGGTCGTGGCACCACCGCCACGGTCATCGTCGAGTCCGGCACGCTTAAAGTCGGCACTCCATTCATCTGCGGACCGTTTGCCGGAAAAGTGAGATCGCTTATCAACGACCGCGGAGTTGCCGTAAAATCCGCCCACCCGGGAATGCCCGTCGAGGTAATCGGTTTCGAGGAACTTCCCAACGTCGGCGATCATCTCACCGAGATGAAAACCGAGCGCGAGGCGAAATCCCTGGCAGGAGAACGCCAGGAAGCCCAGCGACTCGTCCGCCTCAAGCCGCAGCACCGCAACCGAATGGAAGACCTCTACTCCATGGTCCGCGACGGTGCCGGCAAGGCCCAGCTCAAGCTCATCCTCAAGTGCGACGTCCAAGGCTCCGTCGAGGCCATTAAGAAAGCGGTCCTCGCCATCACTTCTGACAAGGTCGAGTCCTCCTTCATCACCGCCGCCGCAGGTCCGATCACCGAGTCCGACATTTCCTACGCCACCTCCACCGACGCAGTGATCCTCGGTTTCAACGTCAAGGTTGAAGCCAAGGCCGTGAAATCCGCCAAAGCCGCGGGGGTCGAAGTCAAACTCTACTCGGTCGTTTACGAACTCATCGATCAGGTCCGCGAGGCCATGCTCGGCCTGTTGGAGCCACTCACCCGCGAAACCGTCATTGGTCACGCCGAGGTCCGCCAGATTTTCAAACTCAACCGCGGCCGCGTCGCCGGTTCGTTCGTCACCGACGGCCGCATCCACCGCAAGGCCCACGCCCGCGTCGTCCGCGGCGGGGTCCAAGTCTTCGATGGCCGCATGTCCACGCTCCGTCGCTTCAAGGACGAGGTCGAGGAAGTCCGCACAAACTTCGAATGCGGCATCCGCCTCGGCGAGTTCAACGAATACGAGGAAGGTGACATCATCGAGTGCTATAAACTCGAGAAATACGCGCAAACGCTTTGAAAAACAAAAACTGAAAACTGAAATGCTGAAAATCTGAAATTTCAGCATCTCAGCGCTTCAGTTTTTCAGCATTTATCTCAATGTCCCGCCGTCTTGATCGAGTCAACGAACTCCTCCGCCGTGAAATCGGCAACGTTATTCAAAAAGATTACGAGTGGCATAACCGGCTCGTGACGGTCAGCGAGGTCGAGGTCACGCAGGATCTTAAAGAAGGAAAAGTCTGGATCGGCGTGTTAGGCGGCGAGGCCAATTCGGTGATCGTGAAGTTGAACAAGGACCACGGCTCGATCCAGTCCAAGGTCATGAAGCGCGTGGTCCTCAAGTCCACGCCAGTTCTCCGCTTCTGCTACGACTCTTCGGCTGTCCGCGGCGTGGAAATCGTCAACCTCCTCGAAGAAGTGGACAAGCTCCCGAAAGCGCCCGAAGAAGGAGAGCCGTGAGGTGGTTCAGGCATTGACGCCGGCTTTCAGTGTGGGGACGGCCAGGCGGTTGGAAACCGCCGCCACGTCACTCCATCACGCCCGCGGGGTGAAGGCATGGACGAGCTTCTCCCGACGCTCGCGGACGAGGCGGACGACCAGCGAGGTCCAGCCCGTTTGATGGGAGGCACCGAGTCCCTCTCCGGTTTCCGCGTGGAAATACTCGTGGAACAACAGCAGGTCCTGCCAATGGGAAACGTCCGCGTATCGGGTCGCGTCGCCGAAGCACGGGCGGTGGCCCTTTTCGTTAGGAAGAAACAGCGAGATGAGCCGATCGCAGAGATCGATGGCGACCTCGCGCAGAGTCGCCAGATTTCCCGAGCCGGTGGGATACTCGACCTTGAAGGTGTCGCCGTAGAAATAATCGTAGCGTTCCAAGGCCTCGATGATCAGGAAATTAACGGGAAACCAGATCGGACCGCGCCAGTTGGAATTTCCGCCGAACATGTCGGTGGTGGCCTCGCCCGGAGTGTAGGGGACTTCGTGGCGCTGGCCTTGGTGGATGAAGACGAACGGTTTCTCCCCGTGCGCCTTGCTCAGCGAGCGGATCCCGAAGTTCGACAGGAATTCCTTCGGGTCTAACATGTATGCCAGGCTTTTGCGCAAACGGGCCTCGGACGGGATGGCTAACAGGGCGCGCCCGGGATTCTTGTCGCCCGTGACCCGGCGGGCGGTGATGTATTTCAAAATGTCCGGCCGGTTGACCAGAAACCACTCCATGCGTTTCTTGAAATGCGGCAGCGCGTCGATGGTCTTCTGCTTGAGCACCGTCACCGCGCACATGGGCAGCAGTCCCACGAGAGAACGAATGCGCAGCGGGATCGGCTCCTTGTGGTTGATGATGAGCTGGTCGTAGTAGAAGCCGTCCTCGTTGTCCCAGAGCCCGGTGCCGCCGAGGCTGTTGATGGCGTCGCAAATATTGACGAAGTGCTCGAAAAACTTCGAGGCGATGTCCTCGTACGCCGGTTTTTCCAATGCGAGTTCCAAAGACATCGACAGCATGGTTAGACAGAACGACGCCATCCATGCGGTGCCGTCGGCCTGGTTGAGATGCCCCCCGCCGGGGAGCGAGTGGGAGCGGTCGAAGACTCCGATGTTGTCCAGCCCGAGGAAGCCGCCGCCGAAGACATGGCGGCCCTCGACATCCTTGCGGTTGACCCACCAGGTGAAGTTGAGGAGCAGCTTTTGGAAGGCGCTCTCTAGGAATAACAGATCGCGTTGGCCTTTGGGATCGGCGATTTTATACACCCGCCAGACGGCCCAGGCGTGGACCGGCGGGTTGACGTCCGAGAAGTTCCACTCGTAGGCGGGAAGCTGGCCGTTAGGGTGCATGTACCACTCGCGTAGTAGCAGGAGGAGTTGGTGCTTGGTGAAATCGGGATCGAGCGCCGCGAAGGGAATCATGTGGAAGGCGGTGTCCCATGCGGCGAACCACGGGTATTCCCATTTGTCCGGCATCGAAAGAATGTCGCGGGCGTGGATGTGCCCCCAGTCGGCGTTGCGGCCGTGCAGCCGAGCGCCGGAAGGGGCCGCGCCGTTGTCGCCCTTCAGCCAGTCCTCAATGACGTAGTAGAAGAATTGTTTCGTCCATAACAGACCGGCGTAACCTTGGCGGCAGATGAGGCGCTCATCGTGGGAGATGTTTTTAGGGATGACCTCTTCGTAAAACGCGTCGCTCTCCGCAATCCGGGCCTTGAAGGTTTCATCGAACTGCTCGAAACCCGGGAAGCCGTTGGACTCTCCCAGCAGATGCAGCCGGCAGCGCACGGTGATCGAGACACCGGGAGGAATGGTGAATTTCAAATGAGCCGCCGCCTTGGTTCCCGCCGGGGTGGGGGAGACCGCGGTTTTCTCGCCTTGGATCAAATAACGGTGGAACGCGTCCTTGACGTAAGGCGCGGGGTTGGGCGTGCCGAAGACAGTCTGGAAATTCGTGTCGTTTTCCGTGAAGAGCCACGGCACGCCTTTTCGCGATTTTGGGGAGTCCACCAGAAACCGATATTCGCCTAACGACTCATGGTGGGCCACGACGCCCTTGCCATCGGCCATAATGGCGGGCCTCTTGTTAGGCGACTCGCGGTTCTCCCCCCAGCTCCAGACATTGCGGAACCAGAGCGTGGGCAGAATGTGGATGGGCGCGGCCTTGGGCCCGCGATTGGTGACAGTGATCCGCCAGAGGATGTCTTCCGGCGTCCGCTTGGCGACCTCCTGGACGACGTCGAAGTATTTGCCGTGGTCGAACAGCCCCATGTCCGCGAGCTCCAGTTCGGGGCCGGTGCGGCCAAGCGCCTGGTTTTTTTCGCGAATCGCCGTGTACGGATACATGGCCTGCGGGTATTTATAGAGAGCCTTGGTGTAGGAATGGGTTGGCGTGGAATCGAGGTAGTAGTAGCACTCCTTCACGTCCTCCCCGTGATTTCCCTCGTTGCCGCCGAGGCCGAAAAGGCGCTCCTTGAGGATCGTGTCATTGCCGTTCCAGAGCGCCGGAGCGAAGCACATCCGGCACTGGCGGTCGGACCAGCCCTGCAATCCGTCCTCTCCCCAGCGGTAGGCGCGGCGCCGGGAGTGGTCGTGGGGAAAACTCGCCCAGCTGTTCCCGTGGTCCGAGTAATCCTCCCGCACCGTGCCCCACTGGCGCTCGCTGAGGAATGGTCCCCAACGCCGCCACTTTTTGGTGCGCGCCTTGTCCTCCGCGAGCCGTTCGTTTTCCCGATCCATCTGCGCGGAATAAAGCAGGAACCATGCGCGCCCGCCAGAAAGTCCGACCGGTCCGCGTGAACTTTTGACACCCGGCTTGAGTTGGCTATGGTCCCGCCCTTCCCACGAAACACTCCTTTCAATCATGAGCGAAACCACCGTCGAAAAACACACCTTCCAGGCCGAGATCCAGCAATTGCTCGATCTGGTCGTCCACTCCCTCTACACCGACAAGGAAATTTTCCTCCGCGAGCTGATCTCGAATGCCTCGGACTCGATGGAAAAGCTTCGGCACATCGAGGCCACGGAAAAGGACGTGCATGAGCCGGCCCTGCCGCTGGAAATCCACATCACCACCGACACGGAGGCGAAAACGCTGACGATTTCGGACACCGGCATCGGCATGACGCGCGAGGAGTTGGTAAAAAATTTGGGCACCATCGCCCACTCGGGGACCAAGGCGTTTCTAAAAAATATGAAGGACAGCGGCAGCACGCCGGGCAACATGATCGGCCAGTTCGGCGTCGGCTTTTACTCCGCCTTCATGGTGGCGGACCAGGTGAAGGTCCACACCCGCAGTTGGCGCGCGGAGGGCGAGGAGCTCGTCTGGATCAGCGATGGCAAGTCAGGCTACGAAATCGAGGAATCCCCCGGCCAGTCGCGCGGGGTAAAGGTAGTCATGCATCTGAAGGAAGAGCTTGGCGAGTATGCTGAGGAAACGCGCCTGAAGCACCTGATAGAAACCTACAGCAACTTCGTCGGCTTCCCGATTTTCCTCAATGGCAAGCGCATCAACGAGGTCGGAGCACTGTGGCTGAAGAACAAGCTTGAAATCTCCGAGGACGAGTACAAGGCGTTCTATCAATTCGCGGGTAAGGCCTTCGACGAGCCGGCTTATCGCCTGCATTTCAGCGCGGACGCGCCGATTGCGATCAACGCGCTGGTGTTCTCTCCCAGCGAGAATCCCGAGCGGATGGGCTTCGGCAAGGTCGATGGCGGCATCTCGCTCTACTCGAAAAAAGTCCTGATCGACGCCGACCCGAAAGGCCTGCTGCCAGACTGGATGCGCTTCATGAAAGGCGTCGTGGACAGCGCGGACCTGCCGCTGAACATCTCCCGGGAAACGATGCAGGACAGCGCTTTGATCCGCAAACTCGGCGCGGTCATCAGCAAGCGGGTGATCAAGATGTTCGAAAAGGAGGCCGAGGCCGACCCGGAGAAATACCGCGGCTTCTACAAAAAGTTCGACCGTTTTTTCAAAGAAGGCATTGCTACGGATTACCCTAACCGCGACGCGCTGGCGAAACTGTTGCGCTTCGAGTCGTCCCTAACCGAGTCCGGCGTGGTCTGCGGATTCACGGATTACGTGTCCCGCGCGAAGGATGGGCAGGAGTCGATTTACTACCTCGTCGGCGGCAGCCGCGAGCAGGTCGAGAGCAGTCCTTACATCGAAGCCTTCAAGGCGCGCGGCCTGGAGGTGATCTATTTCACCGACGCGGTGGATGAGTATGTCGTCGAGTCGTTAGGTGAGTTCGATGGCAAGAAGCTCGTCTCCATCCGCCACGGCGGCGTGGAATTGGAAGATCACGCGCCGGAGGGTGACGCCCTGTCCGAAGAGGCGACGGCCGCGCTGTGCGGATTCCTCAAGGACGAACTCGGCGATCGCGTGACGGCCGTCGCGATCGGAAAGCGGCTGGTTGACAGCCCGGTGATCGCCCTGGTCCCGGCGGACGGCATGAGCCCGCAGATTCGTCAGATGATGCGGGCGATGGACGAGAATTTCAAAAACGACATCAAGGTGGAGCTTGAAATCAACCCGCGTCATCCGCTCATGAAAAAACTAGCAGAAGCCAAGGACGCGAATCCAGAACTCGCGAAACTCGTTGCCCGACAGTTGCTAGACAACGCGCTCATCGCCGCCGGTCTGCTGGAGGATGCCCGCGATACGGTGACCCGGATGAACACGCTGATGGAGAAAGCGATGGGCTGATGAAGGCCTTTTGTCCCGAGTGCAAAAACAGCCTAACCGGACCCAGGTCCGCCATGGGGACGCGCGTCAATTGCCCCGAGTGCCGGCATTCGTTCTACTGGACGGACCGCCAGCACGCGGGCGAGACCTTCGTGGTGTATGACTTGGAAACCACCGGGCTGAATCCGGAGCAGGACGAATTTATCCAAATCGCGGCGATGCGGTTCACTGCGGGCAGTCTGTGTCCCGAGGAAACTTATGCGAGTTTCGCGAAGCCGCGCCGCCCGATTTCCTCGTTCATCGAAAGCTACACGGGCGTGGGAAACCGGCATGTCCAACATGCGAACCGGCCGGAGGAAGTGTTGTGCGAGTTCGCGTTGTGGTCGGGCGATTCCACACTGATCGCGCACAACGGTCTCCGCTTCGACAGCAAGTTTCTAGCGGCGACCTGTCGTCGCCATGGCCTGCCGATGCGTGAGGTTCACAGCATCGACTCGATCCACATGTCGAAGATGCTGTTTGGAAAAACCCGCGGGACCGGGCACTCGTTAGATCACCTGGTCTCACGCCTGCGGATTGAATCGCAGGGCGTTCGCCGACACGATGCGCGAGGCGACGTGGAAATCCTCGGCCGCGCGGTGGCGGGCATGTGGCAGCGGCTGGAGCTGGACCGCTCGTTCAACGGAGTGCCACGGCACGGCGCGTTCCTGCCTGCGGAGCGAGACGTCTGGTGATCGCGGACATTGCTGGACGCGTTGTCACCAGAAAAGGCGAAGATTTAATCCACCCACCATCCTTGCGTTTCCGTACCAACCCTGCCTTTCTTTCCAAGGCATCGGCGGAAAATCGCGTCAGCTCTACTGATCGTTCGCCGGTCCCCGAAAACCGAATAAAGAAAACCAAATGTCAGACCTAAACGACCCTTTGAAAGACAGCTACATCGGCAAGGTTGCCGATGCCCTCGGCCCCTACTCGGCCGAGCTCGCCGCGAAAGGATTCGATCCCGTCAGCCGGATCTCACAGCTCTCCGGAGCAGGCCTCCTCATCGAAAACGCCGGCAAACTCCGCAGATCTGCGGAAAAAGCCGCCACGGACGCCGTCAAGAACGAGCAGGATTTGCGGGCCAGCTACTACAAGCTCTCCACGGACACCGTCAGCCTCGTCGAGGGTCTCGTCAGCAAAGACCACGAACTCACCATCAAGCTTCGCGGATTGCGTGCCAGCCTCGTGGGTTCCCAAGCGACCGGCGGTTCCGCTCCGGCAGCGCCCGCCCCGCCCGTCGCCTGACCGAGTGCCAAACGACCGGGGTCGTTTCAGAATGCGACCTCGGTTTTGCTTATAACGTAGGATTCCGGACCGGAATCCACCTTTCCGCTTCTGCTAGCGACGCCGGTCGTTTCAGAAACGACCGGCTTCGATTGAGAAAATACCGACGTCAAGAGGCAAACGCCCTTGGATGTCGAGGCCACAACCCAGGTACGGTTTTCGACTCTCTGGGTATTTTTTTGGGATACCGCCTTTTGCTAGATCCATGGCGTTTCCCCAGCCCTTCCCTTGAGCATGGAAGCAGGCCCTCAGTGGAAACTTCCGACTTTATCCTTGCCGAAACCAACCCCGGTGAATTGTCTCGCAGCGTCCACTCAGGTGGATGGGGACTTCAAAATTCTCTCACAAGGCGGTCGGCATCGACCGCAACGATGCCGCCAAACCGACCCAAAGGCCGGGGAGGCGGTGGCGCATGTCCAGGCCGCCTACCTTCGGGGAGTCCGGCTAAAGGCCATCGCGGTCGTCCTTGTGCGACTTTTGAACTCCCCGTCCACCAGGAAGGACACTACTCCTCATGCCTATGAAACCACCCCTGCATTTCTTTGTTTTAGCCACTGCCTGCTGTTCATCGTCCGTCAGCGCCCAAGGAGAAAAAGTGGCGCCCCCGGCCCTTGTATCCTCTACCGCCCGCATCCTTGGAAACCTCCCGGACGGCACCCCGCCGCCGCCCGCGCCGCCGAAGCCCGGATTCAGCGTCCCGGCCGCAGACATCCTTGACAGGACGGTCCACGAACAGGGTGGGAGAAAAATCACCATCCAGAAAATCTCACCGATCGCCCTCCCGCCACCGCTGGTCGCTGAACCACCTTCGGACCCGGCCAGTCCCGCACACCTGGCACGCATCGCGGCGCTCCGTGCGAGGTTCCCAAGAAACGAGATCATCAGCCTCGGAGCCACCGTCTATCGCTCGCAGGATTCACCGCCGCGCACCCTCGTCCGCGTCTGGCCCGCCCACGCGGAAAAAGCCGTCACCTTCTGGTCCTCCGCCGATTTCGCCCTGCTCTCCGGATGCTCTTCCTTCGTCGGCTCCGACGGCGCGACCCGCAGCCTCATGATGATGTGGAGCACGGTGGACATCGACCGCATGCGCAACCTCATGGCGCGAAAAGGCCGCCAGTATATCCCGCCCGCCATCCCCGATTTGCCTTTAGGCAAGGCCACCTTTGCCATCGCCTCCGGAAATCCCACGACGGAAAATCTTGCCGCCATCCAGTCGCTTCACGATGTCTATCACAACGAGCACGCCCGCCTGCTAACCGCCCATCAGGGCCGCGAACAATCCCGTCTCGCCCAGGCAGCCGAGCTCAAGGCCAATCCGCCCAAACCCAAAGACATTGTCGTCAATTACTGGAAAATCGGCGGAACATCCCTGCTTGAAGGAGGTGGCAAGTGAAATTTATTTTCTTCAGATTGACGGAGCTTGTCACGCGCCATGCCCTGCTCGTCGCCTGCCTCTGGCTTCTCGCCCCTAATCGCTCAAGCGCCCTGATTGATCTAAACCATAACGGCGTCAGCGACGTCTGGGAAAGACGCTACAATGACGGAGATCTTCTCTCCAGCTTCATCCCTACTGCCGATTCCGACGGCG
The DNA here is from genome assembly GCA_031389115.1 of Akkermansiaceae bacterium. Lineage (GTDB taxonomy): Bacteria > Verrucomicrobiota > Verrucomicrobiia > Verrucomicrobiales > Akkermansiaceae > Luteolibacter. The sequence continues at coordinate 14,077 of JANMSI010000148.1, forward strand.
ACGGCTGGACTGACGAAGTCGAAGCAATCTCCGGCACCGATCCGTTCGATGGCAGTTCCCCCAGCGGCTTCGTCCGGCCGGAAATCACCCACATTCCCGCCGTCTATGTTACCGGTTTAACCGGCGAGAGCGAGATCCTGACCCCGGAGGCAATAACCATTACCTGGCCCACTTTAACCGGAAAACTCTACACGATTCTTACCTCAATCGATCTCACCTCCGAAAGCTGGATCCCGATTGGTGACCCGGAGGTTTCCGTCGGCGACGACATGGAGATCGCCATCGAACTCACCCAGGCAGACGGCAGCTCTTCTCCCGAAATGTTTTGGAAAGTCGCGATCAATGATACGGATTACGACTCCGACCAACTCACCGACGCCGAGGAGAACGAGTTAGGCACCAATCCCTACAGCCAGTATTCCGACGGTGATTTTCTATCTGACACGCTTGAGACGTTCTATTACTTCACGGATCCCGGTGTGGCGGACAGCGATGGGGACGGCACGCCCGATCACGATGAATCGCCCCTGATCGCGGTGAACGGAGCCGGTCAGAACAGATACGCGCCATCGATCAGATGGGTGGCCGTGACAAGAAATGCCTATTATGATTATGCGGAAGATTTTGCCACTCCGCCGAAGGTCCTGATCTCGAGAATCACCACTTCGGCATCCTACAATTTCGACTTGGGTGGGATTACGAACTATTCCGGGCGCTATCCGATCGGAAGTGTCTCCGCCACGCTCCCGGCCTTTCCCGGCCCTGCCGAACTCCCGGGCGGCACGCGTTTTCTCGGGGGTCATCTCACGAATAGTTGCTCCGTTTTTGCCAACTCCGAGAGTGTATGGCTTAACCAGATGCAGGTCAGAATCCATGCCAGCACCCCCCCGGAAACTGAAATCGTCAAAAGATTGATGGTGGTGACCTACAATGAGTTCGGGACCGTCACGTCGGTTGATGCCAACACGTTCACGATCCCGGCGGCGAAATACGCTTCTCTCCCGCAAGTCATCGACGATGGCTTCCAAACGGTTGGTGGTTCCGAAGTTCGCATGGAACTCCGGAGTTTTGAATTTAAAGCAAATCCGGCTGGTAACCCCGCATGGGACGACACGGGAAGCGAGTATTGGTTAGCCGCCGGTGTGGGAGAAGTGATAAAGGGCACCTTGTCTGTCGGATTTGGCGAGTTGCCCCCCGCTTTGGCGGATCGGTTGGAAATCGTCCCTGCGCCCGGCAGCGAGCAGTATATCGCCGTTTCGGACGTTGCCTGGTGGGTTCACGGCTGTCATTTCAAAATCACCGGCATCAAGGCGTCGCCGGCTGTTCCTCAACCAAGCGACCCTCCGAATCTAACCGTAGGTGCGCAGATCGTCGTGCGGTTAAAGGCCGATCACACCAAGATTCTCTCCACCCTGCGGGTCCATGTCATGACGCCGCGCGAGGTGCCAGTGACGTTGTTCCGAGTATGGGATTCCAGGCAGCCGGCCAGCCAGGATACCGGGGGAGTCAATTTTACCGAGCTTATCGCAACGCTCAACGAGACTTACAAGCATCAGGGCAAGCTCCATTTCACCTACGATCCCAGCACCTCCGGCATCGTCGATATCAAGCACATTCCCGGGAACTTGTTCAACGAACCCCCGCTTTTCAATGCCAGGGGAAATATCGATGCTGGGAGTCTTTTGACTGTAAATGATACCGTTAATCAAATCAAAAGGAGGGGAGAACTAAATAAAAGGTTGACGATTTATCTCGTCCATGGCTTCAGCGAGAATGCGGATAATTCTCCCGTCGGTGTGGGCTCTATCAGCGATATAGGGGGTGTGGGACGCGACGACATCAATGCGGTGATGCTGCCAAGAGCAGCCGCGCAACAGCCACAGAAGGACGAAATTTATGCCCATGAGTTAGGCCATGCCTTGAGCTTGGCATTCAAGGCGGTGGGTGCCCGCCATGATCTGGGGCCGTGGCCGCAAGCGTGGGCCTCTGACAAACGGGTCGGATTGATGCACCCGTCCGCCATTCCGGAAATGGTCCCCTGGCTCCGGCAGCAGGATTGGAGTTACGCGAACACGGACGCAGGCAACCTCAGATGACAACGAAGCCAATACTATTCAGTTTTCTTCTCCTGATGCAGGCGCATGGCCTGCCGGACTGGGTGCGCGATGAGACAGACGTGCAAATCTACGAAAAGCTGGGACCCCGTGAAATGGAGAACAATGATCGTTCGTGGCTGACTTCCGAAGTTAGAGCCAAGGTGCATGAGCGCCTGTTAAGCTATGAAGGATGGAGTAGAGGCGCTGTCACGGCGAGACTTGTAGCGGCAGGTCATGAGGGAACCATCAAGGAACTGGTCGCTAATATGTTAGTGACGGGTAAGTCTGACGATATACTCTGGGAATATGCCAACGAGGAGGCGATTCCATTTCTAATGCCTGCTATCATTCATGGCTCCCCCGACGTTCCGCAGAACGACGGTGATATGGCTTACATCGGTGCTCGCCGCGGCGCGGTCCATGCTTTCCTCATGGCAATCAGGTATTGTGACAAGTTTCCGCCCATCACATTGCAATGGGCGGAAAAAATGGAATACAACTTGCGCTACACGGATGACAATTGGATTGCACTGATTACAAGCTGGTATGAGCACAATGAAGCCGCGCTGCTGGAGAAGCGTTATGCGGACGCAACCTGGGTGCCCCGCTACAAAGGTAAGCCAACCGGCATCTCCATGGAAGAAGCCCGCTTGCGGGAGGCCCACTTCGGAAACCAGCAGCGGCAACGCATTGCCGCCGCAGGGACCGGCAGCGAGCCCGTCGCACCCAAAACCTCCGCTGCCGCATGGGGCGTCTGGGCTGTTTTGGCATTTGCAGCCATTTCGGCAGTTGTTTTTTTCTGGATGAAAAGGGCTGCGAAAACCGCCTAACGATACAATCTGGAAAACGAAAGCGCTGCACGCTCTGCCGAGCGCAACCGAATGACGGGCATCGTCGCCTGGCTCCGGCAGCAGGATTGGAGTTACGCGAACACGGACGCAGGCAACCTCAGATGACAACGAAGCCAATACTATTTAGTTTTCTTCTCTTAATGCAGGCGCATGGTCTGCCGGACTGGGCGCGCGATGAGACAGACGTGCAAATCTACGAAAAGCTGGGACCGCGCTCGATGGAGAACAATGATCGGTCATGGCTGACTCCCGAAGTTAGAGCCAAGGTCTATGAGCGCCTGCTGGGCTATATAACAGCCGCACCTCCCGGTGGAAGGGTGGAAGGAGTGAAAATGAAACTTGTCGCCACCGGTCATGAAGCAACCATCAAGGAACTGGTCGCTAACATGTTAGTGACGGGTAAGTCTGACGATATACTCTGGGAATATGCCAACGAGGAGGCGATTCCATTTCTAATGCCTGCTATCATTCATGGCTCCCCGATCGATCCTCCGAACGACGGTGATATGGCTTACATCGGTGCTCGCTATGGCGCGGTCCATGCTTTCCTCATGGCAATCAGGCATTGTGACAAGTTTCCGCCGATTACATTGCAATGGGCGGAACAAATGGAACACAACCTGAGCGACGAAGATGACAATTGGATCGCGCTCATCACATCTTGGTATGAGCACAATGAAGCTGCGCTGCTTGAGAAGCGTTATGCGGACGCAAGCTGGGTGCCCCGCTACAAAGGTAAGCCAACCGGCATCTCCGTGGAAGAAGCCCGCTTGCGGGAGGCCCACTTCGAAAACCAGCGGCGGCAACGCATTGCGGCCGCAGGGACTGGCAGCGATTCCGTCGCACCCGAAACCCCAGCCGCCGCATGGGGCTTCGGGGCTGCTTTGGCATTTGCAGCCATCATTGCGGTTGTTTTTTTCTGGATGAAAAGGCCTGCTAAAATCACCTGACGATGCATCCATAAAGTGAAGCTCTGCACTCTCTTCCGGGATAATCGAAGAACGGGGCCTGGTGGCTTGTTTGCCTTTAGGCCGGGGCTGACGAGGATATGGCGACGACGGGTCGTACCTACAAGCTTTCAGGAATGGGAAGGGCGGCGGCCGGTGGTCAACGTTACGCGGGTGCGCCGATGGCACCTGGGATCGGACCGGGGCCTTCCGGACGGTCTTCTTCAGCAGCCTTGGGGGCGGGCTTTTTCTTCAGCTCGTCCGGGATCGGTGGCGGTTTGGGCGCGCTCGGCGGGTTTTTCATTTCACCGAAGTCGATGATGTCGCGGAGATGGCCGGCATCCAGCGTTTCAAATTCGAGCAATGCATTGGCGATGAGTTCGACCTTGTCGCGACCTTCATTGAGGACGCGGGTCGCGATCTGGTAAGCTTCGTCGATGAAGCGCTTGATTTCCTCATCGATGACCTTGGCAGTGCTCTCGCTGTAATTGGTGCGGCGGCCGCCCATGTCGCCACGGCCGAGGAAGACCGGTCCGTCGCCTTCGCCGTATTCGACCATGCCGAGTTTGTCGCTCATTCCCCATTCGCACACCATGTGGCGGGCGAGTCCGGTGGCCTGGCGGATATCGCCGGATGCTCCGTTTGAGACGTCGTCGCTGTGGAAACCTTCGGCGATGCGGCCGCCCATCGTGACGATGAGGTTGGCCAGCGCTTCTTTCTTTTGGGTGGAATACTTGTCGCCATCGGGAAGATACATGGTCGCGCCAAGGTAGGGGCCGCGCGGGATGATGGTGACCTTGTGAAGCGGGTTGGTGTCGGGCAGCACCATGTTGAGGTAGGCGTGGCCGGCTTCGTGCCATGCCGTGCCGGTTTTTTCCTTGTCGGACATGGCGAGGCTCCGGCGTTCGCGGCCCCAGCGGACCTTGTCGCGGGCTTCCTCCATTTCGTCGAGCGTAACGGCGGTGAGACCGCGACGGGCGGCTAACAGAGCCGATTCGTTGATCAAGTTGGCGAGTTCGGCACCGGAGAAGCCGGGCGTGCCACGGGCGATTTTCGATAGATCGACCCCGGCGGCGAGTTTGATCTTCTTCACGTGGACGCGGAGGATTTCCTCGCGGCCGTTCACGTCGGGAAGGGAGATGGTGACCTGGCGGTCGAAACGGCCGGGACGCAGCAGCGCGGGATCGAGCACGTCGGGCCGGTTAGTCGCGGCGATGATGATGACACCTTCCTGGGTGTCGAAGCCGTCCATCTCGACGAGGAGCTGGTTGAGCGTTTGCTCGCGCTCGTCGTGACCGCCGCCCATGCCGTGGCCGCGATGTCGTCCGACGGCGTCGATTTCATCGATGAAAATCAGGCAGGGCGCGTGCTTGCGGCCTTGTTCGAACATGTCGCGGACGCGGGATGCTCCGACGCCGACGAACATTTCGACGAAGTCCGATCCGGAGATCGAGAAGAACGGCACGTCCGCCTCCCCGGCGATGGCGCGGGCTAACAGCGTCTTGCCGGTGCCGGGCGAGCCGACCATCAGCACGCCTTTCGGAATCGAGCCGCCAAGCTTCTGGAACTTGCGGGGATCGCGCAGGAAATCGACGATTTCGAAAAGCTCTTCCTTGGCTTCCTGAATGCCGGCGACGTCCTTGAAGGTCACTTTGTTGCGATCCATCGTTAGAAGACGCGCCTTGCTTTTACCGAAGGACATCGCACCGCGGCCGGCGGACTTCATCTGCTGGCGGAACAGGAAGAAGAGTATGCCGATGATGAGAAGGAATGGCAGGAAGGTGAAGAGTGCGGTGCTGAGGTAGTCCTTGTTCCGCTCATAAACCGCCTTGTCGTTCACGAGCTTTTTGAGGTCCTCGCCCTGAATCTGAGCGGAGGCGGGGACACTGAACTGCACGGCCGATTTCCCGGTGGCATCGAGAGGCGCGACGGCGCTGGTGACATCTTTGCGGGAACCTACGATGACGGCGTCGTCCGAGCCTGCGGTGGTAAGCACCCGCAAGGAATTTTCCTTATCTTCAAGATCGATCCATTTCATCGCCAGAGCTTTGCGGAGCTGGGCGAACGAGAGGATTTCCACGTCGTTTTCGAGAGGCTTCTCGGACGAGCTGTCGATCTGTTGGAAGCGGATATTGTTGCCGAGCAGCTCGTTGATTTCCTCACGTTGAAGCGTGAGATTGACGGGGACTTGGAAGTCTTTGTTAGGAGCGTCCGACTTCAGGGGGATGGGTTCCGGAGTGATCCAACCGGTGATGGTGACGTCGGCCGAAGTATCCGTGGCGATCACCTTGAGCGGTTGCTTCGGGTCATTCAAAACGATGCGTTCCTGATCCCAAGCCTGGCGAAACTGCGAGTAGGTCAAGGGCTTGACCACTTTGTTGGTGATCGGGTTGAAAAAGGCGACGCCGAGAATGACCGAGGCCAGCACCATCAGGCCGAGGACGCGCCAATTGAAACCGTTAGCGTCTCCGGACGGGCGGTTAGGGGTGTTTGAAGGCGGAGTGGAGTTCGGTGAGTCGGACATGGTCGGCAATAAAAACCCCGGCGGAAGGGGCTGCGCGATTAGGACTGCGCGGCTGGATGCCGTTCGGGAGTAAGGGAGGATACCGTAAGGGACTGAAAAGCAAACCCCTTTTTTGCACGACACTTGCAGGTGGGCGGGGTGTCTGCCAAGAAAACCCCGTGGAACCACCCGTGCCTCCGAAAGACCTCCTGCAAAGCCTGCGGCGGAGGGTTCGGGCGCTGCGCTGGCTGCAAGCGATTCCCGGAGTGGGCCGGTTGCGGGCATTGCGGCCCGGCGCGGATGCGCATGTCGGAGTGCTGGTGGATGCCTTCGCCGCATTTGCCACGCTGGATGACGAGTTGAGCACGCTGGAGGCGGACCTGATCCTGGACATGTTGCGCAGCGCATTTCCGGAAGTGGACCACGGTTGGTTAGGCCGACGCTTGCAAAGGGCGGTTAGAAACCCGCGGCCGCTGCAGGGGTTGGCCGTCGAGCTGAAGGACAGTTTTGACGATCCGGGAAAGCTGGCGCTCGGCCTGCAACTTTTCACCTTGGTGGATGCGGCGGGGCGGTCCGAACGGAACCGGACGAGTTTCGAGGTCTTCATGAGGCGGCTGGGCCGGCCGGATTACGGGGTGGCGATCCTGCGCGAGATGCGCGGCGACGCGGGCGAGCCTGCGGTGGAAAATCTGCCGTTCGAGCGCTTGGTTTTCGGCCGGGAGGGAGCGGACGTTCTGCTGCCGCCCGCGGCGAGCGACCATGAGTTCAGGGTCTATCGCGCCGGGGACTTGATTCTGGTGAGAAATACCGGCATCGCCTCGCTGTGGATTCGCGGGCGGTCCGTGGAAACCGGGTCATTCCTGCGGATGCGCGAACGCCAGCCGCTGGTCGTCCCCGGGTGGACGCTGAGTCACGAGGACCTGATGTTTTTCCTCGATGTGAAACGCACGGGCAACACCCCGTCGATCTATCTGGAGGGCGGCGACGCGGGCCTAACCGCCGAGCGGACCCGCGGCCGGCAAAGCGCGCTGCGGGTCAGCTTCGGACTCGTCGCGGAGGTGGCGGCCCTGCGTGACACGGAACTTCATGCCGGCAGCCGGGGGCCGTTGAAAAAAGGCGACGTGGTAATTTGTCGCAATCACGAACGGCTCGGCGACGCCTCGGGATTCAGTCTTTCCATCAACGAGCTTCGGCGCAAGGCGACCCAGTCCGGGCGAAGGTTCCGCCTGGCGGGGGACCGGCAGGAGTATCTGGTCTCTAACGACGCCGCGTCGCTTTCACCGGGCGACTTATTGTTAGGTTCGAAATTGTCGCCCAAGGCGGTGCTCTTCATTCGCTACGACGCGCTGGGTGCGGAGGGGGAGCTGATCATCCGGGAAAGCCACGGAGCGATCATGGTGGACGGGGTTCCCGTGCGGACCACCGCCCCGCTGAAGGACGGGTCGCTGATCCGGCTTTCCGGCAGCCAGGCGGTGCGCTGCCGGTTCAGCGAGGGCTTTCTCGACGAGGAGCGCACCCTCATCGAGTCGCTGCAAGTGGAGGATGTCATCCATGACTTCGGGCCGGATTCCCGGGCGCTGGATCATTTGAATTTCGAGGTGAAACGCGGGGAAATGCTTTGCATCATCGGCCCCAGCGGCAGCGGAAAAAGCACCCTGCTCGCCGTTCTATCGGGCCAGCGCGAGCCCACCCGCGGCAAGGTGAAATTGAACGGCATTTCCTTGTATGAAAGGCGGGAGCAGCTTGTGCCATTCATCGCGCATATGCCGCAGGAGGAGGCGCTCAATCCCCAGCTAACAGTCCGCGAGCACTTGCGCCACGCGGTCACGATCCGCCGGCCGGCGCTGTCCCTCGCCGAGCACGAACGGCGCGTGGACAGCATGCTTGCCGAACTCGGCCTGCAGTCAATCGCCCGGCGACGGGTCGGTTCCCCCGGCGACAAGACCATTTCCGGCGGCGAGCGCAGCCGCCTCAATCTGGGCGTGGACCTCGGCAGCCGCGCCGAGGTTTTCCTGTTTGACGAACCGATTTCCGGACTCTCTTCCAAGGACTCCGAACACGTCGCCGAGACGCTGCGTTCCCTGGCCCGGGAAAAAATCGTCATCGCTTCCCTGCATCGTCCGGGCGCTCCGGTTCTGCGTTTGTTCGACAAGGTTCTGTTACTGGATAGCGGCGGACGGCTGGCCTATTTCGGAACCCCGGCGGCGATGGTCGGTTATTTCCGGGATGCCTGCACGGAACTGGCGATTTCCCATCCGTCAGTCACCGCCAAGTCGCCGTTAGGGGCGGACTTCGTATTTGATGTGTTGGAAACGCCCCTGAGCACGATCGGTGGCGGATCGAACACCGGCGCGGCCCGGCGCTTCCCGCCGTCGTTCTGGCAGGAGCGCTTCGAGAGCGTCGATCTGATGCAATCGCTACAACTCGGCGGCGGACCCGTTTCCAAGCTTGGCGAGCCGCGCGAAGGCGACCGCCTGCCGGTGCCGCCCAAGCCCGCGCGCCGGCTTCGCGCCGTGCTGGCCATCTTCGCCACCCATTTCCTCCGCTCGCTGCTCTCGAAGCTCAGGAACCGCGGCACGATCTACAGCACCTGCCTCGAAGCGCCGCTGTTAGCCGCCCTCATCGCCATCACCCTGCGATCCTCGCCGGAAGGATCCTATCAATTCGCCACCGCCCTGCACATCCCGGCGTATCTGTTTCTGAGCGCCACGGTCGCCATGTTCCTCGGACTGACCAACTCCGCGACGGAGGTCCTGCGCGACCGCCCGATCCTGCGGCGCGAGCGGAACTGCCAACCGGGCGCCGGCTCCTATGTCATGGCGAAATTCGCCGCGCTCGGCCTGGTCGCCGCGTTCCAATGCCTGGCCTACCTCGTCGTAGGAAATCACTTTTTGGATATCGAAGGGATGCTGCCCTACCTCTGGCTGTGGATGACTCTAACGGCCTGGACCGGCACCGCCATGGCGCTCGTCGTGTCATCCATTGTGAAAACCGAGCGCGCCGCCCTCACCGCCGTGCCGCTGCTGCTAGTGCCGCAGATGCTGCTAGCAGGAGCGCTCGTGCCCTACCGGGAAATGAACCACGGCCTCTTCACCAATGTCGATACCGTCCGCGACCGCGGTGGCATCCCGGTGCCCGCCATGATCATGCCCCTCCGCTACGCCTACGAGGCCATGATCGTCGCCCAGGCCACCCGCAATCCCTTCGAGGTCGAGCGCCTCCGCCTCCAGCGCCGCATCGATCGCGCCCGATCCTCGGAAGTCCCCATGACCGCGAAACAGGGCGAGCGCTTCGAGCTCGTCAAGGAAGGCCTGCGGCGGCTGCTGGCCTCCGGAGCATCCTCCCGGGCCGAGGCCCAAATCCTCATCGAGCGCATCCGCAGGATCTCCGTCTCGGGCACCCGCATCGAAGTCGAGTCCATGAAAATTTGGCCCGACGATGACCGCAAAGCGCGTCCCGCCTCCGAGTTCTTCGTCAACGAGCGGATCGACCTACTCGTCCGCGAGGCCGAGACCTTCCGCAACGACTACCGCGACCGGCAACGGCGGGTCATTTTCCAGGCGCTCAAGAAACCGATCCCCTTCATGACCGCCAAGACCGGCCAGACCGTCCGGCAATACGTCGAGCGCGATGACGAAATCGAGACCCAAAAATACTGCGGCATCGTCCTCGTCGCCATCGTCCT
>JANMSI010000174.1:0-62094 GCA_031389115.1 Akkermansiaceae bacterium
GTGGCAATAGTGTTTCGAGAATTTCCCATTCGGAATCCGTCATGCTGCTTGGGTAACTGGCCATGCCGAGCTTCTCCAATACATGACTAAATTAGTACAGATTAAAATTCAGAAATCTTGTATTTTTAAGACGGCCTCTAACATTTCCTGCGGCACGATCGTGGACTGACTCTTGGCAAAGACCATCCGCACTGCCTTTAACCCACACATAAAGCATGAAAAATAAACCCAACACACCAAGCAACGACGAGAAGCCCTCAACGGAAGCGCCTAAACCGAGCGCAGCGCTGCAATTCATGATGCTGACGATCCCTACCGTCTATCAAGGCGGTAAAAATGCGGACCCTGAGTTTGAACCCGATCCGAAAAAAATGGAGGAAATGAGCAAGTTCAATGAGGAATTGGGAAAGGCCTTTAAAATCATTTCACTGAACGGCCTGCACCCGTTGGCCACCGGCGCGCGCGTCGCGTTCGGCGACGGAAAAACGACCGTGACCGACGGCCCCGACATTGAAGCCAAGGAAGTGCTCGGCGGCTATTGGATGGTTGAGGCCAATTCGAAAAAAGAACTCGTGAAATGGGCGCAACGCTGCCCCGCGGACCCGGGCGACGTGATTGAAATCCGCCAGATTTGGGACGAGGCCGATTTCGAGCATAAGAAATAAGAGAAGCCCATTGGCATTCCCATGTCCTCGCCGCGCTAGTGAGTTCGCCCACCTCGTAGCCGATCGGCTCACTCGAGGTGGTGAACCATCCTGCGAGGTCCTTTTCCTCGATGGATTGCTGAAGCGGCGGTTTTCGATAAAATAGTTTACGCGATCGCTGCTGAACGTAGCTGGCACAGCCTCGGGGTTCTTGCTGCGAATGGCTTTGGCGCGGGTCTCTATCACTTTTCGGATTTGGGATTCGTCGTGTGATGGGTTGGCCCCCGTCGCATGCTTGTTAGCGGGAATGACCCCGCCGATATCCGGGACTGACGCCGCCGATGACCCCATCGATGCTTATTAGCCGGGATTGCCCCAGCCCACGCCGATGCTCGTTAGTCGGGACCGGCGCTGACCCCGGCGCATCCGTCAATGCTCGATTACCGGGACCGATCCCATCGATGACCCCATCGACTAGGTCGGTCGTGCTTTCCCCATCCCTGAAGAATTCGTTCCTGCAACCAGCGGCGGATTCAAACTGCCAGCTTAGGACGTGCTCTATGCTATTAGAAATCAGCCCGACTCAGAATCGATATAACCCTTGTCTCGCATGATGCCAATCCATTCATCATGTGTTAGAGGGCATGCGGCTAAAAGCTTTGCCTGACTGTTATTTACATGCAAGTCGCTTTGCACATGGTCGTGTCCTTGGTCCTTTTCTGATCCCCGTCGAATGCCAAACGAGGCAATTAGCTGCCCTTCGTGATAAATGTCAGCATGACTGTGTGCGCGCGACTCCCGAAAGGTTGCCTTGAGCTTTTTCGCTATTTTTACGGCGTGCTGTTTAGTGATAATCCGCGCCATAAAATTAACGATTTTTACTTTATTAACGTCCTGAGAACCGCCAGTTGCTTACGCGGTCCGGGACCGAGCTTGTTGTCTTCAAGAGATAAAAAATGGGTATAATTGTTTATAATGAGGTCTTTCAAATTCTCTATCGCCTCGAATTGGGTATCGCCGGTTGTACTCATGTTGGCATCAAAAAAGATGGCACTGAATTCATCGCCTTCGGGCTGAATCGTGATCCAAATCGGCCTTTTAAGAACGAGCGGTTCAGGAGCGAACGTATTTATGGCAACTGTTACTGCAGTATGAGTCTCCATCGCCAATACTTTATGGCGAAGTTCAAGGACCACTTTTTCGATTAATCCAATCTTTAATTCAGTTTCTGTCCGGGCCTGAACTGTCCGGGCAAGTTTTTCAACAATCGTCGCCAGCGCTTCGGGAGTATCAAGGCTAGGCGCTTTCTTTTTTGGAAGGGTGATGCAACGGTTGTGAAAAGAGGAGCCGAATGATGGCTTTTCTTCTGTGAAGTCGTCGTCCCATCTACCAAAGGACAAAATGTCGCGTTCTGAGTTCATATATCGACTGCGGTGGGCATACCTAACACCAATGCTCGGAAATAACTTTCAAGCAGTTCATGTCCTTCAAAAAGGTAGTTTTCGCAAATGGGGTACTGCGAACTTGATTCAAGCCTAACAAGAACTATGCTTGAGTTTTCCCTTCGAGACCAAGAAATCTCGTCTATACGAGATCCTGAAACGCGCAGAGTTCCTTCGGTAAGCTGAACCCGTGTCCCAGCAACTTTGGCGTCGATCGAAAGGAGCCGAATTGGCCCATTATCTGGGAGTTCATTGAAATCGATAGGGAAGTCGCAAGAGTAGGAGAGATTGAGCATCACGCCTAAAAAATGATCGGCGAATTCTTGAATTTCGGATATTTTGGCGTTGGTCTTGGGAGTGAATTTCGCCGGAAAGCGACTGGCTCGCGCCACTTCCAGATGGAAATGATGATTTTTTCGACCACCTGCCATCAAAAGGACGTAGTGTTTTACTTCTCCTTTTCGCGTAAATGAGGCAATAAGATGCGTCCTCTCTTTGAGCAAATTGAGGATCGACTCGTCGTCAGTTTCAACCGAACCGCAAGCGATGATTCGCTCACATTTGGAAGAACTTAGATTAGGAAATTTGATCGGCATACTAGTCAGGGAGACAGCGAAATCGTTTAAGGATGGACGTTCGAGCATCATCGAAAACCAGTCCGGACGCAACTTCTGGTAAAAAACTTGGGTTGTGGAAGCAAAATCTGATCTGGATTCCATGGCACGACCCTTGCGAAACGAGGCGGCGGGAGCAGTTTACCACGTGATGGCACGTGGCGACGGCGGCAAGCCGGTGTTTGAGGACGACAAGGACCGCTACTTTTCCCGGACGTGATCGGCACGGCCACGCAGGCAGGCGACGAAGATGTTGGTATCGATGAAGCTGGCCATTTACGTCCCGACATCAAGGGGTTCCACGGCGGCGTGTCGACGGGTATCAGTCCCAAATAACAGACATTAAGCATGAAAGGTGTCGGTCGTCGCGAATGAACGAATGGGTTGGTTGCGCACGTTGTTGGGTGGCTCATCGGATCAGATCATGCTGTTCAAGCGCCGGGGTAAGTTCCGGATTCCGGCGGTTGGAGAATGTGGCGTCACTCAGGTCTGGGTCGATTGGCTACGCAGTGCGTAGCTTTTTGCCGCATAAACAGGTGCCAAAGGTGCAGGTCAATTCTCTACGTAGCGCGTAGAGTTTTTAGTATCGGGTTTGGAGATGGAGAAATGGGGTGGGGACAGGAATGTCCCCACCCCTTACTTAGGCGGCGGCGAAGCCGAGGTCGCGGGTGGCGCGGACGGCGGGCTCCGGGAGGGTTTCGCCCTTGGCCAGACGGTGGGCGATTTCGTCGCGGACGATGGCGCAGAGTTCGGCGTAGGTGGCTTCTTCCTGATCTCCGTGGCAGGCGCCTCCGAAGTAAAGGTCCGGGCAGTAGCCGATGTAGCATTGATCCTCGTCGGACCAGCGGACGAAGCGGTGGTAGCGGTCTTCTGGTTTCATGGTGAGGAGATTAGGTCGCGGACCGTGAATCGACAATGGCTTTTGTGACCTGGCGTTGCTGATAGGTTTTGGAGTCGTCCCCTTCGGCACCACTCAAGGTGATAACGCCATGAAACGATGGATGTTTGAATTGGCGATGGGAGCCTTTTTGACGATCCAAGGTGAAGCCCGCTTGCCGGAGGTCGGAGATGAGTTCGCGGATTTTGCGAGGCATGAGGTGAGGTCGAATGAGCCAGAATAAAGGGGTGGGGACAGGAATGTCCCCACCCCTTATTGGATCATGCCACGGGCGGCGGGGTGGTGGGAGCTGCCGCTTTCTTCGCGGGGCGCTCGGTGCGGGAGGCGCTTTTCCAGGCGGCGAGCTTGTCGGGGTCGCGGCTGTATTTATTTTGGATGGCGGCGTCGAGGCGGGTGATGATGGCTTGGGCGTCGCCGAGGAGGGTGTCGATGGCAGAGGTGCTTTCGACGCCTTCGAGGTTGTCGCTGTGCTTGCCGGAGTTGCAGGCGTCGAGGGCGTCGCGGTCGGCGCGGAGGTCTGCGACGAAGTCGGCGGGGAGTTCGTAGGCGATGAACTTGGCGCGGAGCGCGGACTTGGCGGCGAGCTGAGCCGGGGTGTCGGCGGCTTGGTTCTCCAGGCGGCTCAGGAGGGAATCGGAGTGGGTGGTGACGGGGGTCTCGCTGGAGGTGGCGGGGTGGCGGTAATCGCCATCCGGGAAGGTGGGATCGTCGAGCTTGATGGCGCGGGAGGTGCGGGCGATGTCCTTGAAATCGGTGGAGAGTGCGTCGATGAGGACGGGCTTGCCTACGGGACCGCGGAGCTGGCCGACGCGGGCATCGGTGAGCTCGAGGACGATGGGATCGAGTTCGAGAAAGAGAGTGGCAGTCCTGCTGCCGGCGGTGAGGTCGGCGGCGTTTTCGCGGCCGAAGGATTGAACACGGGTGGCGCGCTCGAAGCGGCGGATATTGCGGTCGTCCATGGTGGTGGTGGTGGGTGAGGCAGACAGGTAGGTTTCTACCTATCCTTGAAAGAAAACTGGCAGTAGGCGTTAGTTTGGGAAGTCGCAAATAGGGCGAGCTGTGAAATTTCCACAACTTGCAGACATTGAACGTTTAAGAAATGGACTCCTGGCTGGGCTTCACGAAGTTCGGATAGAACCTGCATGAACTCCGGGTGGAATCTGCAGGCACTTTGGGTAGAGTCTGTACGGACTTGAGGTGGATCTTGCACACACTTTGGACGGGGTCGCAGATACCTTGGGTCGCGGTCGCTTGGGGTTTGGTATTTCTAGCGGGAGGTGGGCGTGCGTTCACGCGGACTTGCACGCGGTTCCGCAAGAACTTGGCGAGGAAGTCCCACGAGCTTGGAATGGAGGGTGTACAGGGTAAACCCATGGGGGATGGCCTGGCTGCGAAGCTCGCCGGTGCGGGATTTCATCACCAGCTCCATGCCGGCCGCCTCTAAATCGACCGTCTATATAATTCCACAAAAACAGTGCCGGATTTCAGTCCGTTCTTGTGTCCGGCGGACTGAAGTCCTCGACTACCATCCATGCTCCTGATTGCCTCCGCCCTGAAAAACCTGCTCCTCCAGAAGTCCGTGCGCACGGGCAACTTTACCCTCGCTTCCGGCCAGCAAAGCGATCTCTACATCGACTGCCGGGTCACCGCGTTCGATCCATTTGGAGCGCTGCTCATCGGCGATCTCGGCTGGCACGCCGTTCGTTCGAAGATCCATTCCGAGCATCTCCAGATCGACGCCATCGGCGGCATGACCCTCGGTGCCGACCCGATTTCCCTCGCCGTCGGCATGACTTCCGCGATGAAAAATCCCACTGAAGCGCTTCAGGTTTTCACCGTCCGCAAGGAGCCCAAAGGCCACGGCGCAGGCAGACAAATCGAAGGCAATTTCCAATCCGGCCAGACCGTCATCGTGGTGGATGACGTGATCACCACCGGTGGCTCGACCCTCAAAGCCATTGATGCCATCGAGCGCGAGGGTGGAAAAGTCGCCTTCGCACTGGTGCTCGTGGATCGCGAGGAAGGCGGGCGCCAAGCCATCGAAGCGCGCGGTGTGCACGTGATTTCGCTATTCACGAGAAGCACTCTGCTAGACGAGTGACCGCGATGTGGTCTGGTAAATAACTCCGCGGCAGGGCGGAGAATGCGCTGCATCCTGCACCGCACTAGGCGGAAACGCACGGCAATGGCTAAGCGGGTCCGCCGTCGGTTGTTCAGAATCGCTCATTTCCAATCAGTTACGCCATGCTGTTGATTGTGGCATGGCACCAGCGAAAACGCGCAGACTCCCCCCGGAGGCCCACACCCCGCAGAACGATGAAAACCACCATTGTAAAATACTCCCTTAGCCTTCTCGCGATTCCCCTCGTCATCACCTCGGCCTCCGCGCAAGACAGCGCCGCTCCCCAAGCGCCTCGCGGCCTTCGGATTGCGCCGCGTCCCGTGACGCCCCCCACCCCGCTGCCGGTGCGGCTGGGTTATGTTACGACACCTGTTAATACGACCATCCCCATCGCCCATCACGAGGGGAGTCACCAAAAAGTAATAGAAATGGCGAAGGCCGACCCGCAAATGCAGGCAGTTCTCGACGAACTCGCTTCCCTCGATGGTAAGCCCATCGCAGAGCTTACCGCCGACGAGGCACGCAAGCAGCCATCACCCGCAGACGCCGTGGTGAGTCTCATGAAAAAGCAGGGCAAAACTCCGTCCAGCGCCGTAAAAACCGAGGACATCGATATCAAGCTCAGCGACACCACGCTGAAGGGCCGCGTTTATCGCCCGCAAGGCGACGGTCCGTTTCCCGTCATTTTCTACGTCCACGGTGGCGGCTGGGTCATCGCCGATCTGGATACCTATGACTCCACTCCGCGAGCGCTGTGTGAGGCCACCCGCGCGGTGGTCGTTTCGACTCACTATCGCCAAGCTCCGGAACACAAATTCCCCACCGCCCACAACGACGTTTACGGTGCCTATCAGTGGACCATGAAAAATGTAGGCCGTTGGAGCGGGAATGGTAAAAAAATCGCAGTAGTGGGAGAAAGTGCGGGCGGCAACATGGCTGCCGCAGTCTGCATCATGGCCCAGGCCGAGGGAAAACAAATGCCGCTCCATCAAGTGCTGATCTATCCGGTCGCTAACACTTCGATGGATACCGAATCCTATCTGGAGAACAAGGATGCCAAACCCTTGGGCGCGGCCGGCATGAAGTGGTTCATGGACAAGACCCTGACCCACCCGACCGATGCTGCCAATCCGCAGATCGCGCTGCTCCAGGCGAAGACTCTCAAAGGTCTGCCACCAGCTACCATCATCACCGCGCAAATCGATCCTCTGCGTTCGGAGGGAGAAGCCCTTGCGAAAAAGTTAGAAGCCGACGGCGTGCAGGTGACTTACAAAAATTACGAAGGAGTCACTCACGAGTTCTTCGGCATGGGAGCCGTGGTGGACAAGGCCAAAGACGCTGTCGATTTGGTCGCAGGTCGGCTTAAGGAAGCCTTCCAATAATTTCGGAGTTGTCTCCCGGATCTCCCCTTGTTTTCCCCGGCATGGATCGTCTTCGATGCCGGGGGTAATTTTGTTTTCGGGGCAGCGGGTGAAATGATTTGCCCAATCCCGCCGGCTGGCTTTGTCTCTCCGGGCTGTCAGGGGCCGTGGAGGTCCGGCAAGCGAACCCCGCCAGGCCTTGATCGGAGCAACGGTAGTTTGTCCGAGCTTGCCGCGGATTCCCTGACAGCACTACTTTCCAGCCGGTTAGAAGAAGCAAGCAAGCCATTGAGCGACTGGCTCGGGCGCGATAATTTTCGGTCGCAATGACCCATTGACGCATTAAAGTCCACTTCACGTGGCCAGCCCTGAGACCAAAACCAAGCTGGCGGAAGACGCGAGTGCAAACCGTCAGACACTGAAAACCACTTGGCGCCAGTTCCGGCTGATTTCCAAGGCCTTCTTCGCTTCCGAGCGCAGGCGCAAAGCGCGGGGATTTCTAATCACCCTGCTCGTTCTCGCGCTGGCCGTGGGTGCGGTCCAAGTGCTGATGAGCTACGCCGGTCGGGACTTCATGACGGCGATTACTAACAAAAACCCGGCGCAATATTGGCGCGCGCTGGGCTGGTATCTCGGGACGTTCGCACTGGCGATTCCCATCGGCGTTTACTACCGCTGGGTGGAGGAAAGGCTGGCGCTGCTGTGGCGGGAATGGATGGCCCAGCACCTGGTGAAGCGCTATTTCAACAACCGCGCTTACTTCCGGCTGCGCGGCTCGGAGAGCGTGGACAACCCTGACCAGCGGATCAGCGAGGATGTTAGAAATTTCACGGTTAGCTCGCTGTCATTCCTGCTCATCGCGCTCAACTCACTGGTCACGCTGATCGGCTTCATCGGCGTGCTGTGGATGATTTCCGGCACGCTCGTGGCCATGCTGGTGATCTATGCGGTGGCTGGGACGGGGATCAGCATCCTGATCGGCCGCAAGCTCGTCCGCTTGCACTATCATCAATACGAGAAGGAGGGAAATTTCCGCTATGCTCTTGTCCGGGTGCGGGACAACGCGGAATCGATCGCATTTTATCGCGGTGAAAAACGCGAGCACCTTGATTTGTTCAACCGTCTAACCGCAGCCGTGACGAACATGCGCCTGATCATCATCCGCAACCGGAACTTGGGCTTTTTCACCAATAGCTATAACTATCTCGCGCTGGTCCTGCCGATCATCGTCGTCGCGCCGATGTATATGCGCGGGCAGGTGGAGTTCGGCGTCGTCACCCAGGCGGCTGGCGCGTTCGGCACCGTTCTAACCGCAGTCTCACTGATCATCACCCAGTTCGGCGGATTGAGCGCTTATCTGGCGGGTGTGCAGCGGCTGGGAAGTCTGTGGGACCAACTCGACGAGCACGACGCGGAAGAACAGCGCATCGCCTTCGAAGCCACCAACCAGCCTGAGGAAAACAGCCGCGTTGTGAAGCTGGACGAGCTTACCATTTGCACACCGGTGGTCATGAAAACCCTGGTGGAGAAATTGTCGTTCGAGCTGCGGACCAAACAAAGCCTCATCATTATGGGAGCCAGCGGCACCGGAAAAAGCTCGGTCCTGCGCACCATCGCCGGTCTGTGGCCCGGCGCGAGTGGCCTGCTAGAACGCCCCGCTGCCGACCAATTGATGTTCCTGCCCCAGCAGCCCTACATGGTGGAAGGCTGCCTGCGCGACCAGCTGCTCTATCCGTATCCGGACCGGGGAGCCTCCGATGCGCAAATCCTGGAGGTCGTCAGCGCCGTGAATCTATCCGACGTGCTTGAGCGCGTGGAAGGCGATCTCGGCCGGGTGGTTGACTGGAACAACATGCTTTCGCTGGGCGAGCAGCAGCGGGTGGCCTTCGCCAGGTTATTTCTCCGCAAGCCCAAATTCGCGTTTCTCGACGAAGCCACCAGCGCTCTCGACGAGGACAACCAACGGAGTCTCTATCAGCAAATCCGGGCCTCGGGGATTGGATTCATCAGTGTGGGACACCGCATGACCTTGGTCGAGTTTCACGACCGGCTGCTGACGCTGGATCGCTCCGGCTCATGGAAAATCGAGGATGTCGTGGCGAAAAAGCCAACGGCGCTTCAATCCGCTTCAATCAGGGAATAGACCACCATTCCCGACGGCGGTGCCGGCAGGCGCAGGGGACCGGCGGCATCGAATTCCGCCGCAGGCAGTGGCTCGCCCTCACCCACTGTTAGCACCGCACGCAGCATTTTCCCCGCGGTCTTCAAAGTCGGCGGGAGCTGGATATGATGAGCACCGGCGGAGGTTATGCGCACTTTGTCCGACGCGTTCATCACCACCACCGCAAAGGTTTTCCCATCGTCCGAAGCCCGGGCAAAGGCGAACACCCCGTCGTCCTCCGCGCTCGATGGACTGTCCACCCACAGCGGAATCACCTTTCCGGTCCGTAGAACCGGCAGCTTGGCCCGCAAGGCGGCGAGCTTCGCGATGTTAGAAAATGCCGGGGAGGATTTCACGTCCATTATCGTTGGCCCGCCTTTGCGGCGATAGAACATCATTCGCCCGGTTTCGCCGTCGCCGCCGACTTTCCCGCCGGTGTCTAGCAGGTCGAACTCCGTGCCATAGTAAAGGCACGGAATGCCGGGCAACGTCATGAGCAGCGCCTGGGCCAGCCGGTTACGTTCACCGGTGACGCCGGACACCCGGAAACGATTGAGCCCGTCATGATTCTCGATGAAGGTGATGATTTTCTGCTGCGAGTTCAGACCGTCCGCTCCGGGATTGGGATTGTAGAACGGCCGTTGGTTAGTGTCGGTCTGCGTGCGGGTTCCGAGCGATTTTTCCAAGGCCGCCGGGGAACCAAATTGCCGCCCCGGTAGCCGCAGATACTCGCGGGCATTGAAGCAAAAGTTGAAATCCAGCACGGAATCAAGGGCGGGTTCCTTACCGTTAGAACGCCAGGTGTATTGGCCGAGACGCGCCGGATTCCCGTCATAGACCTCGCCGAACAGGATTTTCTCCGCAGCGGCGCTGCCGAGCCGCTTCCTGAGGCGTTCGGTAAAAGCATCCCAAAATTCCGGATGCGCATGCTTCACCGTGTCGATCCGCAAGCCATCGACTCCGACTGTCGTTAGGTAGAACCGATAGATCGCCACAAACTCATCCACCAGCGCGTCGAAATGTGCGCCCTTGGGGTCCGTCCAAAAATCCCGCAGGGAGAAAAAATCGCAGGTGACCTCCTCGCCATCCGACTTGCCGAGACTGTCCGGCGAGAAACCTTTCCGGCCGTAAACATCAAGCTTCGCAAGCGTCCCCTTGGTAGCGATTTTCACCCCTAACAATTCACGCGGCCCATCCGGCAAGGTGCGCCTCGCGTTCCATTTTGGCACATCCGCCCATTTGGCATTATCGTGAATTCCAGTTTTCAAAAACGGCTGAATCCATTCTTCCTTTTTCTCCAGATTGAAGACGCCGTCACCATTGGCATCGTAGTGGAAAACCGTCCCGGCGTGATTGAGAACGGCATCCTGAATGACCTTGATTCCCTTCGAATGCGCCAGTTCCACGAAGTCTCTGTAGTGCTTCATCCGGCCCTCGGCATTGTCGGAGTAGGGCATCCCGGTTAGAGAACCTTTGCTGGTTAGATGCGGATCGATATCCAGCCAGTCCTGCGCCCAGTAGCCGTGGTATCCGGTTTTCGCACCACCGAGATCGAAGCCGGAACGCCAGACATTCCGCACCACCGGCGTCAGCCACAGAGCGGTCACGCCCAGATCGTTGAAATAGCCAGCTTGGAGCGCGTTCTCCAAGCCCCGCAGATCGCCGCCGAGGTATTGCGAAATCTCCGCTTGATCGGCATCATGGAGTGACGGATCCGATCCCGGCGGAACATTGTTAGCGGGATCTCCATCACAGAATCGGTCCGTCATCGCGAAATAAATAACATCATTCGTCCATGGGCGGCCTTGGCTGGCAAGTGTCAGCGCCAGCACAACGAGAAGGGTTTTGGAAATCATCAGCCTTATATGTTTCGCCGCGCCCATCGGTTGATTGGTTTCAATCCGCAGCGTTGAATCCCGGCTCGCTTGAGGATTTTGGGTTGATCTCCCCCGATTCGGTCTCATGGTTCGTTTATGACCTCCATGAAGTTGCCGAGAAACCCAAGAAAAGATGGATTTACACTGGTTGAATTACTGGTGGTGATTGCGATCATCGCCGCGCTGGCTGCCCTCTCATTCACCGTGGGACCCAAGATGCTGGCGAAGGGAAAGGCCACTGAGGCAATGCAGAACATGCGCCAGCTCGGCCCGATTCTGACCGGCTACGCGGCCGATCACGACATGAAACTGCCACCCTCCAAGGGCCCTGCCCCGCTACCTGACGGAACCACTTCGGAGCTGCAATGGAATGAAGTTTGCCTGCTCTCGATGTTTCCAAACACACCGTACAAGGATCTACAATCGAAGGCTTGGTGGGAAAAAAACAAGACAGCTCTCAAGAACCCGCTCTTCAAAGGAAGCACCCCGCTTAATCCCGGATATGCGTTCAACCAGATGATCGCCGAAAATATCGCGATTAACTCATCTGGTAACGCTCCGTCGAAGGAGTCCTTGCTCACTGTTAGCGTTCCCATTGCATCCATCTCCGAGCCTAGCCGCACGCCGATGATCGCTCCGTATAACAACTACATCTACCGCTACGACGAAGCTGAGTTGAAGGGTTTTAAAACGCCTCCGCTCAAAACTCTAGCGACCGATGGCAAGGTTCCGGTTCTGTTTGTGGACGGCCATATCGAGTCACTCAGCTTGAACGAGTACACGGACCGCAAACTGGCGAAAATGCCGATGCCGGCGCCCTAACTCGGTGGGATAAACGTCTTGAAGCGAGCCAGCGCCGTTTCCCACGCGGCGGTATCAACCGGCAGGAACCGGCGGAGCTCGCACGATCGCCGGATCAGTTCGCGTCCCGCTTCGAAATCCGGCAGGTGGCCAGTCCCAACCAGCTGCGTGATCACGTTTCCATACGACGTGGCTTCCACCGGACCGGCAATCACCTCGATCCCGAGTGCGTTTGCGGTGGCTTGGCTAAGCAGTTCGTTTTGAATCCCGCCGCCGCCGGCATGGAGGCAGATGAAATCCCGGTTCGTTAGAGCACGGATGCGGTCGAAAACGATCCGGTATTTGAGCGCCAGCGATTCGGTGGCGACCCGCAATACCTGACCCTGATCACGCGGCACCGCTTGCCCGGTTTTCTCACAGAAGGCGCGGATTTTGTCCGGCATTTCTCCCGGGCTGGCAAAGCAGGCGTCATCGGGATCAATGAAGGCGGAGAACGGTTCCGCACCGGCTGCCAGCTCCGCCATCCTGCCATAGCTCAGTTGCTCGCCGTCCATCTCCCACTGCCGCTTGCATTCCTGAATGAGCCACAAGCCTGCGATGTTTTTCAAAAACCTAACTGTTTCGTCCACGCCGAGCTCGTTGCAAAACCCGTAGCGCAATGCCTCGGGCGAGGTGATCGCCGTGTCCAACTCCACGCCCATGATCGACCAGGTTCCCGAGGACAGCCACAGGTGGCCAGCGCCGGTCATCGGGAGACCGGCCACCGCCGCCGCGGTGTCGTGACTCGCCGATGCCACCACCGGGATGCCGGACTTTCCGATGAAAACGCCCACTTCCTCGCGGACCGGCCCTAACACGGTGCCCGGTGCGACCACTTCCCCAAAGATTTTCCGCGGCAATCCCAGGGCGTCGATCACGCTCCACGCCCATGCCCCGGTGGTCGCATCCAGCAACTGCGAGGTCGAGGCGACCGTCCGCTCCACCGCCTGTCTGCCAGTTAACCAGTACGCCAGCAGATCGGGCACGAACAGAAGACGCTCCGCGTTCATCAAGGCCGGACTGTTCCGGCGCGCCTCCGCTAACAAATGCAGCGAGCTGTTATAGAAGTTCGTCTTGAGCCCGGTCCGCGCATAGATCTCCGCCTCCGGCAAAATTCCATGCATCGCCTCCGCCATGCCTTCGAAGCGCGGGTCACGATATTGGTGGGGCATTCCTAACAACTCGCCACCGCCGTCGAGCAGTCCGTAGTCGCAGCCCCAGGTGTCGATGCCGATTGACACGATGGCCTCGCCATGCCGCTCCACCGCACGGCGCAAGCCCTCGAGGATCTCCCGGTAAAGTCCGAGAATGTTCCAAAACGAACCGCCCGGCAAATCTGTCCCCGGGTTGTCGAAGCGATGGATTTCCTCCAGCTCGATCGTGGAGAGATCCGTCTTCGCGGCGATCACGCGACCGCTGCCCGCACCCAAATCCACGGCGATGAATACTTTTTCGGAGGTCATGATTGAAACTGGCTGGCCCCATCGTTTTTCACCACCTCTGCCGATGCAACTCCCAATCCGAATTGCCCCTTGCCACGAGACGACGCATTGGTTGGGGTTGCGTTGAAAACCCCGCCCCATGTCCGCCTCCCGCATCTCGATTCAATGGCGCCTCTCGGCAATGATGTTCCTGCAGTTCTTCATTTGGGGCGCGTGGTTCGTCACCATCGGAGTTTACCTCCGGCAGGGGATGAAATTCGAAGCCGGCCTCGGCACCGCCTACTCGGTCGGTCCCATTGCGGCGATCATCTCGCCGGTATTCCTCGGCCTCATCGCCGACCGTTATTTCCCGACCCAGATCGTCCTCGGGGCGATGCATCTGCTAGGCGGCCTGCTGATGTGCTTCATCCCATGGTCCATCCAACAGGAGCTCGCCGGAGCGAACGGGACGTTCTTCTATGTCCTGCTAGGCTACTCGCTCTGCTACATGCCCACGCTTGGACTCACCAACACCCTGGCCATGCGCAATATCGCCTCACCGGAGAAGGACTTCCCAGTCATACGCGTCTTCGGCACCATCGGCTGGATCGCCGCTGGCCTGTTAGTGGGAACGGTGTTGAAAGCCGATGCCACCGCGCTGCCCATGCAAATCGCCGCCGTCGCGAGCTTCACGCTCGGGTTGTTTAGTTTTTTCCTGCCGCACACGCCGCCTCCCGCCAAGGGACAACCGGTTTCTATCAGCGGCGCGCTCGGGCTTGAGTCGCTCGGCATGCTCAAGAATTTCAACTTCCTCATCTTCGCCATCGCCTCCCTGCTGCTGTGCATCCCGTTGCAGGCCTACTATGCCTACACCGCCACCTTCATCACGGACGCCGGTTTCGCCAGCGCCGCCGGGACCATGTTCTGGGGGCAGATTTCGGAGTTCTTTTTCATGCTCGTCATTCCCCTGCTCTTCACCCGGCTGGGGGTGAAATGGATGCTCGCCATCGGCATGGCCTGCTGGGTGCTGCGTTACGCGCTGTTCGCCGCCGCAGCGCCCGATTCCATAAAATGGATGATCTTCCTCGGCATCGCCCTGCACGGCATCTGTTATGACTTCTTCTTTGTGACCGGCCAGATTTACACCGATCAAAAGGCTCCGCCTAACATCCGGGGGCAGGCGCAGGGATTTCTCGTCGTGCTTACTCAGGGCCTCGGCATGTGGATCGGCGCGAAATTGAATCAACCGCTCTTCGAAGCCAGAGTCGGCGGCCTGACCGGCAGCGCGGCGCTTTCCAGTTGGCCCGCTTTCTGGTGGATCCCCTGCTCGATGGCTGGAGGGATTTTCCTGATCTTCGTCCTGCTATTCCGCACGAAACAACCTTCCTAACATGGCACCCATTCGAATTCTCTGCGCTGGTGCCGGTCACATGGGCCGCTCGCACGCGCTGGCCTATCAGCGCATCCCTGGGTTTGAAATCTGCGGCATCGTCACGCGTTCACAGGAAAGCCGGGCCGCTCTCAACGCGGAGCTCGGCGGAAATTACCCGGAGTTCGCCGACTTTCACAAAGCCCTCCGCGTTGTGAAGCCGGACGCCGTTTCCATCTCCACCTATCCGGACACCCATGCGGAATTCGCCGAAGCCGCCTTCGGCGCGGGCTGCCATGTCTTCATCGAGAAGCCGCTGGCGGAAACCGTCGCCGCTGCCGAACGCATCGTCGCAAAAGCCCGCCTAACCGGACGGAAGCTCGTCGTCGGCTACATCCTGCGCCACCATCCGAGTTGGATTAAATTCATCGAAGTCGCGCGAACTCTTGGCAAGCCGTTGGTCATGCGAATGAACCTCAACCAGCAGTCGTTCGGATCTAACTGGCAGACCCACCGCCAGCTGATGTCTTCCATTTCCCCGATCGTGGATTGCGGTGTGCATTACGTCGATGTGATGTGCCAGATGACCCGCTCGAAGCCGATCCGCGTCTCAGGCATCGGTGCCCGCCTAACCGATGAATTGCCGCCTGAAAAAATCAACTATGGTCAGCTACAGGTCACCTTCGAAGACGGCTCCGTCGGCTGGTATGAAGCTGGCTGGGGACCGATGATGAGTGAAGTCGCCTTCTTCGTGAAAGATGTGGTCGGTCCGAAGGGCTGCGTCTCCATCGTCGCGGGAAAGGCTGCGGCGGAGGGCCAGAGCGCCAATGTGGACGCCCATACCCAGACCCAGACGCTGCGTCTCCATCACGCCACTCTAACCGACGATGGCAACTTTGCCCAACCCGACGAACTGCTGCGGCTGGAGGACGAACCGAATCACGACGCCCTTTGCCACCGCGAGCAGGAATATTTTCTATCCGCCATCCGCGAGGACCTTGATCTTACCGACCACATGGAAGACGCGCTGGCCTCGATGCGCATCGTCGAAGCGGCGGATGAAAGTTTTCGAACGGGTAAGACGATTGATCTGTAGCTTGCCAATTGATTGACTCCGGCTGGCGAACGGTAAACCAATTTATCCAGAGTTTAGCCAACAACCCCGGTCGCAGTCTGTGCATACTTAATCTCCATGCCGAACAGGCACTCGACGAACACTGCGTCCCGGTGGTTCCTGCCTTTATGTCGGGTGTGGGTGTGCAACTTTCCGCCCTGGCTGCGGCGGCCGCATTCGAACAAGATCGCTATCTCGCGGAAATGCGTGCCTTCGCGGATGCCATCGAAGTCTATTGGCTAAAATATCAAGGCTCGAAGGCGCCGACGTCCAACCGGAACCCGAAACATCGGACCGTTATTATGACGACAACGCGTGGCTCGTCTTGGCGCTTATGGAAGTTTACGAAGAAAATTCGCGCATCTATTAGTAGAGTCATTTCTCACGTCTATTAGCGGGACAAGGATCCGCCCTGGATCGACACCGCCGAGCGCAGGCTGATCTACGTTCACAGTCATTTGTTAGAAGCCTATGGGCGCTACCCCTAGCGGTGGGATCGCCCCTCGCGCGGCTTACTGGAGGAATCCTCATTGCTGCATCAAGCTAACCCCGCACGTGCTTACTGGATTGCCGCCAGTGTTTTCAAAAAACCTTGAGCCCGAGGCGCCGATTTCCCCGCGGGGCTGGCACGGGCGGTGCTGTCCCGGCGAGGGTCAATGCTGAAATGGATCGTCACTCCGGTTTCTAATCGATTGCCAAGCTGTCTCCTGATCGGACTCGCATGCTCATGGACCAGCCTTGCGCAAGAGGCCGCGGAGAAACCGATCCGAGAAGTCATTGCTTCAGCAGTCGCCGCCGCCACCCCGGATGAGCAGCGGGAAATTGTCCTGACCCTGAAGCTCAGGCCCTCCCCGGAAGCTGTCACTTGGTTTGAAAAATGGAAATCCGGCGAAATTTTTCTCAGTGAGGATCCATCGGGCGGAGTAAGCCCAGTCACCCTAACCGGTAGTGCGGATGGAGATGAATCGTTCGCCACCGTGAAAGTGGCCGATGGCACACCACTCATGTCGGCAGATGGCAAGGCTGTTAGGATCAATCCCAAAGAGGTCGAGTTTGCCGAGACGGATTCGGGCCTGCGCCGGGCGATGAAGGAGGTTTCCGACCTGGTCGCCTTGGCAAATCCAGATCTCACCAAACGGATTCGCGCGATTCAGGACTCGGCCATCGGTCAGAAACTTGACAAACTTCCCGCGCTCCAACTCCTGCGAACTACGGAAGAAAATCCTGACGCCATCCACGCCCTGGATGAATCCATCGCCATCATCCAGCTCCGTTCCACCGTCCCTGAAGAGCGCGTCGCCGCCTGCAAGAAGCTCGGCGAAATCCAGTCACTCTCCGCTCTCGACACGGTCAAAGCTATTCTAGCGGAGTCCCAGGCGGCGAAAGACAAACCCATGATTGAAGCGGCGGGCGATGCAGTGAAGTCCATCGAAAGTCACCTTTCCATGGTGACCGCCGCGGGCACGGTTTTTCGCGGGATATCTAATGGTTCGGTCCTGCTGGTGGTCGCGATTGGCTTGGCCATTACGTTCGGCCTGATGGGTGTCATCAACATGGCCCATGGCGAATTCATCGCCATCGGAGCTTATGCCACTTATGTCATTCAGAACATCTTCGCCCAAGGCCTCAAGCTCTCGCCCTTTGGATTTTCCATGTCGATCCCTGGCATGTCGCTCGGCGAGGGAGGAATGAGCCTGTATTTTGTCGCGGCAATCCCCGCCAGTTTCATTGTGGCGGCACTCGTCGGGATTCTGCTGGAACGCTCGGTGATTCAGTTTCTCTACAAGCGACCACTCGAGTCGCTTCTCGCCACCTGGGGCGTCTCGCTCGTCATGCAGCAGCTGCTCAAGCTGATCTTTGGTTCTAACAACGTTCAAGTTTCGAGCCCGTCGTGGCTGTCCGGAACTTGGACGATCAGCGATGTCGACTTCGGCTGGAATCGCGTATTCGTCATCGGTTTCGCTATTCTCCTGATCGTCGTGACCTGGCTGGTCCTCAACAAGACCTCGCTCGGCCTACTCATCCGTGCCGTGATGCAGAACCGCAACATGGCAGCCTGCATGGGCGTCCGCACCGAGCGCGTCAACACCATGACCTTCGCGTTCGGCTGCGGATTGGCCGGTCTGGCAGGGGCGTTCCTTTCCCAAATTGGTAATGTAGGGCCATCGATGGGCCAGCTCTACATCGTCGATTCCTTCATGACTGTCGTTGTCGGAGGCGTCGGCAACATCCTGGGAACTGTGATCAGCGCCGTGGGCATCGGCATGTCGGACCAGACCCTTCAGCAGTACCTTGGCAATCCGGTTATTGGAAAAATTTTAGTCCTAGGTGCCATCATCCTGTTTCTCCAATGGCGTCCGGCAGGCCTGTTTGTCACCCGCTCCCGCAGCCTTGATTGACCGATGAACAAGTCCCCTCTAACAAGTAGGCTGCACTTTCCGCTACTCATCGTTGCGGCGGTCTTCCTCGTGGTGGTGATGCCGGTGCTGCATGCCTTCGGCGCGATCCAGGATCTGACCCTCAGTCTTTGGGGAAAATATATCTGCTATGGAATCATGGCAGTATCCATCGATCTGCTATGGGGATACACCGGCCTTCTTTGCCTTGGCCAGGCGCTCTTCTTCAGTATCGGCGGCTATATGATGGGCATGCACCTCATGCTGATGATTGGTAAACTCGGCCAATATAAAAGCGATCTACCTGATTTCTTGGTATTTCTGGGTCACACCTACCTGCCGGACTTTTGGCGGCCCTTCTACTCATTTCCCTTCGCCGTCGTGATGGTGATTCTGGTCCCGGCTGTTCTCGCGTATATCTTTGGATTTCTTGCGTTCCGCTCCCGCATCAAGGGCGTTTACTTTTCCATACTAACACAAGCCCTGACCTACGGTGCCGCCCTCCTGTTTTTCCGCAATGAATTGCTGATGGGGGGCAACAACGGGTTCACTGATTTCAAGACCATCCTCGGCGCCGACCTCCGTCTCCCCGAAACCAAGCGCGGCTTGTATATCGCCACCGCGATTCTGCTGGTCGCCGTCGTGGCCTTCTGCAAATGGCTTACCCATTCCCGCTTCGGCCTCATCCAGCGGGCAATCCGGGATTCCGAGAACCGCGTGCTTTTTTCCGGTTACGCCACCGCCAATTTCAAACTCTTCATCTTCGTCATTTCCGCCATCATCGCCGCACTTGCTGGCGCCCTCTTCGTGCCGCAGGCCGGCATCATCAACCCCAGCGAGATGACCACCGAGAAATCCCTTGAAGCCGTGGTCTGGGTTGCGCTCGGCGGGCGTGGTACTCTAACCGGTCCGGTCATCGGAGCCATCGGCGTCAATGCCCTCAAGAGTTGGGCTTCCCGGGCGTATCCGGACTACTGGTTGCTGATCCTCGGCGGCACTTTCGTCCTCATCGTGATGTTCATGCCCAAGGGCATCGTCGGACTTCCCGCGCAAATTCAAGGCGTCATCGTCCGCCTAAAAAGGCGGAAGGAAGTGGATGATGTTTCCCGGGCATCCGAAAAATCTCCCGCCAGCGACCCATGATTGTCGACAGCCCGATGCACCAAAAGCCGTTCCTCCTCGCCGCAGAAGGCCTGACTCGGTCGTTCGATGGCTTCAAGGCCATCAACGACCTTAACTTTTATCTCGATGAAGGTGAACTTCGCACCGTCATCGGCCCTAACGGCGCGGGCAAGACCACCTTTCTCGATCTGATCACCGGTCGCACTAAGCCCGATCTCGGAACTCTCAAATGGGACGACGGCAAACACGATCTTCTCAAACTGAACGAATACGAAATCTATCGGCTTGGCATCGGCCGCAAGTTCCAGACACCCACTGTATATACCGACCACACCGTGACCGAGAACCTCATCCTGTCGCTTGCCGGATCGCGGGGCATCTGGCACAGCTTGTTCGGCAAAATTACATCCCAGCAAAAAGACCGCATCGCGGAAATCCTCACGATCATCAAGCTAGGAGACAGCGCTCACCGCAAAGCCGGCATCCTCGCTCACGGACAGAAGCAATGGCTTGAGATCGGCATGCTCCTGGCACAGGAAGCGAGACTGCTGCTTGTTGACGAGCCTGCCGCCGGCATGACCGATGAGGAAACCTATCGCACCGGCGAGTTGCTGCTATCACTTGCCGGCAAGCACACCATCGTCGTCATCGAGCATGACATGACCTTTGTTCGCCAGATTTCCCAAGGCCGAAAAGTCACCGTCCTCCATCAGGGGCATGTTCTTTGCGAGGGCCCGGTCGATGAGGTCCAGTCAGATGAACGCGTCATCGAGGTTTACCTGGGCCGCAAATCCAAGGCCGCATGACGGACCGCGAGATTCACTTCGATAGCTTATGAGCGCAACCCTTGTCCAAGAATGCCTCAGCATTTCCAATCTCCGGGTATCCATTGGCGGAAGCGCCATCCTGCGCGGCATCGATCTAACCATTCGCCCCAGCTCCGTTTTTTGCCTAATGGGCCGCAACGGTGTCGGCAAGAGCACCACCCTCAAGGCACTCACCGGACTCTATCCGATCGATTCCGGAAAGTTCGACCTGCATGACGTTGATATCACCCGGCTCGGTTCCGCCGATCGCGCACGCCGTGGGCTCGGATACGTCCCGCAGGGTCGTGAAATCTTCCCGCTGCTAACCGTTGAGGAAAATCTTTTTATCGGCCTCAACGCCCGTGGTTGGAAGCGGGACCTCGCACAGATCGACCGAATCTATACCTTGTTCCCCATCATTAAGGAATTCCTCCATCGCAAGGGCGGCATGCTATCCGGTGGGCAGCAGCAGCAGCTCGCCATCGGCCGGGCACTGCTAACGAAACCGAAACTGTTGATTCTCGACGAGCCCACCGAAGGCATCCAGCCCAACATCATCGATCAGATTGGCGACGCAATCAAGATGCTCAGGGCGGAAGGGGAAATGAGCATCCTTCTCGTCGAGCAGTATCTCGACTTCTGCAAGGAGCTGGGAGATGACTTCGCCATTCTTGAGCGGGGTGCGGTCGCCGCGTCAGGCGAAATGGGCGGACTGACTGACGACATCGTGAAAGAGTTTCTCACCGTCTAGCAGATCCCCTGGTATCTCTCGATGGGCGGCGGAATCCATTGTGGCTTCCGCCTTTTTGTTTCTTACGACATCTGTGCCACAGAACCGGAATGCAATGCTTTCACGTATCTTCAGCCCAAGAATTAATCTCATTCATGTTAAACTGCTGTGGCTGCACCAATGAATGGCGAATCTAGCCATAAGACATGAAATTCATCCCGCTGGCATGGAAGTAGCTGTCCTGCACGGCACGCAGACAAAGCCTGCTATCCCACCTCTAACAAACCAAAAGCTGACCATGAAAAACAAATATTGCCGAAATCTAATCACCACGCCGCTGTTTGCAATCGCCCTGGGAACAGGCGTTGCTTCAGCCGGCACCGCTGAAACGATGACGCCCGCTCCTGCGCCCGCGCCTACAGAGGACGTTGTTTCCGGGGTTCTCAAGCTGGACTTTAACTCTCACTTCGTTTCATACGGTTTGGACGTGTGGGGTGATGCGGAATCGGTCTCAGACATGGGCTTTAACCCAATGCTAGAGCTGTCTTTCAAATTGCCGGCAGGTTTCACCGCCACCCTTGGAACCTGGTGGGACGTTAACTCAAAAGGCGATAGTTCAACAGCCTTCGGCAACATAGGAGGCCAGCTTCGGGAAGTCGATGTCTGGACCGGGCTTGCCTACAACTACGACAAATTCACCGTCGCAGTTACCTTTCAGGACTGGCTCTATAACTCTGCTACGGAAGAGATCCTCGACGTCAGGTTCTCCTACAGTGGCTTTCTATCTCCATCGCTCACCATCCACAATCGTCTTGGCGCAGGTGGTTCCGGTGGGGAGGAAGGAACTGTTCTTGTCCTCGGTTTGTCCCACAGCATTGAAGCAGGTCCGGCCACCATTTCTTTCCCCGTGAATGTCGCCTACTTCCTTCAGGATGACTACCATCCGGCCAGTACGGATGACGGTTTCGGCTTCGCATCCGTGGGGATCGGTGCATCGTTGCCCCTGACTCCCTACATGGGAGGAGCCCTCGGTGAGTGGACATTGAACGCGGGACTTGCCTACTACTTCACGGATGACCAAGTGATCAACAATGCCAATGGTGATGATTTTCTCACTACGAGCATCGGCCTGAGCCTGGCTTTCTAATCTACCAGCCCTCACAAATCGAACGGTTGCGGCGGGAGAGTTCTATTGATAGTTCGGTCTCAATGCTCTCCCGCCTGCTGTTCCAAACACTCGCTTTTATTAACTTCAAAAAATTCCACAACAATGATCTCACGATTCCTCCCCACCGCATTGGCTGCAGTAACTCTCGGTGCTTCATCCGCGCAATCTGCAGAAACCGTTAAAGTCGGCGTGCTTCACTCGCTTAGCGGAACCATGGCGATCAGCGAGACATCCCTGCGCGATGTCCTGCTTTTCACATTTGATGAAATCAACGCCGCTGGCGGCGTGCTGGGAAAGAAGATTGAACCGGTCGTCGTTGACGGCGCTTCGGACTGGCCGCTCTTTGCGGAGAAGGCCAAGCAACTGCTCGACCAGGACAAAGTGGCCGTGACCTTCGGCTGCTGGACTTCCGTTTCCCGCAAATCCGTGCTTCCGGTCTTTGAGGAAAAGAAGGGCCTGCTGTTCTATCCGGTGCAGTATGAGGGCGAGGAAATGTCCCACAACATCTTCTACACCGCTGAGGCCGTGAACCAACAGGCAACCCCAGCGGTTGATTATCTTCTCGCGGAGGGCAAGAAGAAGTTTTACCTGCTCGGGTCCGACTATGTCTATCCGCAAACCACCAACTTGGTATTGCTTGAGTATCTCCTCAGTAAAGGAATCCCTCTCGCGAACATCGGTGGCGGGTTCACCAAGGACAGTTCCGGCAAGATTATCTCCGCAGGTAAATATACCCCGTTTGGCCACACTGACTACCAGCAGATCGTATCCGAAATTAAGCAATTCTGCGCCTCCGGCGATGCCTGCATCATCAGCACCTTGAACGGCGACACCAATGTCCCATTCTTCAAGGAGTATGCTGCCGCCGGCCTTACCGCAGAGACCGCTCCGGTTGTATCCTTCTCAATCTCCGAGGATGAGTTCCGCGGCCTGCCGGCGAAGCAACTCGTCGGCCAGCTCGGTTGCTGGACTTACTTCCAGTCCATCAAAAGCCCGGCCAACGCCAAGTTCATCAAGGATTTCAAAGCATGGCTCGAGAAATCAACCGTCTCGGGAATCGTGAAGGAGGGCCGCGTGACCTGCTCGCCGATGGTTCTCTCCTACAACGGAGTGTATCTCTGGAAAGCCGCCGTCGAAAAGGCCAAGAGCTTCGATGTCGAGAAGGTCATCGCCGCGCTTGAAGAAGGGATTTCCTTCGACGGACCTGGCGGCAAAGTCACGACTCAGAAGAATCACCATCTCACCAAGAACGTCTTCATCGGCGAATCCAGGGCGGATGGACAATTCAAGATTCTCAAGGAGTTCAAGAATGTCGTCGGCGAGCCATTCCTCAAAGGGACTTTCAAGTGAGCCATTGATTTTTTGCAAGTTGTTATTCGGTTGGACCATGCCCTCACTGAGGGCATGGTTTTTTCGCTGGGCGCTTGGCATGGCCAATGCTCGAATGACAATGCCGACCATGAATATCCCCAAACCTCCGTATTGGCATCAAGCGATTCTCCGTTGGGTTTCCACATTGATATGTCTATCTCCGGCAATTCTATCAGCCCATCCTGGACACGATCATCCGGATGAAACCGATGAGTTTGATTTCTTGCAAGCCGCTTTCTTTCACTCGCATGGCAGCTTGGATTATCTCCTCGCGGCGGTCATGGTCTTTAGCATTGTGCTGGTTTGCCAAAGCGGCAGGCCGCTTGTCCGCGTGGGCGCCGCAATGTTGGCGGTAGGCTCGCTGGCCATGCTGCCGATTTTCTAATAACGAGCGACGATGCATCTCTCCCCACGCGAACAAGAAAAGCTGCTGATTGTGGTGGCCGGTGATCTCGCAAGCCGCCGCCGCGCCCGGGGACTCAAGCTGAACTACCCGGAAACCGTGGCACTCATCACCGCCGAGCTGCTCGAAGCCGCGCGCGATGGGAAGTCCGTGGCAGAGCTCATGAGCTTCGGTTCCACCTTGATCTCCCGCGATGAGGTTATGGAAGGCGTTGCCGAAATGATCCACGACGTGCAGGTGGAAGCAACCTTTCCCGATGGAACCAAGCTCGTGACCGTTCACCATCCTGTCCGATGATCCCCGGAGAAATCATCACCCCGCCCGGTGTCCCCGATCTCGAACTGAATCCCGGTCTAACAACGATCAACCTGGTGGTCGCAAATGCAGGGGACCGCCCCATCCAGGTGGGGAGCCATTTCCATTTCGCCGAAGTGAACTCATTCCTTCAGTTCGACCGCGGTGCCGCCCGTGGCTTTCGGCTAAACATACCCGCTGGCACCGCGGTTCGATTTGAGCCGGGCGATGCGCGTGAAATTCCGTTAGTGGCCCTCGCCGGAAGCCGTGAGGTTTACGGGCTCAACAACCTCGTCAACGGCTCACTCGACTCATGAAGCAAACCCGCGCCAACTATGCAGGCATGTTTGGTCCCACCACGGGGGACCAAGTTCGCTTGGCCGACACGGAATTATTTATCGAGGTCGAGCGCGATCTCATCGCCGAAAATGGCGGTTACGGAAACGAAGTGAAGTTCGGCGGAGGCAAGGTCATCCGCGATGGCATGGCGCAATCTCCGCTCGCCCTCGATGCTGACTCACTCGACCTCGTCATCACCAACGCCCTCATTCTCGATGCCGCCAACGGCGTGATCAAAGCCGACATCGGGATCAAGCACGGCCGCATCGTCGGCATCGGCCATGCGGGAAATCCACTGCTGCAGGACGGCATTACCATGATCATCGGCGCCGCCACCGAGGTAATCGCGGGTGAGGGTTGCATCGTCACCGCCGGCGGCATCGACACGCACATTCATTTTATTTGCCCGCAGCAAATCGAGCACGCGATCGCCAGCGGCGTCACCACTCTCATCGGCGGCGGAACCGGTCCGGCACACGGCACCTATGCGACGACCTGCACGCCGGGAAAATGGAACATTCACCGAATGTTAGAAGCAGCGGAGGCGTTTCCCGTGAATCTCGGTTTCCTTGGGAAAGGAAACTGCTCGTCCCCTGAGCCCTTGCGCGAACAAGTGATGGCGGGCGTCATCGGCCTGAAACTCCACGAAGACTGGGGCACCACGCCCGCCGCCATCGATACCTGTCTAACTGTCGCCGACGAGTTCGACATTCAGGTGGCCATCCATACCGACACCCTCAACGAAGCAGGCTTTGTTGAAAGCACGTTGGCCGCTTTCAAGGGCCGCACCATTCACACCTATCATTCGGAGGGCGCTGGCGGCGGGCACGCGCCCGACATCATCCGCGTCTGTGGCGAGGCAAATGTTCTGCCGTCCTCCACCAACCCGACGCGTCCTTTCACGACCAACACCATCGACGAGCATCTCGACATGCTCATGGTCTGTCATCACCTCGACTCGCGCATCCCGGAGGACGTCGCCTTCGCGGAAAGCCGCATCCGGCCGGAAACGATCGCAGCGGAAGACAGGCTTCACGATCTCGGCGCTATTTCGATGATGTCCAGCGATAGCCAAGCCATGGGCCGAATCGGCGAAACGATCACCCGTACCTGGCAGACGGCGCACAAGATGAAGGTCCAGTTCGGGAAGTTAGAAGGCCCATCTCATCCCGCTGCCGACAATTTCCGCGCGCTTCGCTACGTTTCGAAATACACGATCTGCCCCGCTATCACTCACGGCATTTCACACGAGGTTGGCAGCATCGAAATGGGAAAACTAGCGGACATCGTCATTTGGAAACCGGCGTTTTTCGGCGTGAAACCAGAGACCATCCTCAAAGGCGGCCTCATTGCCTGGGCTAACATGGGCGATCCCAACGCTTCCATTCCCACACCTCAGCCGACGATGTACCGCCCGCAGTTCGGGGCATTCGGCAGGGCCGTCGCTTCCACTTCGGTCACGTTTGTGAGCGCCGCCTCGCTTGAATCCGGAGCGCTCGGCGCACTCGGTCTAACCAAGCGGTTGGTCGCCGTCAAAAACTGCCGTTCTGTCACCAAGCGCGATCTCCCTTTCAATGATGTGTTGCCGAAAATCATTGTTAATCCGGATACTTACACCGTCACCGCCGATGGCGAAGAACTAAGGTGCGAACCCATGTCCGTGCTGCCGATGGCGCAGCGCTACTTTCTCTTTTAAATCGTAGTGATGCACCTTATCCAAAGCATGCTCTCCGAAACGTCCGACCTGCCGCCGCACCGGCACATCTCTCTCTTCGCCGAGCGCCGGCTGTTTCTCAAGCGCCGCTGGCGGGGCGTTGCGGAGGATGGTATGGAGTTCGGCTTCGATCTTGAGACCCGGCTCATCGATGGCTGCGTCGTTTTCCAACAGAATGGCAATGACTATCTCGTCCGGCAATTGCCGGAAACGGTTTATGAGATCTCGTTAGATAATCCGGCCCATGCCGCGCTCGTCGCGTGGAAGGTCGGGAACCTGCACCTGCCGGCGCAAATTCTCGAGGGCGCGATCCGCGTCCTTCACGACGAGGCGATGGCCCAGCTCCTGGAACGCGAGAGTTGGAGTTATGCCGAGCCGAAAGTCGTTTTCACACCGATGAAGGCCATGGCCCATACACCATGACCTCCGACCCTTGGCTTTGGTTGCTTCAGGCCAACGACACCGCCTACCCGTCGGGGGCCTACGCGCATTCGTTCGGCCTGGAGGAACTGGTGGAAGCCGGCGTTGTTAGTTCCGCCGCCGATCTTGAGGATTTTCTCGGCAGGCAGATCCTGCCGGCGCTGCTTACGTTCGAGATTCCATTTTTCGCTCGCGCCCACTCCGTGGCAGTTGAGGGAAATTGCGGGATGCTTCTGGCGCTGGATGCAGAGCTTGACGCATGGCGAATTCCGGCCGAACTCCGCGACGCCTCGCGGCGGATTGGTTCGCAACGGCTCGATCTACTTGTGAAGTTAGACCCAACCCCCTTGGTTGTTCAATACCGCGGGCTTTCTCCGCGCAGCCATCATCTGTTAGTCACCGCGCTGGAACTGTCCGGGGTGCCCGTTAGCCACGCGTCGCGAGCCTTTGCTTTTCAATCCGTCGCCGGGCTGGCCGCCGCTTCGATGAAACTCATGCGCATCGGCCAAACCTCCTGCCAACAGATCGTCCGCCGCACGCTTGTCAATCTGGGCGGTAAGATCGACGAGTCACTTTCCCAGCCTGTCGATGGCTGGTTCAATCCGCTTCTTGAAATCGCCTCACTCCGCCATGCCCGCGCCCATTCCAGACTCTTTATCTCCTAACAAACGCCCGTTTCGTCTCGGTGTCGGCGGCCCGGTCGGCTCCGGGAAAACGATGTGTGTGCTGCGCCTGAGCCAGTGGCTTAAGGATGAAATCTCACTGGCCGTCATCACCAATGACATCTACACCCGCGAGGATGCGGAGTTCCTGCTGCGCGAAGGCGTGTTGGAAGCCGATCGAGTCATCGGCGTGGAAACCGGTGGCTGCCCGCACACGGCGATTCGAGACGATACCAGCATGAACATGGCCGCCGTGATCGATCTGGAAAACCGCCATCCGGACTTGCAACTTATCCTGATTGAAAGTGGCGGCGACAATCTATCAGCCACGTTCTCGCCTGAGCTGGTCGATGCCTATATCTATGTGATCGACGTGGCGGAAGGGGACAAGATCCCGCGCAAGGGCGGGCCGGCGATCCGTACCAGCGATCTTTTGCTGATTAACAAAACCGACCTTGCACCTTATGTCGGAGCGGACCTTGAAGTTATGGATCGGGACTCAAAAATACAGCGCGGGAGCCGACCTTTTCTTTTCGCTGATTTGAAATCTGAAAAAGGGAAAGACGACCTTCTCGCCTGGTTGAAGCATGAGTATCTCTTTGTCTGAATTCCCCGTCTCAGGCACCTCCCTCAACGGGCACCTGGAACTCCGCTGTGAGGTCCGTTCGGACGGCGTACCATTCATCGCTCATCAAAATTTCCGGGCTCCCGTGCATGTTGGGAAATCCCATTTGGATCAAGGAAACTTAATCCTTAACATCGTCAATCCAACCGCCGGTTTTTTCGATGGGGATCATTTGGAAACTAACATCCATGTCGCACCTGGAGCCAAGCTGGTGCTTAGCACGCCGTCCTCCTCGCGCGTCTATGGGACGCGATCGGGAGCTGCGGCGGTGAGCTGCCAGAGGTTTCGGGTCGAGGAAGACGCCTCGCTCGAATGGATTCCCGAACCGTTCATTCCTCATGCTGGCGCGCGGTATGTGCAGCGGACGGAGATCAACCTTCACCCTGCGGCCAGTTTGCTGTTCTTCGACTGGATCGCGCCGGGTCGGGTGGCGATGGGAGAAATTTTCGCCTATCAGCATTTGCGGTGGGAGTTGGATTTGTGCGTGGGCGAAAAACTTATCGCCCGCGAGCGTCACGACCTTCGACCCGATGATCATAGTCTGGAGGCGCTGCGTGCCAAGTTTCCAGCAGCTCATTATCTATCCGTCCACGCCGCCGGGGAACTGGCGGCCAACTGGCCTGCCGAAGAATTGGATGCGCTCAGCGGCGATGATGTCTATCTCGGCCACGGGCCACTCATGGGGAGCGCCCAGGTGATCCGCGCGCTTTGCCGCGACAGCCTCGCAGCACGGCGGTTGATAGAAGCGCTGCGGCCGATGCTCTACACCGCTGCGGAAAGGAAAGCACCTGCGCTCGGGCGAATCTTTTGTTAGACCGCGCTGACGATTACAAGTCAAGGCTCCATCGGATAGGCGTTTTCGCCATGCTCGGAGCGGTCGATTCCCTCGTTCTCCTGCTCTTCCGTGACCCGCAGGCCCAGCGTGGCTTTCACCACCAGCGCAATCGCCACGGTGGCGACCGCCGACCAAACGATGGTCACTCCCAAGCCCGTGGCTTGAAGACCTAACTGCTCACCCAGCGGCTTCACCAATCCCAAACCACCGAACGATTTCTGACCAAACACCGCGAGGAGCAATGTTCCTAGAATCCCGCCGACGCCGTGGACTGCGAAGACGTCGAGGGAATCGTCGATATGCCATTTTTCCCGGACAAGGCTGACCGCGAAATAACAGATCACCGCAGAAATGGAGCCGATTAGAATGGCACCCACCGGACCGACATCGCCGGACGCCGGGGTGATGGTCGCCAGGCCCGCCACCAGACCCGTCACCATGCCGATCAGGCCGACCTTGCCATTGCGGATCCGCTCTAGCAGGCACCAGACCAGTGCGGCCGCGCAGGCGGATAGATGCGTCACCAACATCGTCATGCCTGCCGCGCCGCCTGCTGCAAGCTGGCTGCCCGCATTGAACCCAAACCATCCGACCCAAAGCATGGCGGCTCCCACGAAAACCATCCCCGGATTGTGCGGGGGATGCGGGTGCCCGGGAAATCCCCGCCGCTTGCCCATGACGATGGCAAGCACCAGCGCCGAGACGCCGGCAGTGGCATGGACCACGATCCCGCCTGCTAGATCCTTGACGCCCATTTGCTGGAGCCAGCCTCCGCCCCATACCCAGTGGGCCACCGGCACATAGACGAGTGCCAGCCAAAGGGCGGAGAACAGCATGATCGCCCCGAACTTCATCCGCTCCACCACCGCTCCCACATAGAGTCCGGGAGTGATCATGGCGAAGGCCATTTGAAACATGATGAAGACCGTCTCAGGCAGCTTCGTTCCTGGAGCAACGGAATCCACGGTCACCCCTTTCAAGAATGCGGCGTCGAGATTCCCGATCCATTTTCCATCTCCTTTGAATGCCAGGCTGTAAAGGCAAGCCACCCAGAGCAGTGAGGCCATGCAGGCGATCCCGGCGCACTGGGCCATCACCGACAAGACATTGCGCCCTCTGACCAAGCCGCCGTAGAAAAGCGCCAGGCCCGGCATCGTCATGAACAGAACCAGTGCGGTGGATGTTAGAATCCACGCGGTATTGCCCGAGTCGATCGCCGGAATGGCTTCCTGTGCCTGGGTGGTGGCAATCCCGGCAACGAAAAATCCAATTACCCGGTAGGAAATTCGCAGTCGATTGAAGTGGGTCATGAGAGGCTGGCGAATGCGGAACATGAGTGCGTCTCATGTCTTCTGGATTTCGGATGAATTCCCCTAACTCAGCAACGAAAAAAAATTGCGACCAGCCGGTTGCCTCCCGGCCTCCCAGTTAGATCGCCTCTCCCCTGTCGTTACGAATGAAGTTCGTCCAAATTCCCCGGCTGCTAGGCCCGAGTTCTCACAACGTTAGCGAAGACGGAGCTACAGGTCCGCTTGCCAACGATGGAAATCCAACAGCAAGGAATCGTGGGCTGGTCATTTTTTCCGGAGTCAGCAACTCGTCGAGCTGCCCCTTGGTGAGCCAGCCTTTTTCCATCACCAAGCTGTAAACACTGGCGCCGGTCGCGAGCGCTTCCTTGGCGATGGCCGCGCTGCGTTCATAGCCGAGAACGGGATTGAGCGCGGTCACGAGGCCGATGGAATTTTGGACATAGGCGAGGCAACGCTCGCGGTTCGCCCCGATGCCGGAAATGCAGCGGGTGTGCAGTGCGATGGCGGCATTGCGCAGAAGTGTTAGCCCGAAGAACAGATTGAAGGCGATGATCGGCTCCGCCATGTTCAGCTCCAGTTCGCTCGCCTCGCAGGCCATGGAAATGGTGACATCCGCGCCGATGATCTGATAGCAAACCTGGCTAACCATTTCCGGAATGACCGGATTGACCTTGCCCGGCATGATCGACGAGCCGGGCTGCATGGCGGGCAGGCGGATTTCATAAAGCCCGCAGCGCGGACCGGACGAGAGCCAGCGGAGGTCGTTGCAGATCTTGGAAAGCTGGACGGCGGC
Organism: Akkermansiaceae bacterium; assembly: GCA_031389115.1. Classification (GTDB taxonomy): domain Bacteria; phylum Verrucomicrobiota; class Verrucomicrobiia; order Verrucomicrobiales; family Akkermansiaceae; genus Luteolibacter. Next base: position 30,852 of record JANMSI010000174.1, read on the forward strand.
GGTCTTCATCGCGCCGCTCATCAGGGAGAACGAGCCGCTGTCCTGGGTGGATTGCACGAGATTCTCGGCCAGCCGCATCGGCAGCCCGCTCACCGCGGTTAGATGCCGCGTGCAAAGCTCGGCGTAACCCGGCGGGCTGTTGATGCCGGTGCCGACAGCGGTAGCGCCCATGTTGACATCGAGAAATTCCTCCGCCGCGCGCTCGATGTAACGGATGCCGTCCTTGATGGTGGCGGCGTAGGCGCTGAATTCCTGACCGAGCGTCATCGGCACGGCGTCCTGGTTTTCCGTGCGGCCCATTTTCAGAACATCGTGAAACTCGGCGGCCTTGGCGAGGAGTGCGGACTTCAGCTCGCGCAGCGCGGAGGTCGCATCGCGCATCGTTAGAATCACGCCGATCTTGATGGCGGTCGGATAGGCGTCGTTGGTCGATTGCGAGCGGTTGACGTCGTCGTTCGGGTGGAGAAATTCATACTGGCCCTTGCGGTGGCCGAGGATTTCAAGGGCGCGGTTGGCGATCACCTCGTTGGCGTTCATGTTCGTCGAGGTGCCCGCTCCGCCCTGGATCATGTCGATGGTGAAATGGGAATGCCACTTGCCGGCGATGATCTCGTCACAGGCTGCGATGATGGCGTCCGCGCGGTCCGGCAGGACGACGCCGAGTTCCTTGTTCGCCAGCGCGGCGGCTTTTTTCACATAGGCCAGGCTGCGGACGAAGTGGCTGAAATGGTGCAGCGGGATTCCCGAGATCGGGAAATTTTCCATGCCCCGCAACGTCTGGACGCCGTAGTAGGCGGTGTCCGGCAGCTCGCGCTCACCGAGGGAATCGTGCTCCTTGCGCCAGCTCGCGACGACCGGCGATCGGCCGGAAACAAGATGCTCGTTGGCCGCCTTCAGTCGTGCGCTCAAGCGCCGGGCGATGTGGCCGACCATCCGATAGAAAACCTCAGGCCTTTCCTCGCGGATTTTTTCGAACACCGCGCGCGAGACTAACCGGACCCGGACATCAGTCAAAGCGACCGCGGACGCCGAGTGCGGCAGATCGTCCAGCAACACGCCCTCGCTGAACGCGGTGCCGCGCGTGAGGGTGGCAAGACGGGTGGTGCTGCCGTGATTTCCCCGGACAATTTCAACCTCACCCTCCTCGACGATCCCCATCCACAGCCGGGGCATGGATTCGTGGAACAAATAACTGCCCGCCGGGAAGGACCGTGTCTCGCCCTGCGCGATGATGGCGGCCAGATCCTCCGCCTCGACGGCCATGGTGCGGGCGAGGGTGGCGATCCGTTGTTCGGAAAAGGTCATGGCAATGAGTGTGGTGAAGTCCCGATATGTCGCATACGGAAAAAACCCGCCTGGAACTAACCGGGCGGGTTTTTAAAAAGCGGATTCGAGGTGAAACGGAATCAGTTGCGGTGCTTGCGCTTGAAATGAAGCGCTGCGGCGGACTTGGAAATGACGCCCTGCAGGTAGGCAACCTCTTCAGCGTCGAGATTGTGATCGACGGTGGCGAGCTTCTCGCCGGCCCGTTTGATGGCGTCTTCCACGTGCTGCTCGTCGATCTCCGACTCGCCGAGCGCGCTGTCGGTTAGAACAATGACCTTCGTCTGCGTGACTTCCGCGAAACCGGAGCCGATGGCCATGGATTCCACTTTGCCATTGTGAAGATAGCGAAGCTCGCCGGGCATGAGCGCGGTCACCAGACCGGCGTGCTGCGGCAGAATGCCCATTTCACCGTCCGCTCCGGGCAGATAGACGTTGTCCACGAAATCCGAGAAAATCTTTCTCTCGGGGGTGACGATATCGAGTTGGAGAGGCATGGGATGTAGATTTCAGAGTCCAGAAACCAGAATCCAGAGATGCGGCCGCAGACACTCTTTCTGGTCTCTGGCTTCTGGTCTCTGGCTTCTCGGGGTTGATCAATCGCGCGGCACGGAGTCGATTCCGCCCTTCATGTAGAAGTTGCCTTCGGGCACGTCGTCGAGTTTGCCGTCGAGGATTTCGGCGAAGCCACGGACGGTGTCTTCGATGGAAACGAGGACTCCGGGGACGTTGGTGAAAACTTCCGCGACGTGGAACGGCTGGGTGAGGAAACGCTGGATTTTCCGGGCGCGGAAGACGCTCATCTTGTCGTCGTCAGAAAGCTCGTCCATGCCGAGAATGGCGATGATGTCCTGCAAATCCTTGTAGCGCTGGAGCACCTGTTGGACGCCGCGGGCGACGCGGTAGTGTTCCTCGCCGATGATTTCCGGAGCGAGCGCCTTCGAGGTGGAAGCGAGCGGATCGACGGCGGGGAAGAGCGCCTGCTCGGCGAGAGAACGCTCAAGCACAACGGTCGCGTCAAGGTGAGCGAAGGTGTTGGCGGGAGCCGGGTCGGTCAGGTCGTCCGCAGGCACGTAAACGGCTTGGATGGAAGTGATCGAGCCTTTGTTAGTGGAAGTGATCCGCTCCTGGAGACCGGCCATTTCCTCGGAGAGAGTCGGCTGGTAACCCACGGCGGACGGCGTCCGGCCGAGCAGCGCGGACACTTCGGAACCGGCTTGGGAGAAACGGAAGATGTTATCGACGAAGAGGAGCACGTCCTGATTGTCCTCGTCGCGGAAATGCTCGGCCATGGTCAGGGCGGAGAGGGCGACGCGGAGACGGGCGCCCGGAGGCTCGTTCATCTGACCGTAGCAAAGGGCGACCTTGGAGCCGTCGATGAGGATCGGGTTGCCCTTGTCATCCAGCTTGGGATGGCCTTTGTCGTCACGCTCGGTGGCGATAACGCCCGACTCGATCATTTCCCAGTAAAGGTCGTTTCCTTCACGGGTCCGCTCGCCGACACCGGCGAAGACGGAGAAGCCGCCGTGCGCTTTCGCGATGTTGTTGATGAGCTCCATGATGACGACGGTCTTGCCGACGCCGGCACCACCGAACATGCCGCCCTTGCCGCCCTTGAGCAGCGGGCAGATGAGGTCGATGACCTTGATGCCCGTTGGCAGGACTTCCGTGTTCGCCGACTGCTCCGTAAACGAAGGTGCGGGGCGATGGATCGGGGAACGGAAATTAACATCTGCTAGCGGCACGTTTTCGTCCACGAGGTCGCCGGTGACATTGAAGATCCGGCCTAACACTTGCTTGCCGACTGGCACGGAGATGGGCTTGCCGAGGTCGGCCAGGGCCATACCGCGCTTCAGCCCGTCCGTGGTGGACATGGCGACCGCGCGCACCCAGCCGTCGCCAAGGTGCTGCTGCACTTCCAGCACGAGCTTGGTATCCACGTTGTTGAGGACGTATTGGATTTCGAGCGCGTTGTAGATTTCAGGCAGTTTGGTGGCCTTGGAGAAGTCGGCGTCGATAACGGCGCCGATGATCTGGACGATGGTTCCGGTGTTGCTCATGGGGTAGGACAGTTGAGAATTTGTTTAAGAGTCATAATGGAAACGGCAGCCGGCAATTACGACTGTATCGGCGATGATTTCATAAACGAGCCGATGCTCTTCATCGATACGCCTGGACCAGAACCCCGAGAATCCGTGCTTGAGTGGCTCTGGCATTCCGATTCCGGAAAACGGGGAGCGCTGGATGTCTTTGATGAGGACATTGATTTTCTTTAGGGTTTTCTTATCGACGCTTTGCCAGTGACAGTATTGCTCCCATGCCCGTTCCTGAAATTTGACCTTCATGGATCAATCAATTCCCGCTCGAACACGTTGACGCCGTTCCGGCAATCTTCGATCGATGCGAGCAACTGCTTGGCGTTCGCTTCAGTACTCATGAGGTAATCCGTCTCGTCCATTCCCTCGAATACTTCCAAAGAAATCACCACCGCCGAATGCCCGTTTTCGCGACGGATGATGACGGGTTCGCGGCGCTCCCAGACCGCTTCCACAATGGATCCCAGATCCTGTTGCGCGGCTTTTTCGGTAATGGTTTTCATGACGGGACTCTAACGAATCGGGGACGGACGACAACTGGTCATTCCATCGCCTTCATGGCGGTGGTGATTTCGAGAAGCTCGGCGGTGATGGCTCCCTGGCGGAGCTTGTTATATTCTAGAGTGAGTTCCTTAATGAATTTCTTGGCGTTGTCCGTCGCGGATTTCATGGCGACCATCCGCGCGGAGTGTTCGGAAGCGCGGGCTTCAACGAGGGCTTGGAAAACGCGGAAGTTCACATAAAGCGGCAGGATCGCGGCAAGCACTTCGGCGGGGGATGGCTCGAACAAAAAGTCGTTGGTTGCCGTGACATCGCCGTGTTCCGTAGGCGTTATCACCGGGAGCAGTTGCACAACTTCGGGCTGCTGGCTCATCGTGTTAACGAACCGAGTGAAGGCGACTGAAACCTTGTCGTAATTCCCCTCAATGAATTGCTTGGAGAGCAGCGCGGCGATCGCGCGGGCATCGGCAAAAGGCACCGGATCCTTCACCGAGAAATCCGCAACAACCTTGCGACCGAGTTTCTCCATCATCACCCGCAGCTTGCGACCGACGGTGACGTAGTCGGCGTCCGCTGATGTCTGCGTGCGGATGACACGGGCGAGGTTGGTGTTGATCGCGCCGCACAGGCCCTTGTCGGTGGAGATGACGAGCACCAGCTCGCGGCTGCCGGTCCGCTTTTCTAGCAGCGCGTGAGTCGCATCGCTGAAGCCTTCACTGATGTCCTGCAAAACGCCGTTAAGTTGCTTCGAATATTCCCGACCCGCCAGCGCTTGATCCTGCGCCTTCTTCATCTTGGCGGCGGCGACAAGCTGCATCGCGCGGGTGATCTGCGCGGTGTTCTTGACCGACTTGATGCGCCGGCGGATGTCTCGGAGATTGGCCATTGGAGCGGAGTGCTGGGAGCGGGAGGGGGAAAATTATTTCCAACTCTTCTTGAAATCCTCAATGCCCAGTTTGACGGCATCGACCATGGGGGCGTCTTTTTTGAGGTCCGGCTTTTCGTTGCGGATCTTGTCGAGCAGGTCGCCCTTGCGGGTGTTGAAGAAATCGCCGAGCGCGGCCTGGAAGCGCTTCACATCGGCGACCGCTACGTCGTCGAAGTAGCCGTTCTGCATCGCGAACAGATAGATGGACTCCATTTCCATCGCGAGCGGGCTGTATTGATTCTGTTTGAAGAGCTCCACGATGCGCGCGCCGCGGTCGAGTTTCTTCTTGGTGGAGGCGTCGAGATCGGAACCGAACTGCGCGAAGGCCTGGAGCTCGCGATACTGGGCGAGGTCGAGCTTGGTCGTGCCGGCCACCGATTTGATCGTCTTGGTCTGGCAGGCTGAACCCACGCGGGACACGGAAAGACCGACCGAAATCGCGGGGCGGATGCCCTGATAGAAAAGGTCGGTTTCCAGATAGATCTGGCCGTCGGTGATGGAAATCACGTTGGTCGGGATGTAGGCGGAAACGTCGCCGGCCTGGGTCTCGATGATCGGCAGCGCGGTGAGCGAACCACCGCCCGCGGCTTCGGATAGACGGGCAGAACGTTCAAGCAACCGGCTGTGGAGGTAGAACACGTCGCCCGGATAAGCCTCACGCCCGGACGGGCGGCGGAGAATCAGCGACACCTGGCGATAGGCTACGGCGTGTTTGGAAAGGTCGTCGAACACGATGAGGCAATCCTTGCCCTGATCCATGAAATACTCGGCGATGGCGCAACCGGCATACGGCGCGAGATACTGCATCGCCGCGGCGTCCGAAGCGGATGCGGAAACGATGGTGGTGTATTCCATCGCACCGGCGTCATCGAGGATCTTCTGGATGCGGGCGACGTTAGAAAGCTTCTGGCCGATGGCGACATAGATGCAATACAGCGGCTTGTGATTCTGTAGCTTGCCGTTTTCCGCCGCCTTGTTTTGCTGGGCCTGGGAAATGATGGTGTCCACCGCGATGGTGGTCTTGCCGGTGGCGCGGTCGCCGATGATCAGCTCGCGCTGACCACGACCGACGGGAATCATCGCGTCGATCGACATGATGCCGGTCTGCACGGGAACGCTAACGGACTTCCGCTTGATGATGCCCGGCGCGATTTTTTCCATCGGATAGAAAGCGGCGGCAACGATGTCGCCCTTGCCGTCGATGGGTGCGCCGAGCGCGTTGACGACACGGCCGAGGACGGCCTCGCCGACCGGAACGGATAGAAGTTTGCCGGTGGTGCGGCACTCCGCACCTTCTTTCACCGCGGCGTAGTCGCCGAGGAGCACGACGCCGACTTCGCTCTCTTCCAGGTTGAGCGCCATGCCGGTCACGCCGCCGCCGAACTCGATCATTTCATTGAGCATGACGTCGGAGAGCCCCTCGACTTTGGCCACGCCGTCGCCGACCTGGCGGACAGTGCCGACGTTGGTTTTTTCGACGGACGACGTGATGCCGGCGATTTGTTGTTCGAGTTCCTGGAGGATGCTGCTCATGGCGAGTGTTCGGTATCGGTTGAAATTTTACGGAAGGCGTTAGAAAGCGGCGGCGAGACGGTCGAGGCGGTTCTGGACGGAGCCGTCGAAAACGTCGTTGCCCACGCGGATGCGGAGGCCGCCGAGAAGCTCGGGGGTGACCGCGTATTGGAAAATCAGGCCGGAGCCGTATTGCTTTTCCAGTCCGGCGACGACGCGCTGCCGGGTCGGCTCGTCCATTTCCACGGCGCTCTCGATGGAGACCTCGCGGCGGGCAAGCTCCAGGCGGGTCAGACGTTGGATGGCGGCAAGAATCGCCTTGAAATCGCGGGGCTTGGCCTCGATCAGCTTGGAAACCACCGAGCGCAGCTTCGCCTCGTCCAAGCGGCCATCCGTCTGGCAAAGCCCGAACAAGCGGCGGGCGGCGGCGGCGGCGGTTTTGGAAATCTTCATAAGGGCGGATTGGAAAAAATCAGGCTTCGACCCGGGCGAGCGCGTCCTCGTTGATGCGCCTTTGGTCATCCTCGGTTAGAACCTTGCCGGTGACCTGCGAAGTAGTGGACGCCACGAGGCGACCGAATTCGCGCTTCAGCTCGGTGCTAAGGCGGTCGCGGTCCGCGCGGGCGGCAGCCTCGGCCTTCGTTAGAATCTGTTGGGCGCTGGCGATCGCTTCCTGGGTTTTTTGTTCGGAGAACGCGGCGGCCCCTTGTTTCGCCTCGTTGACCATGCGGACGGCCTCGTCATTTGCCGCGGCGATCGCAGCGGCGGTGGTGGCCTCGGACTCCCTGAGCTGCTTCTCGATGTGCTTCAGTTTTTCCTCACCGTCCGCGATGCGTGTGCGGCGTTGTTCAAGGATGGCTTGGACAGGACCGAAGGCGAACTTCCTGAGGACGAAGATCACCAGCACGAAATTGAGCACCTGCGCGATGAAGAATGGCGCGTTCCATCCGAATGTTTTCGAGATGTTTTCCAAAACGCCGGGACTCTCGGCGGCGGCGGCAAGCAAGGTGATCATGTGATGGGAAATTTTCGAGGAGAGGAAAGCCACCCGCGCCGTCTGACAGCGCGGGCGGTACTGATACTTAGTTGAACGGAACTGCGAATGCCGAGAGGATGAAGATACCCTCGATCAAAGCGGCTAGAATGATCGAGACCACGAGGATCGGGGTTGCCGCGCCGGGGTTGCGGCCGGTGGCTTCAGCGGCCTTGGAGCCGAGGATGCCGATGCCGATTCCACCGCCGAGAGCGGCAAGTGCGACTGCGAATGCTTTTGAGAAGACCATGATGTTCGTGTTTCTATTGTTGATGTTGGGGTTTCCAGCCGCCCCCCCGTTCATGACAGGGTCGGATGGCTAAAAGTGTTAGTGATGCTCTTCCTCGCCATGATCGCAGATCAATTTGAGGAAAATGGCGCAGAGCAATGTGAAGACGAGCGCCTGCACGAAGCCGACGAGCAGCTCGATAAAGTAGAATGGCAGGGCCGGCAGGAAGGCGAGCCACTTGGGAACGAGGGCCATCAGCGCTTCCAAAGTCTGCTCGCCGCCATAGATATTGCCAAAAAGCCGGAAGCTTAATGCGACTGGGCGGATGGCGATCGAAATGACTTCGAGAACTCCTACAAACAGAAAGACCGGAATCATCATTAACAGCATGATCCCTCCGAAATTACCTTTAGGCGCGAAGATATGGCTCAGGAATCCCTTGAGGTTGTTTTCCGTCAGTGCCCAGTAAAGCCAAAGCGCGGCGAAGCTGAAGGCCATTGCGGCGGTCATGTTGATGTCCGCATTCGCACCACGGAGGAAAGGAAGAAAGCCATGGTGGCCGGCGCTGTCCGCGGTGTTCCAGCCGACCGTGCCGACGCCCGGGATCAGCCCGAGATAATTGCTCGTTAGAATGAAGAAAAACACCGAGCCGAAAAACCAGAACGTCCTCTTCGTCAGATGCGCACCCATCAGTCCTGCGAGGAAATCATAAAGCGACTCGACCGCCCACTCCGCGAAGTTTTGGAAGCCCACGGGAACCAAGGCCATCTGCTTCGTCGCCGCCCGGCAGAACAGGACGATTAGGCCCACCGCGATCCACACCATCACCATCGAGTTGGTGATCGGCAGCCACTCGCTCAGCCGTTGCGCGTCGAGCGGCAGGGCGTGATGGCCGCCCTCTTCCGCGCCGATCGCGGCCAATGAGCTAGGAATCCAAAAAAGAGCGGTTAAGAGGAGAAATCGCATGCAGAAAACCCGCGAACGGTGGGCGCGGGGTCTTTAAAGGATCGTCGCCAACATTCGCAAGACCTATTTGTGAAAAATTTCACAAGCCCCGGAAGTTCGTAATTTTTCGCGAATTCCGTGCGCTCCCGCCCCGCCTTGTTCACTTCTTAATTAGCGCCATCCGGGTGGCCTCGCCATTGGATGCCCGAACCGGTCGGGGCGGTGAAGGGATCCGGCATTCAGCCCGAACTAACCGAACCTTCCGACGAGTCCTGTCGCGCGAACCATCTATCAGGTATGCGCCGGCACCCCGATGCGCTGCGGCAGTCAAGCGGTCGCTGGAAAAAATCCCTTTAAATTCAACAGATTTTCTCTTGCCAAGCTTCGAACGCATTCTCAGAAACGTCGCTGCCATGAACAAAGCTGAACTGATTGAATCCATCCAAGCCGCCCTCGGAAAAGACGCCACCAAGCGCGCTGCCGATGAAGCCCTCGAAGCCGTCCTTTCCTCAATCGCCAAAGGCGTGAAGAAGGACAAGAAAGTCCAAATCATTGGTTTCGGAACTTTCGAAGTCAAAAAGCGGGCCGCTCGCCAAGGTCGCAACCCGAAGACCGGGGAAGCCATGAAGATCGCCGCCTCCAAATCGGTTGGCTTCAAACCATCTTCCGTCCTTAAAGGCAGCCTGTGATCCCATCGGGAGTTTCCCGGTTTTCTGATTTAAGTTAAAAAATCCAAAAAAACCCCGGCCGCTTGGTCGGGGTTTTCTTATGGAAAGGCCGGGATATCAAACACTCAGAACCATCCTCCACCCGTTGTGGAACACGCACGGCAGGAGTGGACATCGTTCGGCCCACCTACTAAGCCGTCCCGCGAAAGCACGCTTCAAGCTCCATGAAACCTCGCATCACCCTCGCAGAAACCCAGCTTCCTGATGGAAATATCCTCGCCTTGCAGGAACACGACGGCCGCAAATCCTTCTTCGTCCATGGCCAGCAGATCTGCGGACCCGCCACCAAGGCTGCTGAGGAGGAACTTGCCCGCCTTGCCTGCGCTCCGTTCCGTCCCGCCCGCCAGCCACAAATCTGGTTCTGCGGGCTCGGTCTCGGCCACACCCTCGCCGCCGTCGCCCGGGAACTCCCTCAGAAGCGCGCCAGTCTGATCGTGGCAGAGCCGCTCGCCGCGATTCCCGAGTGGCACCGCACCCATCTTCCGGAAAGCCCCCTCCTTACCGATTCCCGAATTTCGTTAGAAACCGATTGCGGTCCGGCTGGTCTGATCCGCCACGCCGGCTTGCTTCATGCGATTCTGGTCCACCTTGATGCCTCGCCCACCGGTCCCCGCAATCGCACCTGGGTGGATGAACGGCGCTGGGTTTCCGCCGCTTACGAAGCGCTGCAACAAGGCGGCCTGCTTGCGATTGCCGGATCGCGCCATGTCGCCAATCTCAGCAAGCGTCTCCAAGGCTCTGGTTTCGAAGTCGCCGAATTCACCGTGCCTTCCTCCCCTAACGCCAAGCGCCCCCGTTTTCTCCCCATTTGGCTGGCTCGAAAAGGCAAAGCCGCGGATTGATTTTTCCCGACCCGCGTGCTTGAGTGCCCCGCACCCATGGCCCGCATTACACCTCTGCACCTCATTCCCGCCTTGATCGCAGCCGCTTCTCACGCCGGTGAAGTCACCATCGAACTACGGCCGTTCGTCATTGAAAAATCATTCACGGCCGCCGCCCTGCCAGGGGGTGATTGCGTGCTTCTCAAGCTGGACCCGAAAGCGTGGACGGATTTTCAAATCGTTCACATCGCCGAACATGGTGCCAAGGTCGCGAAAGGCGACGTGCTGATCCGCTTCGATGCCGAGGAGATCGACAAAAAAATCGAGGATGCCCGCCGCGGTCTCGAAACCAGCTCTCTCACCCTCGCGCAGGCCGAGCTCGACTCCAAGATTCTACAGGAGACCGCGCCCAGCAAACTGGATGCCGTCCGCCGCGCAGCGGAAATCGCGAAACACGAGAATGCCTATTTCACCGCGACGCGGCGCAAGGCAACCGAGGAATCCGCCGCCCAATCCCTCAAACGCAGCGAACAAATTCTCTCCAATCAACGCGAGGAACTCAAACAGCTTTCCAAGATGTATGAGGCCGACGACATCACGGAAGACACCGAGGAAATCATCCTCGTGCGGCAACAAGATGCCGTCGCTTCCGCAGAATTTGCCCTGCGGATGGAAATCCTCGACCACAAGCGAACGCTTGAAGTCACCCTCCCCCGTGAGGCGAAAAGCTTGGCCGACGGCGAACGCGACACGGACATCAACTTAAAAAAAGCCGAGATCGATATTCCGCGATCTATTGAGCTCAACAAGCTCGCCTTGGAAACGCTTAAGACCGCCAATCAGCGTGCCAAGCTTGACCTGGCCGAACTCGAAGCCGACCGCTCGCAGTGCGAATTCAAGGCCCCTGCCGATGGCGTGTTCTATTATGGCCCGATCGAAAACGGCCGCTGGAGTCCGGGCGAGATCGTCAAGGCCCTCGTTCTTCAAGGTCGTCCTCCCGCGCACAAGGCGTTCGCATCCTTCGTTCCCGCGACCGCGAAACTCACGCTCGTCGCGTTTGTTGACGACGCCACGGCGCGGTCGCTCAAGGCCGAACTGGCCGGGACCGCCACCCTTGCCGGTCGCGAGGATTTGGAAATTCCCGTCAAGCTCCTCAAACTAGCCACCGCACCCGGCCCGGACGGCACGTATCGCGCCGATCTCTCGGTGACCTGGCCCAAGGAGCTCATCCCTGCCACAGGTGCAAGTGCTCAGATCCGACTCGTTTCCTATCAGCAGCCGGCCGCCGTCGTGATCCCGACCAAGGCCCTCGACTTTGAAGCCGACGGCTGGACCGTGGCAGTTAAACTCGCCGATGGCAAAACCGAGCGCCGCTCGGTGAAACGTGGCCGCGTCGCGGGGGGCGAGACTGAAATTCTTTCCGGCTTGGAGGTTGGTCAAGTCATCGTTGTCCCGTGACCATTGCCCGCTTCATCTTCGTAATTTTAGCGGCGTCCCCCTTCGCGGTCGCTCAGGAAAAGCCGGAAGATTTCCCGGAAGTCACCCGCGCCTCTCTGGACGCATCGATTCGCCGCGGCGTCGATTTTCTTCTGGCCCATCAAAACAAAAACGGTTCTTGGGGAAATGCCACGCGCACCAAGAATCTTAACATCTACGCGCCCTTGCCCGGTGCCCACCATGCCTACCGCGCGGGTGCGTCCGGCCTCGCACTCTCCGGTATCATCGACGCCGCCGATCCGCGCCCGGAGGTGACGACCGCCATTGAGAAAGCCGCCATCTGGACCGCCGCGGAGCTGCCAAAGCTTCGCCGTGCCGACCAGACCACCACCTACAATGTCTGGGGCCACGCTTACGGGCTTCGGGCCATTTCCCGCCTCCACACCCGCGAATCCGACCCTGCGAGAAAGGCTGAATGGGTGCGCCTGGCCCAGGACCAGATCGATCTGGTGGACCGCTACGAAGACATCAACGGCGGCTGGGGCTATCTCGATCTTTTCGATGGGGTAACCACGCAGCGACCTTCGGGCATCCCCACTTCGTTCACCACCGCCACCGTCCTGCTTGCCATGGACCATGCCCGCACGACGATGGGAGTGAAACTCAACGAGAAGATCGTCAAGCACTCGATCGCTGGCATCAACTACCAACGCACTCCGGATTTCTCCTACACCTACTCGTTCACCCACCGCACGCGCCCGAGGGTGGACATCAACCGCCCCGCCGGCTCGCTCTCCCGGTCTCAGGCCTGCAACGCCGCCCTCCGCGTCTTCGGGGAAAAGGCTGTCACCGATCAGGTGCTGACCACTTGGGCGGATCGGTTCCTCGACCGCGAAGGCTTTCTCAGCAACGTCCGCAAGCGCCCGGTTCCGCACGAGGGGCAATTCCGGATCGCGGGCTACTTCTATTATTACGGCATCTATTATTTCACCGAATCCGTGAAACTGCTGCCCAAGGAAGTTCAGGCGGGCTATGCGAAACGCCTCGCCGCCCTTCTGCTGGAACGCCAGGAAAAGGACGGCTCGTGGTGGGATTATCCGCTCTATGACTATCACCAAGCCTACGGCACCGGCTATTCTCTGATGGCGCTGGCATGGTGCCATGCGGTCATGGGTGGCACCGACTGATCTGCCATGCCGCTCTCCCGCGAAGCCATTGAGAAGCGCGCCCTGAAGACTGGAGTGAAGGCGTCTATCGAACGCGACCACATCGTCACCGAGAAGGAGCTGCTCACGCTGCGAATCCAGACAATGCCCGCGTTCCTGCGGATTTCTTTCGTGCTGCTGGGAATGTTGCTGGTCGCCGCCGGCTGGTTCGGCTGGCCGTCCGATTCAAACGCCATTCAGGGAATCGAAGCTGTCACCGGGATTTCCTTTGTTCTGTTAGGCTTGTTGGGCATCCGTCGCACGCTCTCGCATCTCCTTGATTCCGTCGATTCCGTTGATGCCATCAATCTCACTGGCAGCATCCTCGAAATGATCGCCGACGCAGTTTCCAACCTTGACCTCTAGTCCCATGACCACCCTTCCTGCCCCACTTTCGGCGTCTGCGATTCTCTCTTTCGACTTCGACGGGACCTTGCATAATCCTGGGGAAGATCCACCCGTGCCACTGGAGTTTTTCGATTTGATCCAGACGCTCCGCGTTCAGCAGAGCGTGATCTGGGGCATCAATACCGGGCGCTCACTGTCCCAGATGATCGAGGGCTTCACCGAGAGCCGATTCCCTTTTCTCCCGGATTGGGTCGTCGCCCGAGAGTGTGAAATTTACACGCCTGGCGTCTCAGGCCGGTGGCTTCCGCACACCTCATGGAACAGCCGCTGTGAAACGGAAATTCACGGCCTGTTCAAGCGTGCCAACAAACTGCTCGCTCATCTGCGCCGGGAAGTCGAAAGCCACACCGGTGCGAAGTGGCAGGAACTTAACGGAGAAATCGCTGGCATCATCTCGCAGTCCGACGAGGAAATGGATTGGATCGTCAATCACATTCAACCGCTCGTCGCCGACGAACCGCACCTTTTTTGGCAGCGGAATTCAATTTATCTGCGCTTCGGCCACCGGGATTTTCATAAAGGCAGCAGCCTGAGCGAAGTTGCCGGGCAGTACGGGCTGACCGCCGCGCACTGTTTCGCCATCGGCGATGGCCAAAACGATTTTGAAATGCTCGATCCCGCCCACGCTGCCAGGATCGCGTGCCCCGCGAACGCTGTGCCTTCAATTAAGGAAAAAATTGCTGCGAGCGGCGGATTGATCACCCGCGCCGCCCATGGCTACGGTGCCATTGAAGCTCTTCACCATTACTTCACAATGGATCGATTGCCGAACGGCAGAAGCTCCAAAAGCTTCGGTTTTTAAAGTTTATTATCTCCGCAGTACGAATGATCGCCAGCGTCAGCTAGGCGGTTGATTTTCCTTTCGAGTATCAAAGCTCAGCTCACCCCTTCTCTCCGATCACGCCAACTCCACAATCGGCTTCACACGAAATGGCGGGAGAGGGCGTTGGCTTGCGTCGAGAATACGTTCCCACTCTTCAATCACCTGCTGAAGTTCCGTGGTCACTTTGAGAGGGTCGTCACCATGCGTGCCACCGTGGAAGAGGTCGGGACAGCGGCCAATGTAGGTTTGATCCTCTTCCGACCAAGCCACCCTCCGGTGATGAATGCCTGTTTTATGTTTCATCCGCCGCTGCACTTTCTCAATGGCGTCTTTGACATCCTTCTCCTGATAAATTCTTAGCATCGTCTCCAAGCTGGCCCGATACGTTACACTTGAACCACTTGCCGGATGCTCGAAATTCCGATGGCTGCCTTTGCCTCCACGATTCACGAATCCTGCTATTTTTTGGAGGGGGGAGATAAGTTGACGAATCTTCCGAGGGACAAGTGGGGCGTATTTCATTCACCCCTCCGAACAAGTGCATTTCCGCAAGCTGCTGCTCGGTATCAGTTCTTGGATTACAAAACTCTTGGCCGTCCTAACTGGAAGACGGACGACTGTCTCGACCCTCAACCTTAGGGCGTGGCCGCTGCCTTTTCGGGATTTCTCAATAGGCGGGAGCAGTGTCCTTTCTCAAATCCCTCAGGCTCCAAAGCAGGCCCGACGCGGACGCGGCCACTCCCTTTAACTTCCGAGCACCATTTCTGCGTTTTCCTCCAAAGCGCTCCCGAGTATTTGCAAACGCCTCATTCACAAATTCCCGGCTGCCAATCACTGCTCCATCCGTAAAATATCTGACCCGGCAGCGCAGCATCTTCGCCAGCGGAATCTCCCCAGCCAGCTCCGCTTCCTTCGCCGCGTCCTCCCGGTTCATCCCCTTGCGCTTGCGTTTTGTGTCCATCTCACCGCTCCTCGTCACCTGGAATTCGTGCTTCTCTATCCCACCCACCATCAAAAGCATGCGATACTCCCGTGAAACTTCGTTTGCCCAAAGTCCGGCATCTGCGCCCACTCCACGATGCGCCCGCAACGCCCGAACCAATCCAGCTCGGGCCTTCTTTCCATTCCCCTTCGCGCCGCCGCCAATCGCCTCGCCGTAGCTGCTCCAGCGATACTCTGCCGGATCCTTGACCATTCCCGCCCGCACCGGGTTCAGATCGATGTAGGCGGCGATGGTTTTCGACGCCACGCCACCTTCCACAATCACGCTCTTGTAGCGTTCTTCCCATAGCGTCCCTGTGCGCTGATGAGTCCGGTTGAACCACCGTGTGAAGCGCTGCAGCAGGCTTTTCATGAACTCGCTCAAATCGTGCATCCGGTAAGTGTAACTCTCTAAAATTTCGTCCGCCTCATCCTCCCGTCCCTCCGCTCGTGCCGTGGCTAGGCGTTTCATTACCTCCGCCACACTCGCTTCCGTCTGGGTCGCCAGCAATCGCTTCTCGAACTCCCCATCTGTCAACCCTCCCTCCGGCATCGGCGGAACCTCCAGCAGGATGTGGAAATGGTTGGACATGATGCAGTAAGACAATACTCGGCAGCCTGAGAAATTCTCCACCATTCGCATCAACATTCTGAAGTGCTCCCGCTCCCCATCCCCCAACACAAACCGCCGATCCACCACCCGAGAGATCAGATGATAAATCACCGGTCTCGACTGTGAATCCTTCCAAGGAGCTAACCACCTCGATTTACGCATTTCTGTTTCCTACCTTCACCCAACAGAATCGTCAACAAGGAATTTTATTATTTGTCTGTCACTTAATGATTATCACTTAATGATTAACAAGGAATTTTATTATTTGTCTGTAATTTTATTATTTGTCTGTCACTTAATGATTATCACTTAATGATTAACAAGGAATTTTATTATTTGTCTGTCACTTAATGATCTTGGACACCGTTGAATAATATAAAGAAAAGAGACGGGCTTGCGCCCGCCTCTTTGGTCTGTTTCCAATTTATGTTAAAATCAAATCCGACGGCGACGGAGGAGACCGAGAGCACCAATTGCACCTAACAGCGCAGCGGATGGTTCTGGAACCGCGGTAGCAAGCTGGAATGTTCCGGGAGTTGGCTCGGACCCAGCGTTCGCTAGAGGGGTGATTGCTGCTGTAGATGAAGTAGGAACCGTTGTAGAACCCGCTGCAGCTACATTTGCAGGGAAAAATACAGGTGTAGTCATCTTGAAGATACCGAAAGCGGTGGAGGCTGCTTGAGTCGCGCCATTCCCTACCAGGATGTAAATCTCCTTAGTATTAAATACGCTTGTGTCAGATCCGCCTAATGCGGTAATTCCTGCGGATATTGTCCCAAGCGTAGTCCCACTAGTAGGCGATGTTGAAGAACCGAAGACATCAAAAGATGCAACCGCAGCCAATAAACTGGAGAATTCCGTGGTAATAATCGGTTCCTGCGTGACGCCTGAACCATTGGTAAATGTTCCTGCAGCAATATAATATCCACCAGTAGCAAGCAAAGCCCCGCCTGCACTAGCAGGATTCTGAGCGACAATCCCCGCATTCCCAATTCCTCGGGAAATAGTAATCGTAGCTGCTGTGGATACACTGGCCATGAACCCAACGGCGCATGTAATTAGTAGTAATGATTTGGTTTTCATTTTTTTAGTAGTACAGAATCAAGAACATTTATAGAAATTAGGGGGCGATAACTTGTCCAGGAACCGTTACAATGGAAGCCGCACCGGAAGGACGATTAATTAAATATCCATTGCCCTCAGCAACTGGCTCATTTTCAGCCAATTCTTCAGTCAAGGCATTATACATGAGACCACCTGAACTCACGAATGCGTCAGTTGCTTGTCCAATGCCGGTATCAGTGCGAATTAGATTGACTGAATCCGTTGTCAATATTTGAGCGCCCAAGTTCAAAGTATCGAAGGTTTGAAGCGTAGGATTTGGTTGACCAATCCAATTATCGTTAGGAAACACATCAACCTGGGTATCTGTTATCTTAACTTCACCAGAGGCAATCACAGGAAGCGATGTGTTCGCGCGATGAATGACTTTAACTGAAGTCCCAGGATAAATGATTTCGCCACTTGCATCTGATTCAGTCAGAAGATTAAGCCAACCGCCGCTGGCATATACAATAACGCCAACTTCTTGACTTGAAGGGTTAAGAAATTGAATCTCGTCGTACGGCAAAGTAGTGCTAAACGGTGCAAGGCCAGGTGAATTGTTGCCAAATACCGATTGGATCGTGTTGAACTTACGCACGGAAATTTGCACGTTTGCAGCAAGACCAGCAGGAAATGTGTCACTTATCGTGATCGAATTCGCGGTTGAACTAGCGATGCTTGCATACCAGCCCTCCTGGGCACCATTGGAAACTTCAAGAACGGAAGTGAAATCCAAGCCTGCCGGAACTCCGCCCGAGAAATTTATGACAGAACCGCCCGAAGGTGATGCGGTGGCAACTCCGGCAAACGTTGTGGGCTGCACGAGTGAAGGGGCAATGAAAGTTGCTGAACCCGCGCTACTTCCACTAACATTGGGGGTTATGGTCGCAGTGATATAGCCTACCGGAGTAGTATATGCGGTTTCAGCGCCGAAGGCCATGCCGGTTGCAGCGGCGGCGAGAATGAGTGAATAAGGAATGTATGTTTTCATGACAGTTTGGATTGGGTCTTTTGAGTCGAGGTATTAGTTGCAGGGTTGCCGGTTACGGCGTTGGTTTTATTTTTCAGGGTTTTTTTGTCGAGGCAATTGAGTGGAACAAGCGTGACTTATCCGTCACTTGGAAAATTCTTTCGCTCATTCATCAATTTCACGCAGAGAAGACAATGGGAGAGGGGGGTGCGCAAGAAAATTTTACAGGAGGGGGAGAAATTTTTAGAAGGGGTGATGCGCTGGTGAGTTGCGGAGCTTGGAGATCGGGTGATGGGAAGAGGCCTATTCTTCGATGGAGCAATTGGTCATCAATGGCTTACAAATTCGTTTTGGTCGTGACTTTCGGGACTAACGGGTGTGCTTTTCTGGGGAGATTCCGGGCCTTTTCCATAAGGCCTGCCGTGGAAACGATAGACCGAATGGGTAGGTAATTGGGTGGTTTTAACCCGTTCGGGGGGCTGGGGCGGAATTTTAATGCGTGTGCTTGGCCGTGTCGGCCGGGAGCGGGGGTTTTGGAACCGGCTGAGACAGCCGGGACACTTTCTTGGCGCTTCGGGGACTCGTGTGGACGAGACGTCCACACCTCTTACAGATTTTGGTATGATTACCCGGCTGTTAGCCGGGAGCGGGGTTTGGAACCGGCTGAGACAGCCGGGACACTTTCTCGTCCCCATCCCCTCACCAATGGGTGGCGAGGCGGAATTCTTGGATCCGGGCGGCGAGTTCGCCGGCTTCGAGCGATTCCATGCGGCGGGTGGAAAATGCCTCACAGGTGAAGGAGGCGAGCATCGACCCGTGAATGATGGCCTGGCGGAGCGTGGGAGTGTCGTACGGCGGATGGCCCTGGGCCGCGAGGTAACCGGCCATGCCGCCGAGGAAGGTGTCGCCCGCGCCAGTGGGATCGGCGACAGTTTCCAGCGGGTAGGCGGAGCAGCGGAAGATGTTCGAAGCCGGAGGAATTGAGGAGGGAGAGGATGGCGGAAGTGGGATGTCGGAACGCGGAACTGAAGAAGAAGAAGAGATGCCCCTTCCGACTTCCGCGTTCGCACTTCCGAATTCCTCCCCCGTTCCGCGTTCGGAAGTGAAGAGCATGGCACCGAACTCGCCGAGTTTGATGACGACGTTGCGGGGGCCCTTTTCGAGCAAGGCGCGGCCGGCTTTGACGAGATTGGAGGTGCCGGCCAGGTCGCGGGCTTCGCCTTCGTTGAGGACGAAGAGGTCGAGATGCGGGAGGACTTCGTGGAGGCGGTCGTTGGCGATCTCGATCCAGAGGTCCATGGTGTCGGCGATGACGAAACGCGGAAGTGGGAAGTCGGAAGTCGGAGCAGAAGATGTTCCGACATCCGCGTTCCGAGTTCCGAGTTCGCACTGGGCGAGCATTTCGAGCTGGTTGTCCGGGGACATGTTGGCGAGGACGACGATCGGCGAGGCGGCGGAGTCGGCCGGAACCTTGACCTGCCAGTTTTCCAAGACGTTGAGACCGACGCGGTGGGTGGTGCGCTCGTTCATATTCGCGTGATACTCGCCTGACCAGGTGAACGACTCGCTTTCCGACCGCTCGACTCCGGAAAGAGAGATTCCGCGGGCTTCGAGCATGGCGAGGTGCTCCTTGGGGAAATCGTGGCCGATGATGCCGATCAGATCGACGGGGCGGCTGAAAAACGAGGCTGCAAGGGCGGCGTAGGCGGCGGATCCGCCGAGGAGGTTCTGGGCTTCGGCTTCAGGGGTTTTGACATGATCGATGGCAATGGTGCCGCCGATGACGATGCGGGGAGTTTTTGAGGTCGGAAGTGGGAACTCGGAAGTCGGAAGGGAAGATGGAGGCATGGAGGTGGGCTATTTGCGGTTTCGCTTGGCGGTGTTGATGGAGCTTACGATGATGGAGAGGATCTGATTGGCTTCGTCCATGAGGGGTTGAAGGCAGCTCGCGGGGAGCATTTCCGAACGAACGATTAACTCCAACCAGAAAAGGACTTCGTCTGCCTCTTCCTCGACGGTGCCCATTTTACTGATAAAATCGGCGGCGCTTTTGGCCCTTCTTGCCGCTCGATAGTTGGCCGCGACCGACGTGCCGGACCGGCATAGCTGATCTGCGGCATTCCGTCCCCGGATTGTCCTCGGCAAGGCATCGACAACTTCCACCACGCGAAGTGCGAAACACATGGTTCTCTCGCGAAGATCGGTTGGGTCCATAGGGCACTTTTTTCATTCTGAAATCCGAGGTCCGAGTTCCGAGTTCAAGGCCGCCCTCAATTGGCGGGTGGCAGATTCAACGTTGGCGGCCTTAAGCAGGGCGGAAACAACGACCACGCGGCGTCCTCCGGCGGCGAGGACGGCGGGTAGGGTGGCCGGGGTGATGCCGCCGATGCAGAAGGCGGGGATTTTTTTCCCTACCTCACGTTCCATGGCGGCGATGTCGTGGAGGCCGATGGCGGGACGACCGGCTTTGGTGGGAGTGGGGAAAAGCGGACCGAAGCCGATGTAGTCGAAGCCCTCAGCCATGGCGGCGCGGGCTTGGTCGAGGGAATGGGTGGAGCGACCGTAGAGGAAGGGATTGGGGATCGGGGAGATGGGGGATTGGGGATCGGGGATGGGAGAGGATGAATGAATGAACGAATGAAGGCCGGAATGAATTCTGCGCTCCGACTCTACCACGCAGCGGGCTTCGGCGAGGGAGCCGTCGTCCTGGCCGAGGTGGACGCCGTCGGCACCAATGGTGGCGGCGAGGGCGGGATGGTCGTTGAGGATGAAGGGCACTCCGGCGGCGCGGCAGAGCGGGATGAGCAGGGGAGCGACGCGCTCGATCGTGGCGAGGTCGTGGTTTTTTGCGCGGAGTTGGAGAAGATCGGCGCCGCCGGACAGGAGGAAGGCGGTGACTTCCTGGGCACGCTCCTCGGGCGTGTAGCTGAGATCGAGGATGCAGTAGAGGCGGGCGGTCGCGAGCATCGGTTGAATGAATGAATGCAGGGACAGAAATGTCCCTACTCCTTACGCTCTTCCAGATACCTCGCGACCCAGCCGATGTCGTAGGAGCCGGCGGCGAAATCTGGGTGGGCGATGATTTCCTGCTGGAATGGGATGGTGGTCTTGATGCCGCGGATCATGAACTCGCCGAGCGCGCGCTTCATGCGGGCGATGGCGATCTCGCGGGTGGCTCCGGTGACGATGAGCTTGGCGATCATCGAGTCGTAATACGGCGGGACGGTGTAGCCGGAATAGACGTGGGTATCGACGCGGACGCCTTTTCCGCCGGGGGCATACCAGAGTTCGATGGTGCCGGGGCTGGGAGTGAAGTTGTTGAACGGGTCCTCGGCATTGATCCGGCACTCGATGGAGTGGCCGCGGGGGACTGCTTCAAGGACGTGGCTTGAGAGCGGCTCACCGGCGGCGACGCGGATTTGCTCCTTGATGAGCTCGCAGCCCATCACTTCCTCGGTCACCGGGTGCTCGACCTGGATCCGGGTGTTCATTTCCATGAAATAGAAGTTCTCGGCAGCTTCATCGACGAGGTATTCGATGGTGCCGGCATTCTGATAGCCGATGTTTTTGATCAGCTTGACGGAGGCCTCGCCCATGCGGGCACGGAGCTCGGGAGTGAGCAACGGCGACGGGCATTCCTCGATGATCTTCTGGTTGCGGCGCTGCATCGAGCAATCGCGCTCGCCGAGGTGAATGAAATTCCCATGGGAATCGCCGATCACCTGGAACTCGACGTGGTGAGGATTGAGAACGAGTTTTTCGAGATAGCAGGCACCATTTCCGAAGCAAGCGATCGCTTCATTCGACGCGGCTTGAAACAGGCTGATAAATTCTTCCTCCTTGAAACAGGGACGCATGCCGCGACCACCACCGCCGGCGGTGGCTTTGATCATGACTGGCAGGCCGATTTTTTTCGCTTCGATGAGAGCGGTCTCGGCATCTGGCATGATGTCGGAGCCGGGGGTGATGGGAACGCCGTTGGCGATGGCGGTGGCGCGGGCGGTAGCCTTGTCGCCCATCATCGCAATCACTGCGGCGGATGGGCCGATGAAGGTGATCCCGGCGCTGGTGCAAATTTCCGCAAAGCGGGCATTTTCCGATAGGAATCCGTAACCGGGGTGAATCGCATCCGCCCCGGTGATCTCGGCGGCGGCGATGATGCGGTCGATCTTGAGATAGGATTCCTTGCTGGAGGCGGGACCGATGCAGACCGCTTCGTCGGCGAGCTGGACGTGCATGGAATCCACGTCGGGCTCGGAGTAAACGGCGATGGATTCGATATCCAGCTCGCGGCAGGCGCGGATGATGCGGAGGGCAATTTCGCCGCGATTGGCGACCAGGACGCGCTTGAACATGGTGGGGAAGTTGATGGTTGAGAGTTGAGAGTTGATGGAAAGACGGAGAGTCGGCAATTTCTGCCTATCAACCATCAACCATCGACCATCAACTTTACTTGATGCGGAAAAGAACGTCGCCGTATTGGACGGGCGTGCAGTCCTCCGCGACGCAGGCGGTGATGGTGCCGGAGCGCTCGGCTTTGATCTCGTTCATGACCTTCATGGCCTCGATGATGCAAAGCGTCTGCCCGACCGAAACGGTGGAGCCGACATCGACGAAGTTCGGGGCGTCCGGGGCGGGTTTGGTGTAGTAGGTGCCGACCATGGGCGAGGTGATTTCCGCGCCGTCGGCCACTGCGGCGGCGGCGGGTGCGGGTGCGGCCGCAGACGAGGAAATCGCGGCGGGCGTGGCGAATGCCGGGGCTTGTCCGGCGGGGAATGCGGAGAGCAGGCCGCGGAGGTCATCAAGGTCGGCACCCTTCTTGAGCTTGAGGTGGAAGTCCTTTTTGGTGAGGTCGAAATGGGTGAGCCCGTGCTCGTTCATGAGTTCGACGATTCGGCGGATTTCCTGGAGTTCCACGATGAAAAAGGGATTGGGAGTTGGATGAGCGAGGGGCTGTCCGGCGGGACACTGCTCGTGCGGGCTAGCTAGAGGGAGCGGGCAAAGTGCGTCAAGCGGGAAGGATCTAGGATCGATGAAAGATGATCGATGAAAGATGAGGGAAGAGGATGATTGCTGGATGGCGGACGGGCACTTTAGATGGGCCGGTGATCGCGATGCAGCCTTTTAATATCCTTCCGCGGCCGGCGATGGCGGGGGAACTCGTGCCGGGGGACTATTTCAGGAAACTGGAGCGGGCGGAAATTTGCCGGGGCGACCGGCCGTTGGAAATCGACCTCGGCTGCGGCGACGGCTCGTTCCTGATGGAAATGGCGCGGGAGTTCCCTGAGCGGGATTTCCTGGGAACCGAGCGCTTGTTAGGCCGGGTGCGGAAGGTGTGTAAAAAAATCACGCGCCGACATCTCGATAACGCGCGCGTGCTGCGGTTGGACAGCCGCTACGTCGTGGAGTGGCTGCTGCCTGAGGCGTCGGTGTCCCGGATTCACCTGCTGTGTCCGGACCCGTGGCCGAAACTGCGCCACAACCGGCGGCGGTTGGTGCAACAGGATTTTCTCGAAGCCGTGCGGCGCACGCTGCTGCCCGGCGGGGAGTTCATGTTCATGACCGACCACGAGGACTATTTCCACTGGGCGGCGGAAAAAGTGACGGAGTTCGGGAAATTCGAGCTGCTGGAATGGACGCAAGATTCGTTTTTCTATCCGAAGACGGATTTCCAACAGCTCTGGGAGAGCGAGGGGAAATGGATGTGGCGACTGCGCTGCCGCAAGCCCCTCAGCGACGCTTGAGGATCACCACGGATCGATCCGCGTAGCCTTCCAGCCGCAGATTTCCCGTGTCGTCCACCCGGATGGTGACGCCGCCGGATTGGCCTTGGTGCATCACCTCGATGCCTCGGGAACTCCAGTATTTCACCGTTTGCGGCTTCAGATTCTCTTCGGGCGGGAAATCCGCATGCGACGCGATGATCGCTTGGGGATTCACGGCATCGAGAAACCGATCGCACAGCGTCGCGTCGCCGGCATGGCGGCCGGCGATGATCACATCGGCCGACAAGTCGCGACGGGCGTCCAGCATTTCCAACTCCGTGCCCATCCCGGCATCGCTCGTGAACAGCAATTTCCAGCCCCGCCAATGCAGCCGGAAAATCGCGACGCGGTCGTCGGCGAGGGCATTCTGCGAGCGCGGATCGGGGACATGGAGAATTTCCAGCCGCGCGCCGTCCGGCATCGGCAAATTCTGATAGTCCTTCGCCTGCATCGTCGTGATTCCAGCCTTGGGTGCGTCGCCGACCCATGACCTGAATGCCGGGCTGCGCGATCGCTCGACCGGCAGCAACACCTGCCGGATGGGCAGAATTTCCCAGACCGCCGGGCCGCCGCCGAGGTGACCGCCGTCCGGGTGACTCACCACCACGGAGTCCGGCGCGACCCCAAGCCGTCGCAACGACGGGGCGACCCGCCGCTTGAAACCATATCGATCCGCGCAGTCGATCAGCACCGCGCCACTGTCGCCGCCCGAGAAGCACGCCGCGCCCGCGCCATGATCGAGATCGTAAACCAGCAGAAACGGCCGGCTGTCCTGCCGCAGTTGAAAATGCCCGCCCGGCACCGCAGCGAAGCCTCGCGCGGTTAGCACGCAGCCGTTGGCCACATACCCGTTTGCCCGGTTTACCAACCTGGTTGCCGCCGGTAGCACTGGCGAGAGCGCCACCGCAAACAGCGAAAGGCTCAGCAAAGCGAACACCAGCGGCACGAAAAACACCCCGGCCAGCACCGAGACCGGCGTCACCAGCCCGAAGTGAAACGCCGTTAGAGGCGTCGAGCCGATGCCGGCCACCAGCGACACTCCGAGCGATTGCGCGACGAACCGGCGCAGCCACAACCACGCCCTTTGCCGCCGGTTCATCAACGTCACCGGCAGATAGAGTTCCGGCTTCGCGATCCATGAAAACAACCGCGTCCCCCACCCCGCGCCAATGGCGATGGCCGCCACCACGCCGTAGGAAAGCTGCACGCCCGGCTGAAACAGCAGCCGCCCGTCCCACAGCATCGCGGCTAACAGCACCGCGCCCAGCGCGTTCAGAAGATCCGGCCGCCGCCGTGAAACGAAGGCTCCGAGAAACACCGCCGCCATCCACGCCGAGCGCACCGCCGGCGGGCTGTTTCCCGTGAGCCACGAGTAGCCGAAAATCAACGGCAGCAGGACCAGCACCGCCCAGCGTCGCGGCACTCCGAGGAACCTGAGAAAAAACCATGCGATCGTCCCAACCATCGCCACATGCAGCCCGCTGACCGAGAATGCGTGCAGCGTCCCGCTGTTGCGAAAAGCCGCAACCAGCTCATCCGCATCGGGCGGCTGCTCGCCGATCACCACTGCGCGGATCACCACCGCTTCCTGCGAATCCTCCGCCAGCCCCGCCGTCACCGCCGTGCGGAAATCCCGCCGCAGCTTGGCCCCGAGCGCGGACCAGTAGCCCGTTTTCACCTCGCCCTTGACCCAGCCGGCGTGAAAAACCGCCGCTACGCCCTGATTGCGCAACCACGCCGCCTGATCGAACTCGCCTGGATTCCGCGCCACCGGCAGCGGGCCGAAGTTTCCCCGCGCCGTCACCCGCGAGCCTGCCACCGGCAGCGCTCCCCTACCCTCCCACCAAACTTTGGCTCCCGCCTGCGGACCGCCTAACAAAATCGCCGGCGCTTTCCAGAAACTTTCTTTCCCTTTCGCATCCTTCAACACCCGGCCGCGCATCCCGCCGCCCGCATTTCCTAACAAAGCTCGCTCCTCGGTGTCCCTTGCCTGGTTCCGCCACGTAAAAACACCTGCCGCCAGGACTCCGCAACACACCCACGCCAAGCCCGTCCGCCAGCCAAGCCACACGCTTCCACCCAACCCGAACAGCATCGCGGCACCCAGGCCCGTGGCGAAATTTAGATCTGCGGCCACCACGCACAGCGCCGCCACCAGCGCCGCGATGAAGAGCGGATGGCGGTCGCAAAATCGCTGCGCCGCCCGACCGCATGCAGATCCCCACGTCGCGCCGGTCCGCTGCATCCGAGGCGTTAGATTCGGCGGTTAGGATCCGCCTCCGCGGCGGCCGCCGCCTCCCACTCATGCAGTTTATGGTTGGCGTTCGCGGAATGCCGGGTGCCCGGAAACTGCTCCACCACTTGGTTCATGATCGCGATGGCCGAAGGGCGGTCGCCATTGACCTCATCGTAGAGCTCCGCCAGCCGGAACAGGAAATAGGCCGCGTCGTTGACCTCCCATTCCTGACTTTCCAGGGCGTGGCGGATCGTCTGCACGGCGGCCGCAGGGTCTTCCAAATACTCTTTCTGGATTTTGACGATTTCCACCCATGGCAGGCGGTTCAGCGGCTCGGCGATGGCGGCCTGTTTATAAGCTTCGATGGCGCCTTCATAATTCCCTTGAGCCATCAGCGAGCGGGCGTCGTGCATCGCGTCCTTTTCCACCATTTCCGAGCTGTCGAAAATCGCGTGGGTGGCGCGCTGGGCGAAGAACGGCAGGGCGAACACCACGAAGAAAATCCCAAACAATCCCGCGCTTAAAAAAGTGAGTAAAATTCCCTCGATGGTCCGCTCCCCGTCCATCGAATCCAGCTTGGATTTCAAGTCGGGCACCTTGTCCTCCGGATCTCCCAAGTCCTGAATCTGCGCGATTTGCTGCTCCAGCGCCTTCATGTCCGTGCCCGTTTTCGTGAACGCCATCCAGCTCCACGCCACCAGGCCCGCGAGCACCAAATACATGATCCATTTCAGCATTCGTGAGGTTGGCGCAAGCCGTGCGCCGACTGGAAGCAAATTCTATCGAAAATTACAGCCGCCGCGCGTTGCGCCCTTCGTCGATGAGCTTCCAGAAATGCTTCGATTCCGCCAACGCCTCGTCCTCGGCCAGCGGCATTTTTGAGCGAAATTTAAAATCGGAAAACGTCCCCTTGTGCAGCACCCGGTGGATGATCACCGCGCCATCCTTGGCCTCGAAATAGAACCGGTAGTCCTTCGCCCGAAACCGATACAGCACGGTGCCATCCCGCTCGATCCGGCCGAACCGATCGCTGCTCAGCTTGTCCAGATCCTCCTTGCCGACCTTGAACTCCTCCAACAGCTCGAGCTGTTCGAGCGTCCCGAGCTTGGAGAGTTCCGCCGCGCTGATTTCGTTGAAAACAATCTGAAACACCGCGTCAGGCTAGCGATGGACGCACAGTTTGCCAGTGCCAACTTCAATAGGGAGGGTCGCACTTCGGGCGACCCGGGTGGGCCGAAGTCCCACCCTCCTCAAGCCTTCAGTTCGCCGACTCCTCGATCACGCCGGCATCGATGTACTGCCCACCTACAGTCTGATGACAATGAATCGCCATGACGTTCCTTCCATTCTGAAGCAGGCCCGGCTGCGTGATGGGAACATCGGTATAGCCACTGGTGAAGCCCTTCATGTCCGCCACCTTCGCACCATTGATGAAAATTTGAGCGTCGTCGTCATGAAACACCCGCAGGACCGCCTGGTCCTTGGGCAGACCGGTCAGTTGAAACTCGCGGCGAAGCCAGATGTCGGGCGTTTTCCACTCAGTCGTCACCTTCGTATTCGGCGTCTCACGCGTACCGAATCCGCCCTTGCCCTGAGACCATGACGTGTCGGAGAAATCCGCCTTCTCCCAACCGGCGACCGGTGCCTCAGTCGTGTAGCGCCACGGCTGCACTTCCTTCTGGGAAGTCGCCAGGAGCACCGTTTCCTTGGTCACATCCGGAGTTTTGAGCAACAAGTCCGACAGCGGCTTGAGCCACGCCGGCTCCACCTTATTCACCCGGTCATAGGTGCGCAGGCCGTTGATCTCGACC
Source organism: Akkermansiaceae bacterium (assembly GCA_031389115.1). GTDB lineage: Bacteria > Verrucomicrobiota > Verrucomicrobiia > Verrucomicrobiales > Akkermansiaceae > Luteolibacter. The sequence goes on from JANMSI010000174.1 coordinate 58,321, forward strand.
TCCACATCCGTCGTCTGCGTGTAAACCCCGGCGCACACCCCGCGCTTGCGGAGGTTCGCCAGCACCGTGATCGACCTCGCATAACGTTCCTTCCATTCCGCCAAATCCTTCGGGAGTCCGCCATAGCCCCAGTTCGGGCTGTCCTTGTTCCAGAGGTGCCCTTCTATCGGCATCCCGTGGCCACCGAACTCGCCTACCACTTTCACGTAATCGTTGAAACGCTGGTCGCCAATCGGGAAGGCCGGGTCCGGATACGCATGCTCGTCCGCGATGTCGCCAACGGGCCAGAAATTCCCACCGCTCGCGACATTCACCGGGCGGGTCTTGTCATATTCCACCGCCATCTTCCCTACCTCCATCGTCCGATGCTGGCCCCACGCTTCGTTGAAGGGCGACCACACCGCGATGCACGCCGCGTCCCGCAAATGATCCACCATCCGCTTGTATTCCGTGACGAACTGCGCGTGCGCCACATCCGGCCAGACGCCGTCGTTGGGATTCGGCGCCAGCCGCGTCCATGGTGGATTCGAGCCCTTCGGCAGGGTATCGGGACCGAAACCCTGGCTCACCTGATCCTGCCACATCAGCATCCCCACCTTGTCGCAGTAGGCGTAGTAGCGCCGCGGCTCGATCTTGATGTGCTTGCGGATCATGTTGAATCCCGCCGCCTTGAGGAAATCGATATCGGAAATCATCGCCGCCTCCGACGGGGGCGTTAGAAGTCCGTCCGGCCACCAGCCCTGGTCCAGCGGGCCCCAGTGGAAAATGCTCTTACCGTTAAGCGTGAAGCGCCAGTTCCCATTCCCGTCCTTCGTTTTCCCAAACTCGCGCAATGCGGTGTAGGACTTCACCTCGTCGATGACTTTTCCCTGACCATCGAGCAGCTCGACCTTCAAATCGTAAAGATTCGGCTCCGCGGGCGACCACAATTTCGCTTCCGGTATCTTCAGAAGAATCCCCCCCGTCCCCGTCTCCGTGGCGATCTGCTGGCCGCCGAACGACGCGCTCACCCGCACCTTTTCCCCCTCACCCGCCGTGCCGGAAAACTTGGGCTCGACCCGCACCGTGCCCGCCTTGATGTCGCAGGTGAAATCCAGATCACGGATCGCTCGCTCGCTCACATTCTCCAGCCACACCGTCTGCCAGATCCCCGTGACCCGCGTGTACCAGATCCCGTCGTTTTTGAGCTTCTGCTTGCCGTGCAATTGCAGGCCCTCCGTCGCGTCGTACACCCGCACCATCAGCTCATTATCCTCCGCCTTCAGCGCCGGGGTGATGTCGAAGGAAAATGGCGTGAACCCACCGGTGTGACTGCCGATCCTGCGGCCATTCACCCACACCGTCGTCGTATAATCCACCGCTTCGAAATTCAGCAACGTGCGCTTCCCCGCCTGCCCCGCCGGCAGCGCCCGTTTATACCACAGCGCTTCGCTCGGCTCGATCAGCCGCCCCACCCCCGACAAACTGGACTCCGGACAAAACGGCACCAGGATTTCCCCCGCCCAGTTCACCGGCGCGGCCTCGTCCTTGGAGGTCACCGCATAACTCCACAGACCGTTGAGATTCGTCCAGCCCTCCCTCTCCAACTGCGGTCTGGGGTATTCCTGCCACACCTTGTCCGCCTTCAGTTCGCGGCCCCATTCCGTCATCATGCCCCCCTTGACCGGCTGCCACTCCGCGTGGGCGGATATCGCGAGAGACAGCAGCAGGAAACTTTGACACAGCAGTTGGAAGGACGTTTTCATGAGGTTCAAGGGAATTTTACAAAAGCAACCCTCCTCACTAACACCCCCCATGCGGGTGGCGCAAATCCTTAAATACCCCTCGGATCCCGGTGACATGTCGCCGCCATCGGCCGGGTCTCTGGGATCTGGCGTGATCTCCCTTCCAAGGTGAAATTTTCCGGCCCTTCCCCGCACGCGAATTCCGTGCTACATCCGCGCTCCTTGCTACTCTATCTCCACATCCCGTTCTGCCACCGCGTTTGTCCTTATTGCTCATTTTACAAACACACTCCGGGCGACACACCACTCGGCAGTTTCGTGGATGCACTCGCCGCTGAAGCGAAATCGCGGATTACCGCTGCGCCGCGCACGATCTATCTGGGCGGCGGCACGCCGAGCATGCTTTCTCCCGGCCACCTCACCCGGTTGTTCACCGCGCTCCACGACGCCATCGATTTTTCAAAGCTCGACGAGGTCACTCTCGAAGCCAACCCCGCCACCTTCGACCCGGCCAAGGCCCGGCTCTTCCGTGATCTCGGCGTCACCCGCGTCTCGTTAGGCATCCAATCGTTCACGCCGCATGTCCTGGAGATCCTCGGCCGCGAGCATTCAGTAGTGCAAGCGAGTGAGGCCGTCGCCATCCTCCGCGAGGCCGGAATCCCGTCGATCAACATCGACCTGATGTTCTCCATCCCCGGTCAATCCAAAGACAACTGGCAGCAAACGTTGGAGCACGCTGTTTCCCTCAATCCCCATCACATTTCCGCCTACAATCTCACCTACGAGGAGGACACCGCCTTTTTCGAATCCCTACGCCGCGGCGAAATGCGCGAGAACGAGGACCACGACGCCGAGTTCTTCCACCTCGCCGACGGACTCCTATCCGCCACAGGCTTCGACCACTACGAAACCTCCAACTACGCCCGCCCCGGTCACCACTCGACCCACAACCAAGGCTATTGGCGCGGCGAGGATTACTTGGGGCTCGGCCCTTCCGCCGTCTCCACGTTGGATGGCGTCCGTTGGAAAAACGTCCCGGACACTGCCCGCTATGTTTCTCAGGTCCAGTCCATCGGTAATGCGTTCGTGGAGTCCGAAACTCTCGACGCCGAAGCCCGCCGCCTTGAACGCATCGCCCTCGGCTTGCGCACCAAGGACGGAATTTCCCTCGATCTCCTCGGCCCCGATTCTCAGTCCCGCGCCAGAAATCTGGCTGACGAAGGCCTTGCCCGCATCGAGGGAAACCAGCTTATTCTGATTCACCACGGCCGGGCTTTGGTGGATCCGATTGCCGCGGAGTTGGTTTAAGGGGAAGGGAGGTCTCCTCCCTTCACATGGACGAGACGTCCATGCCCCCTAGTTTTCGCCGAGCACTCTTGTAAGCAGGCCGATCATCGCCTGAGCGGCCTGCTGGCCGGTTTCCAGAACCTCTTGATGGTCGAGGTGCGCGGCGGTGATGCCGGCGGCCCAATTGGTGAGGCAGGAAAACGCGACGACGGGAAGTTTCAGCGAGCGGGCCTGGATGGTTTCCAGGACGGTGCTCATGCCCACGGCATCGGCGCCGAGAGTGCGCAGCATGCGGATTTCGGCGGGAGTTTCGTATTGGGGGCCGCGCAGGCTGGCGTAAACGCCTTCGTGGAGAATCATGCCGGTGGCCAGCGCGGCGGCGCGGAATGCGGAGCGCCAGGCGGGGTCGTAGGCGGCGGACATGTCGATGAAATCCGCGCCTTCCAACGGCGAGGTGCCGGTGAGGTTGAGGTGGTCGGAGAGCATCATCCAGGTGCCAGGCGAGAAGTTGGGATTCAAGGTGCCGGCGGCGTTGGTGAGGATGATTTTTTGAATTCCCCGCTCCGCCATCCAGCGTACTCCGGCAGTGACGAGGCGCGGCTCGTGGCCTTCGTAAAGATGGATGCGGCCTTTCATTAACAAAACGTAAGCGTCCCAAAATCCACCCCCTACCAATCCGCCGCTAACCGTGCATCCTCGCCCGGATGTCCAAACCTCGCCCCGCTCCCTCCCGCCGCGTCACCTGCACCGGCGTCCGCTTCGT